>SXSS01000056.1 GCA_005792145.1 Planctomycetia bacterium | reverse complement strand
CGGACCAAGACCTGATGGCGAGCGCGGACCAAGACCTGATGGCGAGCGCGGACCAAGACCTGATGGCGAGCGCGGACCAAGACCTGATGGCGAACGCGGATCAAGACCTGATGGCGAGCGCGGACCAAGACCTGATGGCGAACGCGGACCAAGACCTGATGGCGATCGCGGACCAAGACCTGATGGCGATCGCGGACCAAGACCTGATGGAAAACGTGCAATCGGCGAGCGAAGTCCACCTAGAAGCGGTCCACTTGGTCCACCACAATCAATCAGCTTTGAACGAACGGAAACGAAATCTTTCCCAAGCAATTGGTTCAACGCTCCTGCCAATGCGGTCGAAGCGAATCCCCCGCAATAAGTCCAGTGGTGTAAACATATTGGCGTGCCGATCCTCTTTGTGGTGATTCCTGTTTTCAACGAGCCTGTGACTCTTGGCGATTGCGTCAGAAAAGTTGTCGCTGTTGATCTGCCAACTGCTTGGACTTTGCGAATCGTTCTTATCAATGACGGGTCTGATTCGGCGACTCGTTTCGCGACCGAACAACTCGCCGCACAATTTCCAAACTCGCTGACGCTCTTGCATCACCCTGTCAATCGCGGCAAAGGCGCGGCTCTTCAAACGGGATTTGCGCATGTTGTCCGCACATCCCACGACGAACTCGATGCGATGATTATCCAAGATGCAGATTTGGAATACGACCCAAACGATTTCGTGCATCTCATTCGCGCGATCGAATCGAACGGGACAAACTGCTCAGCCTTCGGAAACCGATGGCACAAAGGATCAGTGCAGCCTGGCGCAAAGGGTTGGCTGCATATGCGCGCCAATCGACTCCTGACAACTCTCAGCAATCTTGCAACAGGACTGCGTGTCACCGATATGGAGTGTTGCTATAAAATTATTCCTGTCATCGTGCTGCGAAAAATTCTGCCCCTGCTGACGGAAAATAGATTCGGCATCGAACCTCAAATCGCCGCCGCGCTGGCTCGAACTGGCCTCTTGGTTGTGGACGTTCCCGTCTCGTATTCCCCCCGATCCTTCAAGGAGGGGAAAAAGATCGGTCCGATCGACGGATTCCGTGCAATTTGGGTGATTTTCAGATCGAATCTTCGCCTTTGACTCATAGAAAAACCAAGTTTGACTTGGATATTCCCATATTTGGGTTATTGTTCCTTCAATGAAGTTCATCTCTCTCTCTATGGTTGCATTGATAACGCCCTGCGCGGTGGCGAGTTCGTTTGACTTCCACTTCCTTCCGGCAAGCACTGCTCAGCAAACTATTTCCATTTTGTATCCGCTCGCTGGAACTTTTATCGGCGACTATGACATCACCACAAATCCAACTGGTACTCGAACGATTCCAGGATACTTCGGTGGTTCTGGAAATCAGGCGATTCCATATACATCAAAACTTCGACTCGGTGATGCGATCGATTCCAATCCACTTGGATCATTCAAGTTGGATATCGGCGCAAACGGAATGTGCACGATCACAAATTTTACAACAGACCTTGTCAATGAAACGCCTGGCACCGTCACCATTGACATGCTCTTTACCTATTCCAGTTTTCATACAGTTGCACCGACTGCAATTTTCCCATCGGTTGGAGAAATCACTATCCCAATTGCAACTGGAGCGGTGAAAACCGCGACGGCAGTTCAGAGCGGACCGTCAGTCGGAGCACTTGTGGAAACCGCTCCTAACACATACACAATTTCGATTCCCGTCCCTGTCAATATTCTCGTTTCAGGAAGTGCAGGCGGACAACCTTTCGGCGGAGATCAGATACCTGCAATTCTGGCCTTCACTGGAACATTGACCATCAATGGTGCCACCGCAACTTTCATCTCCAGTGCAGCATCGACAGATCCCATCGGACCATTGCCACCACTTCCCGCGCTAGTCAATCAACCACTTTCAGTACCCACCGTCTTGCCAACTGGATCGACGGCGAATCTTCTCATCTCTGGAACTTTTGCAGAGGGTAATGGAACTTCAGTGTTGAACATATCGGTGAATGCAGCAGGAATTCCTTCGTATGTCCTCGGAGATATGAATGGCGATGGGCATGTGACAGGCCTGGACCTGGCATACCTCCTCTCCGCATGGGGAACTGCAGATCCCACTGCGGATATCAACCATGATGGAATTGTTGGAGGTGCGGATATGGCTGCTATGCTCAGTAATTGGGGTCAATGATCCAAAGAAACTGTCCCATTCATTCGCAATCCCCCAATGACATATGAGGAGATTGACCTATGAACACCATAACTACACTCACAACACTCTTTGCAATTACAGCCGCGTCGACTGCATCCGCACAATCCATCTTTCCAACGGTTCTTCCTTGGAAAATAAACACAACTGGACAAACTGGATTTCAAGGATTCGCCGCCAATGTTCAATCGGTTCGTTATGGCGCAACCTATGTCTATGTTGCTTCAAGCGGAATCCCTTCATACTCCATCGGACCTTGGCCAAATAATCCTGGTTCGCCAACCGTTCAGAACTGGTCCTTTCGATTGCCGCGAAATCCTATTGCGGCGACAACACCAACGAATGTCGGCCCTGGACACATCGGCGTGTTCATCAACGGTGTCACATTCTTCAATCCAGGTGATGCGCGCTCATATAACAATCAGAACATCTGGCGTCAGAATGCGATGTTTTTCGAGGTCAACGGTTTCGATGCTGCGCTTGGACATCCCGCCGGAACCGAGTATCACCATCATCAAAGAACTCCTCAACTTCCAGGCGGAGATCCGACTCATCACTCGCCAATTCTCGCATACGCCTTTGACGGTTTCCCAGTCTATGGTCCGTTTGGATTTGCAAACGCAGATGGAACTGGTGGAGTCGTAAAAATCACGAGCAGTTATCGACATCGAAACATCACTCAGCGAACATCGCTTCCAAACGGAACTCAGTTGCCACCCGCGCAGTATGGCCCACCCGTTTCCGCGACCTATCCAATTGGTTGCTACATCGAAGACCACGAATATGTTGCTGGTCTTGGAAAGTTGGACTCGAGCAATTCCAGATTCTGTGTCACTCCCGATTATCCAAACGGAACATATGCATACTTCTCTCCAGTCAATGAGAGCGGAGTCAGTGTCTATCCGTACATGATCGGTCTGACATACCGCGGCGTCCTCGTTACCGGAAACACTGGCCCAGGCTCTGGGCATAACACTCCAACCGAAACAGTCATCACTTTTTGCTGCACAGCTTGCGAAGCTGATACGGATCTCAACCGAATTGTTGATGGAGCCGACCTTGCGAATGTTCTTTCGAGATGGGGCGGAGGCGGCGGGTTGGGCGATATCAATCGTGATGGGTTCGTTGATGCTGCCGATCTGACAAATCTCCTTGCTGCGTGGGGAAACTGTTCCTAAAAAAATCCATCACGGGGGGTAATTTGCCCGTGTTGAAACGCAACCTGATCAATCCGATTGAGCTCGCTCTGCTCTGCTGCTTCGCAAATTCTTTGCGTGCGAGCGCGGTCGATCTTCAAGACCCAATCGAAGTTGTTCAAAATGTCGTTGCGACAAATTGCATTCGTTGTCACGCTGGACAAGGGCCTGGACCTTTTTCGCTCCTCACCGATGGGGATCTTGCTCGACATGGACCCACCATGGTCGCGGCTGTCGAAACTGGATTGATGCCACCATGGCTTCCCATTGGAGAGCGCGGAATTTTTAGAGATGATTGCAGATTGAATCCCGAACAAATCGCAGCGTTTACTTTGTGGAAGAATCAGGGATTTCCTGTGAAGAAGAGTGCCTCGCCAAAAACGACTTCCGCAAAAGTCACGCTGTCTCCATCAGCTTCACTTGATGTCGCACGCGATTGGATTCCAAATCCTGAAGACCAAGAGTCGTTACGCTCGTTCGCCACTGCAATTGAAAATGCGAAACCATTTTTCATTCGAGGATGGAAAGTCATTCGCGATTCACCAACACTTGCTGTGCGATACAACCTGTTGACATGCGATGGACCAGAAGCTCTCGCGATTGATAAGTCCGATCCCGCGCCAGGATTCTTTGGTCTCGGCGATCGCCAGAACAAAATCAGCGGCAGTGCAGGTGCAATTGGTGTTGACAGCGAGTTCCAACTTCCCGCAGGTTTTGCCTTCGCATTACCAACAAACGCAACACTCATTACAGAAGTTCTCTCAAGCGGTCGAGGGCGTCCAGAATCTGCGGGCGCAATTTTTCAAGCGATCCCAGCGTTTGAAACGGATCGCATCGTCAAAGACTTTGCGGTCATTCCAGATCGCAGCGCACCAGCGCAGCGCATCAATCAAATTGTTTCGGTCACAACAGAAGCGTTGAGCGCGCCACTCGATCTCGTCGCCATCATTATCCGCCCCGATATGCGTGCAAGAAGTGTTGCGATCAAGATCATTTCAGAAACAGGCACGAAGACAACGCTGCTCGACATCCCCCGCTATTTATCCATCTTGGACCGTGGATATGCCCTGCAAAAACCATTCACACTTCAAGTGGGAGATCGCATTCAATTCGCCGTGAAATATGACGACGATGCACGGGCGCGTCGATCCGCCCCAATTGCGGTGCTCTTGACCGCGATACCACTTGCCAATGATGCGTCCATCGATCCTGCGCCGGATCAACTTATCGCGCCAGTTGCGATCGAAAAATTTTCTGACGGTTCCGCGGCGAAAGCAACTGGCATCGAGATGTTCGCTGTAGAAGCAAACGACTCTTTTCTCTTGGGAAAAACCGAAATCACCCAGCGACAATTCGCCGCGACTCTCAAACGAAATCCAACCGCTTTCGCTGAGATTGATCCGAATCTTGATCGACCAGCGGACTCGATCTCTTGGTATGACGCCGCCGAGTTCTGCAATGCACTTTCGCGCGGTGAAGGATTGCCCCCCAGATATCTGTTGCATGGAATCGTGCGAGACCACGCCGGCTGCATCATCAGCGCACGCGCCGAAATCACAGCCAGCCACGGCTATCGACTCCCCAGCGAAGCGGAGTGGTTGCAAGCGGCGTGCGGAAAAATTGGCGCAGTTTCCCTAGACGCTGCGACAATCGAGCAACGCGCGTGGTTGACTCCGTGGGCGAACAATATCTCCCACCAAGTCGCGACCAAAGCAGCAAACGAGTTTGGATTTCACGATCTCTTTGGCAATGTCTGGGAGTGGTGCGAAGATGCATGGATTGATCCACAAACAAGTGGACCGATTGCACGAGTCGTGCGTGGCGGAGCCTGGTGCGATGGAATCGCCGCAACAGCCTGCGATTTTCGCAGTGGGATTTCCGCGGGAACTCGCAATTCTCCGTTTGGATTTCGAATTGTTGTGGACGCGCGACCGCCGGATGCGACTCGCTGACGATCAAGCGCGCATCAATTCGATTCCGCTACTCTCGCCGCAGTGCTGAGAACCTTCTTTCCAAATTTTCACCGCGGCGTTGCGACAAACAACGAGCGCGAGATACTGCAGCGCAAAGGCATCACCAATCGAGCTCAACAGGATTTGCTTGCGTGGAGGCGCAGCACATTGTGGACAGCTGTTGGCGCACTGTGCGTCTCGGGCGCAATCAATCTGATGACTCATTCGGGTGAATGGAATGCGGGTTTTCTCTATAGCGATTTCGGTCACAAACTTCGAATCATTCTCCCGTTGCTTGCGACTCTTATGGCAATCGTGACCACTGTAATTGGCGGATGTGCATGGACTGGACTCTTGCGTTGGCGTGGCGTGATGCTTTGCGGCGCGGCGGTCTATCTCTCTGCTCCATTTCTTCTCTCAATGTTCCCCGCAAGCATCATGCTGAAGTCGGATACACAAATGGCGAACCTTGATTACGCGCTCACCATCGGAGCATCTCTGCTCATCCCGGTGTATTCCCTTCTTGCAGGACTTTTTCGCGGCGCACGGATCGTCAAGGAGGCATCACCACTCACTTCCAGCGCAGGACTTGTGGTCGTGCTCCTCGTGCCAATCAATTTGGCGGCGATTGGATGCTTTGGATTGATGACCGTGCATTTGACAACAGGATGGGGACTGCAAATTGCATGTATCGGAGCAGTGATTGCGCAGTTGCCATACATCATCCGTGCTTCGACTGTCATCACACCTCTTGCAAGAGATGAATTTGACCGTCAGATGATTCCAGTGCGCTGGATTCGTCTGCTTGGAATTTTGATGATGTCTGTTGGAATCGTGTGGGCATTGATTGCGACGAGTGTCGAAGGACGCCCACTTCTTGGACCAGCTGATCAACATCCATGGATTTCGTCGGGAAATTTTTTGCGAATCATCGCGCATTTACTGGCGAACTATCTCATTCTGCTCGCAGTTTTCTGTGATTTTGTTGATCTTGCTGCTGTTAAATCATCACGAACTATTGCGCCACAGACGAATGTGGACTAGTGTGCGGTCGTCCTTATGACCAAAAACGAGTCACCATTGAAAATCAGCGAAAGCGTACGCGAAGGCGTCTGCGTCATTTCGATCGATGGTCGCCTCGATGCTCAAACAACCGAGGGGGCGCAATCTATTTTCTCCGAGGCTGCAAAGACTCATCCACGCATTCTTCTTGACTGCGCGAATACAACTTTTTTAAGCAGTTCTGGCTTGCGCGCAATTGTGATGACTCACCGAGCCGCAGGCGATAGTGGCGGTCGAATTGCGGTGTATGTGCCACGCCCTGAGATTTTGGCGACAATTCACATCTCTGGGATTCAGAAAATGATCGCCATCCATCCGAAGATCGAAGATGCAATCGCCGCGTTGAAGGCGTAATTGCCAAGCTGGAAAATCCGCCATGCACCAACGGCAAGTTATGCAAAAATTCTTTGTTGCCTGCATCTGCGCAACATTGTTGATTGCCTGCGAGCCCACACCGACTGCGGCAAAGATAAATAAAGTTTCGACTCCAAATAATTCACTCGCGAAAGATTCAGCGGGTAAAAACCCAACGGGGAAGAATGAGGCTCCGCCTTTTCCAAAGACAACTGAATTGAAAGTTGGGCAAAGCCTTGTCGTGATTCTTGCGACTGATTATGGTTCCGATCTGATTTGGCGCGTGCAGAATCCTCTTCCAAATTTTCTGACTTCCAACGGAGAGACAACACAAACAACACTTGGGCTTGGAACTGGAACCGCAGAAACACGTGTCTTCAAATTTTCTTCGCTCAGGACTGGCAAAGAGAATCTTTCATTTCTATTGGGAAAACGAAGCCAGCCAAATGCAACGCCGCTCGAAATCCGAACGACTATCGTGACTGTTTCTGCGCCATAGTCGTGTACAATTTATAAAATGAACAAACTCATACTTATTGTCGCAATCACGGGGCTTTCGCTGAGTGGTTGCGCGAATAAAACAGAGTCCGGCGCATTGGTCGGAGCTGGTGGAGGCGCAGTCGTGGGAGGTCTCGTCGGTGGATGGCAAGGAGCGGCGATCGGTGCTGGAGCAGGTGCAATTGGTGGCGCTGTTGTTGGAAATCTCATCGATAGTGATGACGCCAAGAAGCAGCAGCAAGCCGATGCGCAGGCAAACGCAAATGCGAACGGCGCGAACCAACAAACAAATCAGCAATTACAGAACGAGATCTTGAAGGAACAGCTTCGTCAGGAAAAGCTGAAGACTGAGGCTCTCGAGGCACAGCAGAGGCAACAAAGCGGCACTGGCTCGATTCCACCAGGCTCAACTCCACCTGCATCGATTCCACCTGCATCGATTCCACCGAGCAATCCATAAATTCACCGGCATCGATCGTCAGAAACCGATTGCGTTCTTCTCGCCCTGCTTGGTGATTGTCTTTTCGCCTTCCCACACTAATCGGCCAGATGTCGTATTGGCCAAAGACATTTGGAAGATGTACGAAACTTGCTTGGTACTACCAGCAGAAGTTGAATTTTCCAAAATCTTCGCCGAGATGGTGAAATATGGCAAATCCACGGGCGTCTGTGATTCTCCAGCCAAGAAGCGCTTTGCTTCATATGTCTCTTTCGCCATCGGATCTTCCACCTTGCCGCCAAGTCCGACCGCTTGTGTCACTTGAACCTTGCCCGTTTGCAAAAGCGAAATACGAATTTTCTTCATCAACTGATCCGTATCAAATTGATCGCTGGTGTCGTTGGTCACTCTGGAAATCGAAAGTGCAACTGGCTGGTTGGGAGCCTGTGACAGCACGCCACTTTCGACCATGCTTGCGACGAGAGCTTCGCTTGCCTTCTCGAAATCCTGAATGTTGACTTTATTCATGCTGACGACAAGGTTGGTTCCTTTGGAATCAACATATTGTGTCGGTGTGCAACCAATTGTGATCGACAGTCCTGTCAATGTTGTGGCAAATGCGAAATTTCGAATTGTCAAACTGTTTTTATTTTTCATGATCAATCTCCAAAATAATTTTACGTACTAAAAATCATAGGGCTTACGGCGTGCTGGAATACCAAGGATAGTTGGTGTCCGAAATCTGCAGAATCCAATCGGAGACCTTGGGACTCGGAGCGGTCGCGCCGACCACGATTGTCTGCTGTGGAAGAATCATCACACTTTGCCAAGAATCCATCCCGCCAACTTTCATACCGTCCTTATCAAACCACTCAAACTTATAAGAGAAACGCTGCTGCTGCATCTGTGAAGAAAAAATTGAAACTTGAACTTTCTTCGTGTCGCCATCGACAACACTCTCTCGTGAATCGACAACGTTTGCTTTCGATTCAAGCCACCAATTCGGCGCGCTCTGCGAAACTCCGGTGATCGCTCCATCCGCAGCGCGATTCGGCCGAACAGTATTCGTCAAGTTGCAACCTCCCAACATTGCAAATACGCAAAGCGAAAGTGCGACCATCATCGAATGGCGGCGAATGCAAAGACGAAAAGTTTTTTGTTGTGAATTCATTTTTGAGGTATCCCAATCATGCGAGCGAAAGGCGGAGTGCCCGCCGCAACAGACTTAATGTAGACCACCGAGATCGATTCGGCACCGGGAACAAATGGACCCACTTTTCTGCCGTCAGATAGGGTGATAGTCACTTCTCCAATTGTGCCCTCCTTCGAAGCCTCGGGAAGCACAAGGCGTCCGTAATAGAACGCTTTCGGCAGGGTTGTCCATGTGCGCAAATCTGCATTATTCATCGCCACTTGATAGATGACTCCCGCGACTGTGCCCCAGTCCCCGAGTGCTTGTTTCATTCCATACGTTGCGGCTGCTTTGGTTGCGCTCGAAACGAGCGTTGCGACGATGATTCCACCAAGACGGTTCTGAAAATCTTGCGTGACCACCGCATCCATATCCGTCAACAATTTTGAATCGCAGGTATCGCTGCCATAAGTCGCAGTGAAACTCGTTACCGCATTCTCGTGATACACAAGCGCTGGAAATGCTGCGCCGACATATGGAACATCGGCGAGGAAAATTGGGATGTCCAAGCGTATCTCGCGGCGACTCGGCGCCAATCCGCTTTCCAAAATCACATAGCACAATCGCGAACCTGGCTTACCGTTCGTCACATTTTCTGCGAGTTGCGCATCCGCAAGCGCAGGCAATCCATTGGTCTCACCGAGCATTCCCGCAACACGAATAAAGCACTGACGCGCCTGTTCGAAATCGCTGGGCTCTCCGCGCGCCAAATAGAAAACTCCACGCATCCATGTTGCCGCGGGAACTTCATAATCCGCATATCCCTTAAATCTGCTCATCGGACCATAGAGTTCATTCATCTGTGCTTGAAACGCTGGACTCTTCAAAGTCTTGTCTGGGTTGTATCCCGAAGAACCATTGGAATTCTCCGACTTCCAAGCTGTGTTTTCATCATCGATCCGCTTGCGCTCGCGCTGCACCGCATCAACTTGCCAATTTCGTGCACGAACAAATTCGACGCCTGCCTTCTCTGACTGATTCGTGTCGAGATAGTTCAGTGCTTGATATGTGCTCGACATAATTCGGTCATATGTCGTACCCCGATATGTTCGAACAACCTGATTCGTGAAAGCAGACGCAACTTCTTCGGTGACCTTCGTCTCTGCCGCCGAGTCGTAATACGGCGACATTCGATCCCATGCCTCGTTGAATGCCGTGATGCTCGTCACAAACTCCCCCGCTGCTCGACTGACCGATCCCTCTTCAAGATCGAAGATCACCGCATCAACATCATCATCGTGATACTTCTCCCACACTGGCTTCATCGCCGCCGCGGCTTTGGAAAAATCTCCTGCGCTATACGCTTCCGTCACTTCCTTGAGGCGATTGTTATGGCTGCAACCGCTCAACAGCACGACGAAACTGATCGTGATCGATAAAATCGAACTGACGCATTTGCTTCCCATCACCCTTTACGGAACTGCGGGAACAGGGACTTGCGGTTGCTGCGGAAGAATGCCGTTGCCACCAGGCTGATTTCCAAATGAACCGCTTGGCCACCAGTTTGGAATGAGATATGTCGGCGCCTGATTCGTGTTGATCGTTGTCGAATCTTGAATGTCCAACACCATGCGCGAATTACGAATGTATTCCGCCGTCGCACGAATGCGATCTACTTCGGCATCGACGAGCTGTTGTTTCTCGGTCAAGTTCTGTATGAACTCCAACTGACTTCGCCAACGAATCAATCCCTCGTCGGTCAATTGCAACGGAACGGTCAAGTTCATACCTGGTCGCACATTGATCGTGCGCTTCCACGGACGAAATCCCTCGCAAGTAATACTGACTTTGTGCAGCCCTGGAAAAACATTGAGCGTTTCAGGCGAGTTGCCAACGACAAGCCCATCAATTTCCACCGCCGCATTGGTCGGTACCAAATTCCAATTGACTCCACTGACCACATATCGGCCAGTCGCCGAATCAGTCACAACTCCAGGAATGGTCATGTCCTGCATTGTGCACACAATTCGAAATGGAACTTCTGCGGGAAGTGTGCTTGGAGAAGTCACGGTCGCTTCCGCACAGCGCTTGCCAAGACTTTCGCCGATTTCCTGCGCACAGCGGCGAATGACCACATCAATCAGATCTCGCTCCTGTTTCAAGTTTGGAGACTGCCGAACTTTTTCCGTCGCAGTGACAGAATCACTTGTGATGACCTGCCCTTGAACGCGCCCGAGCAATCGATATGTCACATCCAACTGCGCAGATCGGATATCCGTTGTTGCGCCATAAGCTTCTGTCTGCTGACGATCATTTATATATGCGGTGATGGAGGCGATAAGAATGTAATCCACACCCATTTGCTGAGCCAAGCGCAGCGCAGAAGTTTCGTCAGACAAGATTCGATCAAGATCTTTCGCGGGATCTCCATTCGTCCCGACATTTGCGCCTGCTGTTGCGAATCGAGCAACTGCATTGAGCGTGTCTTCACGGCTGACTGTTGTGAAACAAAACTTGTCGACTTGCGCTGCGATATAGTCCTCCAAGACCATCACTTTTTCCGCGGAGACATCCGCTGGTCGATTCTTGACAAAGATCGCTGCCGAGTATCGCTGCGGAATCGCTTGTGCGGTTGTTGTGCCAGCCGCGCCAGCCGCGGGCACTGCGCCAGCCGCGCCAGCCGCGGGCACTGCGCCAGCCGCGCCAGCCGCGGGCACAGCGCCAGCAGGCACACCTTGCGAAGGCATACTCGCATCACGAACTGCGCCAGGCGATGCCGATATTGGACACGCAGTCTTTGTTGATTTCCGCACGATGCATCCAGTTGCGACACCAAAGTCATCGCCGCAAAGACCGCCACGCGATACGCGTGCATCGGCTGTTTGAATCTGCATCCATCCAACGGGAACTTCTTCCGCGCCCAGCGATTCGCCAGTATCGGGATCGGTCAACGCTTGTCCGAGCGCGAAAACTTGCCAGACTTGCCCAGTCGAAACACCTGCACCTGCGCCACGACTGATGGTCGCGACTCGATCTGTGATCGCCAGAATTTTTGCGGGCATCAGCCGATCAACGATATCGTTGGCAACCTGCTCTCCTGCGATCCTGGCGATATCCAAGATCATCGAATCGGTGAAACGACCGCCTTGCACCGTTGAATTCGTCGGATCATTGATAATTTTCTGATCGTTGTATGTCGAATTGACGCTCTCAACCAATCGTCCAGTTGTCGTGTCATAAATCTTGGTGACAACCGCCAACTTCACCATTCGCCGTGTCAACTTCTGACCAAGTCCCTCGAAGACACCAGTCTCGATGTAATCCTGAAAGTCCGCAATTTGCGGAATAGCAATCCAGCGGATTCCCTTGAGCATAAAACTTTTTGCGGCCTGCGGATCCATTCCATTCACATTGCCACCAGTTGTGAAATCTTGTTCGCGCAGAATCTGCGGCCAGTCACTGCGAGCGATGACATCAAATTTTCCTGTCGCACCAAATGCCGCAGTCAATTGACCATCCAACGACTGTTGAACTCGATCGAGTTCGACGACTTGTTCAGCCCCGCGCGCGGCGAGGGTGGTCTTCAGCGCGGGAAGCACCTCGACTGTTCCAATGCCAAGAGAGACTTTTCCAATTGTGCCAACCGCTTGCACAGGATTGGCTGGTGGATTTTGCGCGAGCGCAGTCGCAGTGATCGCAAACAGCGAAATGCACCACAAGGAAAGAATTCGCAGCGAAATCTCTCTTCGTGAAAACCGTGACCGTACAGATTTGTTTCTCTTACTCATTCTCTAATCCTCTGTCGTGATAAAAGTCTGCGTGGGTGGAACGAGGGACGCAATGTCCTCCGCACTCCACCCATCGTAGACCATTCGTGCGCAATTTCGCACATCACTCTCTGCGCCGACTCCCCACTCCCACCGCCGCAGCGCCAGCAATTCCAAGCGCAAGTGCAGCTGGAGCAGGAACCGCGACCCCCTGAAAAGTCACCAAATCGAATCGAATTGTGCCGCTTGGCGAATAATTTGCGGTCAAACTTGTCGGGGCATATGCGCTCGTGTTTGGAGCGAAGATGCTGACGATCCGAACTGCAAACTTTCCATTTCCCAATGCCCCCTGAATCGAACCAAGATCCACTCGTCGCTCGGCCTGCCATACATCGCCGCCGAGAGTTGCCTCGAAGATGCCGCCATTGGCGATGCCTTCGCTGGTGAATGTCGATCCATCAAGCGCATACTGAAACTGAACGAAGCGACTTGCAGAATTGGAATGTCTTTCGTGCCATGTCACCACCGCAGATTCGAAACCCACCGTCGAACATTGGAAGACCGCGCCTCGTTCGCCGCTTGCGGTGCCTTGCGATGCAAAGCTTGCGAGATTCCAACCCTTGTTCTCCGCAGGACTTTTCGCCTGATCATCCGCGGGATCGCCTGCGGAAAAATTCGCCGACACACCTCCGATTGTCAACGCCGTTCCTGTTCCTATCGACGGCGCACTTGTGCCTAGCGCCCCATTAAAATTCCACCCGCCGAATGTCATCGCGGCAAACGATGTCGAGCAAGAAGCGGATATCGAAATCAAACCACAAAGAATTCCATAACTCGACTTCCAATTTTTTCCCATTGTTCCTCACTTGCGACGCAACATTTGCAACCTGCGCGCGGCGCCGAGCGCGCGACAAACGGATGACGCATCCGTTGGTTGCGCGGGGAACATAGAAGCACGCCAAGGCTCCCTCTCAAAACATTCCCGAATTTCTTTTTGGTGCGAACCCCTCGGATTTTCAGGCTTTCGCTATGCCGCCCCCGCGGTTGTCACATTCGCGTCTCCGCGCCGCTTGCGCCATTGAAGCACAGCGATTGAAATCGCTCCAAGCGAAATGACAAAGATGATCGACACGACAACTGCGACAATCGGCAACAAAACTGCGAATCCAGCAAGAACAAAACTTGAAAGCGTTTCGAAAATTGATAAAACTGGATTCAATAATCCTCCGCTGACCGCAGTCGATCCAACGCGCAATGTTCCAGTGGCTGCATGAACTCCTGTCGCAACGCCTCCACCAACAACCGCTGCGAGCGCCCATGTCACCCACTGCGGCACCGCGCTGGTGTCGATCCCAGTCGCACCCGCAAGTTGCGATGCCATCACCACAGTTCCAGCCACCGCCGCCACAGGTGCTCCCGCGACATCAAGAAAATGATCGACCCACGGAATCATCATTCCTAAAATTTCAATCACACACGCAAAGACGAGGCAAACCATCGCAGGCATCGATCCGATCCACGCGAATCCACTTCCTGGATCAACCCAGCCAAAGTGCGTCGCGATCGACACGATTGCCAGCGGCGCAAAAATTCTCATTCCGCACGCGGCGCTCAATGCGAATCCAACCATCACCGCGAATCCATAACTGACAGAATCTTCCATGCTCTCACCTTTCCAGTCTTGGAATTATTTCCGTTCGTACAAGCCAACAAGTTTGGTCTTTGCCAACACATGACCTTCAATCGCCTTCTTGAACTTCTTCACATTCGCGCCAGGCTCTAATGTCAAATTCTCATCAAGCGCATAAAGAGTGAATGTGTATTTATGCACGCCACTTCCTTTGGGCGGAGCGGATCCCCAATATCCCGGACGCTCACTGCCCCAAGAAGTCAAACCCTGACACGCTCCCTTGGGATCTTTCAATTCCAGATCGCGCGGAATATGCGCTGGCAACATGTTCTGCGTCGCAGGAATTCCCCAGATCGTCCAGTGCACAAATCCGCGGGCATTTGGATCATCCATCATAATTGCGAAACTGACCGTTCCCTTTGGCGCATCTTTCCATTTCAATGCGGGAGATTTTCCTTCGCCGTCTTCCGTGAACTCTTTCGGAAGCTCAGCTCCATTCACAAATGAATCGCTCTCAAGCTTCATCGTCGTTTCGTCTGGAACCGGCGCAGGGACAACAGGCTTCGGTTCCGCTGGTGGAACTGGCGCTTCGGGCTTTGGTGCAACTGGATCTGGCTGCTTGGGTGGTGTCTGACTTTGCGCAAATCCAACGGATCCAATCACGCACATCATCGCGGTGAAAAGAATCGTGATACCAACTCTGCTCCCAACATTGCATTGCATCATCATTGCATTCTACTCCCGTTTCACGACATTCAACAATAAATCCGCAATCCTTTCTGCTCTGCGTACTCTTGTCTCCAATGAATCAACCACTCACTGTTCGCGCTGGCCGCACTGCAGCAATGGTGATGCTGCTCGCAGGCGAACAGATGGCGGTCACTCCCGCGGGTAAACGGCTCATTCAATCTCTCGACCTGACCAGTGGAGAGGAGCTTGCCGAAATCGCGCGTCGCGATTCTCCCGCCGCCACACACCGAATTCATCTTCGCAAGACACTCATTCGCACTTGGATGAAGGAGATCCACCTTTCTGGTTCGCCAATCACGCGCAACATACTCATCCCCGGCGCGGGACTTGCGCCGCTCGCGGTCGACTGGTGCTCGCAGCACGAGGATGCGCACGCAACGGAGTTGGATTATGAAAATGTCGAACAAAAACAACAACTGATTGCGCAGTGCGCCGACGCCGCCGTTGCGTCCCGCATTCGATGCGTCGAATGCGATCTTCGCAACATCGCGATCACTGAGCGCGAACTTCGCGCAAGCGGTTGGAATCCACACGCTCCCGCGCTTTGGATCATCGAAGGTCTTTCTTATTACATCTCCCACCAAGAACTCGTCGCGCTCATTCGCTTCGCACTCGCTGGCGATCACCGCAATCGAGTCATAATGGAATTCAGCGGCCCGCGCGAGACGCTCACCGAGGATGCACGCGAAGCAACTGAGAGATATCACCAACTCATCGCAAATCTTTTCGGCGGCAACGATCTTGCGATCACCAACATCGACGCGGTCATCGCAGACTCCGGCGCCGAACTGCAACGCTTGCTGCATCCCGCACAAATCGAAGAATTGCTTGGGGTTGATCACTTTTTCCATGGCGCTGAAGAGAGTTCGATGCGCATCGCGCTTCTTGCGCCTCGTACTTGATGTCACAGCGCGCGATTCAACCTCTGCTGCTTGAACGCTGGGAGAAAATTCTTCCCAAGGAATCTCTCCTGTGCGCGCTCGATGCGAATTCATCCGCTTTGCCAACATCGATTCGGCTCAATCCTCTGCGCGCTCCTTCCTGTGAAACGCTCGATCAACTTCGTGCGAGTGGCATTCAACTTGACGCCGTCGAATGGTGCGATGTCGCATTCAAAACCCCCACCACGCCGCGCGAACTGCAATCGCATCCAACGCACGCGCAAGGTTGCTTTCATATTCAATCGCTTTCAAGCATCGCCGCTTCATTGGCTCTTCATCCGCAACCCGGCGAATCTGTTCTGGATCTCTGCGCCGCGCCTGGCAGCAAAACATCGCATCTCGCCGCGATGATGAAGAACAATGGACATCTTGTCGCAGTCGATGCGAGTCGCCCTCGCCAATACAGACTGCGCGAAGTTCTGCGCATTCTTGGCGCGACGGCCGAATGTCTTTGCGCGCACGGCGAACGCTGGGCGCGCGGTCATCCTGCGATGTTCGACCGCGTGCTTGTGGATGCTCCGTGCAGTGGCGAAGGCAGAATTCATCTGGGCGATTCCTCGGCGAACGAAGACTGGACGCTTGGAAAAGTCCGCAGACTTGCATCACTTCAAAAAGCGCTCTTACATTCTGCGATCGATGCCCTTCGACCTGGAGGAACGCTGGTCTATTCCACCTGCACCTTCGCACCTGAAGAAAATGAACTCGTGCTCGCGCGCGCACTCGAACGATATGCCGGCCGCATCGAGATCATTCCTCTCCCATTTGACATACCACACGCACAACCCGCGCTGACGCAGTGGAACGAAAAACAACTCGACCCGTCCATCGCCAACGCACGGCGAATCTTTCCACCTCTCGAAGGATTTTTTATCGCGCGTCTGCGAAAGTTTGCCACACCAACTGAATAGAACACGGGGCAATATCGCTCAAAATACTTTTCACTTTCCCCCGTCCGCTGTCACTTCTATAAACACATCCACAAGCTGCCCCGGCAAGAGCGACATTGTCGAAGGATTATCCAGTTCATATTCCACTTCCATCACGCGAACATCGACGCGCTCGGTCGAATCTCCGCTCAGGAGACGCTTTGGAATGATCAACGGAATCATCCGCAGATATCGCAGCGGAAACTCTCCCTTTGCCCCGCCGCGCGGCATCGCAATCGCCTTGGCTTCAGGACGAAATCTCCACGCATCCATCTCGTCAATCTGCACCCGTATATGCAGTGGGTCAAGCTTTCCCAGCGCAACCATCTGCTGAACAGATCCTGGAACAACATGTTCGCCAAGATCAATATCAACATAGAGCACAGTCCCTTCGATTGGCGCACGAACAGACTCGCGTTCAAATTGCACTTGAAGTCGCGCCACTTCTGCTTGCGCGACAAGAACCTCGGCCTTGGCAACATCCATATCTTCCGCCCACGCGCCTTGCTGGACTTCTTCCAACTGCGCCTGCGCGCGATCAAATCCCGCTTGCGCCGCCGCCAATTCATATTCCAATCGAGGCTGCTCGTTGCGACTTGTTGCCGCTTCCAAGCCCAAATCAGCCAAGCGTTTCAAGCGTCCTTGCGCATCAACCAATTGCGCCTTTGCCGACGCGACCACTGCCTGCGCCTCGCGCAAAGTTGTTGCGCGTGGCAATACCTTCACGCCAGAAAATTTCCCCTGCGCAACAGCCAGCCTTGCATTTGCAACTGCCAAATCAGCTTGCGTCTGTCTCCCGTCAATTCGAAAAAGAAGATCCCCCACTTTCACTTGCTGTCCTTCTGTCACCGCAACTTCCATCACAACTCCAGCGATTGCTGTACCGACGCTGACCACATCCGAAGATGGCAGGACCGTTCCGATGCCTGCGATCCGTAAATCAAACGGACTCTTCGGTGGTGCGATAATGATCGCCGCAACTGGAACTCTTGGCTCTTGCTTGAAAACAGTCACGACCACCAACCCAATCCCGACGATTGCGATCACCGGAATCACGACATAACGAATTGGCGGGAATTTGCGAGAAGCTGAAGTGGTTTTAAGCATGGGCATTCCTCAATGAAGCTGGCGTTTCGATTCGATCAATTCTTCCATCATCCATATGAATGATTCGGTCGGCGAGGTGATAAATACGATCATCATGCGAAACAACAATAACAGCGCGTCCAGGCATCCGTCCGACTTGCGCGATCAGTTCCATCACGCGCAAACCAGTTGCGCCATCAAGCGCGCTTGTCGGTTCGTCGCAGACAATAATCTTTGGGCTGTTGACCAACGCGCGCGCGATTGCCACGCGTTGTTGCTGACCTCCTGAGAGTCGAATGGGGCTGGATCTATCGCGTCCACCAAGACCAACCTGATCCAGAAGTTCTTTCGCCTTCACGCACGCGGTGCGTCGATCCATCCCTTGCAAGATCAGCGGTATCGCCGCATTCTCCGCGATCGAAAGCGTTGGAATCAAGTTGAACTGCTGAAAGACGAAGCCCACAGAGCGCAATCTCCACGCAGTGCGCGCTTCGGTCGAAAGCGCCTGCGGATCTTCCCCCATCACTTCCAAGTTTCCACCATCACGCGCAAGCAATCCAGCGATGATCGAGATGAATGATGTCTTGCCACAACCCGATGGTCCCGCAAGTATCACCACTTCCCCACAATGCACTTCCAAATCGGCACCACGCAACGCAACAACATTCGTATCTCCCGAGACATAGACCTTCTCCACGCCTGAAGCGCGTACTGCAATTTCTTGGTTGTTACTAGGCGTCATTTTCGTTTCACCTTTTTCAATCAACCTTTGAAAACATCTGCAGGATCAAGTCGCAGCACACGCCACATTCCCAGCGCTGCGCTTGCGGAGCAAATCACGATCACTGAGCCAGCTGCGATCAGCGGAATGTGCCAAGTCATTCGAAACGCAAGTCGCTCGCCAGGAACACTCAATCCAAATGCGCTGGTCATTCCGATTCCCAAACCAAATCCCAATACAGCGATCGTCGAAGCTTGCAAGAAAACCATGCCAAGAAGTGTCTTGCGCGACGCGCCCATCGCCTTCATCGCTCCAAAGTATTTCAGATTGTCCAGCACAAAGTTGTAAAACATCTGCCCCGCCACGGCGACTCCGACGAAGAATCCCAAGACGATCGCCGTTCCGAAATTGATCGGGATACCAGTCTCGCGCATCCAATATCCAACTGTCTTGTCTGCGAACTCTTCTCCGTTGAAGGCAGACAATCCCGTCCGCTCTGCGATTGATTTGATGATCTGCGCTTTGTCCACTCCTGGCGCAAGTCCCGCCAAAACCATTGTCACCATTCTTCTTTCCATCGGCGCATACTGAGTCGCACGGCTATATGTCGTATAGATCACCGGCTGACTCTGGAATGTTTGCGTCGCCTTGCAAATGCCGACGACTTCCGCCCGTCGATCGTTCAATTCCAAAGTATCGCCAACGCGCAGTGGCCGAGGCTCTCCACCTTCGGGTGGATTGAGCATCTTGAACTCTCGCCGAGTTGCTCTTTCGTCCACGATGATCGCGTCGGGTTTGCGCAAATCCGTCAACACACCATCGACCATAAACGGCGGACCTGCGATCAAGCTTGCATCATCAATGCCAATAACTTGCGACATCTGTCGTTTGCCATCTGGCAAATTGACAACCAACAATCCCTTGAAAAGAGGAACCGCCCATTCAATCCCCTCGATGGATCGCACCCTCTGAACTGCGGTAGATCTGAGCGGTTTATTGTCATCCAGAAAGCGTTGCGCTGGATCGACGATCCAAAGATCAGGCTGCGGCGTGTCAGTCACGAAGCCGAATGTCCTCGACATCAGTCCCACGAAGATCGACGCTTGTTGCGAGATCAGCAAAGTGGAAAACGCCAACCCAAGCAACATCCCATAAAAACGGGCTGAATCTCCAAAGAGCATCTTGAGGGCGAAGATCGGCATGGCGGTGGTCGGCTGTGCCGAAATGGGATTCTAGATCGAAAACTGTCCCGATACGCCGCCAGAGGGCGAAGTAAATAAAATCCCCCATCTTTGATTTCCATAAGGATCGGGTTGAAGGACTCTCAATCACCCAATGCGCGCAGAAGGCCTCTTCGACATCCTCGTCCGACAACACGCTGAAATGCTCAACGCTTTCATTCATACGTTCGCATTCGAAAGATCGACCGTGGATGATGTCTTCCAAGAAACGATCATCACTGCGTGGAAGCGCATTGACGAATTTGATCGAAGCCGTCCGTTTGGACCGTGGCTTCGTGGCATCGCGCGCAATCACATTCTCAGTTCTGCTCGCAAGAATCGCAGATATCGCGCGCATCTCACCGAACTTCTGCAGCAGCGGATTGATCTTCAATTTGACAAAGTTGACCAATCTGCTGGCGACTCATTTTCGCAGCGGATCTCGGAATTGCACGATTGCATCTCTCGATTGAAAGCAGACGCGCACGAAGCGGTCGATCTTATCTATGTCCGTGGGCTTGATTCGGCGGCCGCAGCAAAGGCGCTAGGAACCACCGAAGAGACTTTCAGAAAGCGTCTTTATCGCGCTCGACTTGTGTTGGTCGAGTGCCTCAGAACCAAATCAATTTTCGCCCCTGCAACAGGACTTTCACAATGAACGAACCTTTCGACTTCGATCCATACGCCAGAGACGATTCTGCGATTTCCAATCCAACCGGTGGTGCATCTGACCAATGCGATTGCGCTGACGGTATGACCGTGCACGGTTTGCTCGCGACGCTTCTGCCTGGCGAAGAGGCGCGTGTTCAGGAAAGAGTCGACCGAGCAATATCCTCAATTCGCCTAGAAAACAAGCGTTTTCGGCTCGACTTCCGTAAACGCATAGCTTGGATTGGCGGATCCGTCGGCATTGCTGCGGCGATTGCGTTGGCGGTTTTGTTTGTTCCAACTTCGTCGGACTCCAAGGCATACGCCGCACTGGAATCGATCCGAAGTTCTGCACGGCAAGGTGGACGCACATATTCCGTGCGAATGGAATTTGAACCTGCTGCCATCAATTCGGCAACAATTGACGAGCGATTGCCGAGCGCTCAAAGACCTCAAAGGCAGACTCGTACTGGCGAACTTGTCTTGGGCAGTGGCGGTCGCTGGACCTTGAGCATCTTTGGAATGATGCCTTCTCAAACAACTATGGAAGCGTTGGATCGAAGAGATGGATCGGGTCGTCGTGATTTACCGACTCGGCGGTCGCCCCGCACAAAGGGCGTCTTCGGGTTTGATGGAACCACCTATTGGGCGATCGAACCAACTGGCACGATTCGCACTGCCGCGTCTCTGCGCGAACTTCGCACGCCAATGATCTTGATGATCGAGTCGGGATGGGCTCAGTCCGACGATGAGATCGAACCTCTCACGCTCGAATCAATGCTTGATCGACTCGATCGTGGATATGTGATCACCTTCGAACCTTCGGCAATCAATGATGCCACGAATAGCCAACCCGTCACGATCGTCACCGCGCAGAGAGACTCCAGTTTTCCGAAAATGCGAGGACCAAAGAGTGTCAAAATCGTGGCTGATGCCCAAAATTTCAATGTTCTGAAGGCTGAATGGGAATGGACGGAAATCGCAATGCCATTTACAAATTCCCTTGCAGTTGAAGCAAGAGGCGCTGGCGTTGGAGAAATAGGACCAGTTGTGCAAGGCAAACGCCCACTTCCAGGCAAACCGGCTTCGACAGGTATGGCAGGAATACCCACAAAAAAGAGAATTTTCCTTGATTTGACCGACAATCCAATCGGAAATCCAAAGCGCGAATCCGCACCTCAGGACCAATCCAACAGTGGAGAGATCGACCCATCGTGGTTCGAACCCTCAATCCATATCGAATCTGTATTGAATGGACAGATGCCTCCAAACGGTTCTGCGATTCCTCCGCGGGCTCGTTGAATGGCTTGTAAGACATTTTTTTGTATGTAAGGCCTTTAGATTAGTCCTATAACATAAAATAGACTTTTGAAAAAATGACTCGCAATGCTCCCTTTTGCGTTTAATTGCGATTTTGAGTTGATATGGTTTGCTCGTTGATCTGCTGGTTGGAATATTTTGCCAAACAAAAATTATTAAAATTTGTATGACAAAATTTGCATTTGGCAAAGATAGTGCTATGTTCAAGTAGTGTTTGGTAGTAATTCCTAACACCATCACGGATGCCATCCCCTAAAATGGCAACTTTGATGCTCCTAGTTCTGTCCCTTTTCTTGTGGAGAATCAAATGAGTATTTCAAATCGTATGAACAAGCATTTTGCGCTCGCTGCTGTCGCTACAGCATCTGTCGCAATGACATCAAACGCCGCCGTGGTCTACAGCGGCCTTGTGAACTTCGTTTGCGCCGTCGACATCGACGGTTGCTATATCAATGTCCAGACCAACCAACTGAGCAACGGCCCAGGATCCGGCGTTCCGGGCTGGGACGTGAACCCCTACTCGACCTCGGGCGGGATGAACTTCTTCAACTCGACCGGCGGCGGCCAGTTGCGTCAGCCCGGCCAGACCACCGGCCCGGCCGGCAACCTCGCCGCGGGCACCGTGATCGGCGCGTCGGGCTCGTGGAACACCGGCACCAGCAACGTGTACGGCAACGTGGCCGCTGGTTGGCAGTACAACGCGGTCAACATGATCGGGTTCCGCTTCGTGTCGGCCGCGGGCACCGTCCACTACGGCTGGATGCGCTTCGCGATGGGCCCGCAGGGCGCGGCCGGCGTCGGCGCGACCCGCAAGGTCGTCGACTACGGGTGGGAGAGCGTCGCTAACGCCTCGATCACGGCGGGCGCCGGCATCCCGGCCCCTGGCGCAATCGCGCTCCTCGGTCTCGCTGGTCTCGCGACACGACGTCGACGAGCCTGATGAGATAGTCTAGTTTTTTACGGTTTGAATACTTCATCGGCGGTCCCGTGACCGCCGATGTTTTATTTTTG
>SXSS01000055.1 GCA_005792145.1 Planctomycetia bacterium | reverse complement strand
TTTTCAGTGAGGCAGAGGAAATGCCTTGCAGAATCCGCGGATTTCTTCGCGGACCTTTGCACTTGTCGCTGTGTCACCCTTCGAACCCATCACACGGTCGAGCCATTCTCCGACGCGCTTCATATCGCTTTCGCGAAGTCCGCGCGTCGTGAGCGCTGGGGTTCCAAGCCTCAATCCGCTGGTCAAGACTGGCGAGCGTGGATCATTTGGAATTCCATTCTTGTTGCAAATGATTCCCGCAGTCTCCAGCCATTTCTCCGCGTCAGCACCGGTCAGTTCTGCATCGCGGGGGCGAAGATCGACAAGCATCAGGTGATTATCCGTTCCGCCGGAGCACAATCGATATCCACGGCTTTGCAAATCCGCGGCGAGTGCCTGCGCATTCTTCACAACTTGCTGAGAATATGTCTTGAACGATGGTTGCAATGCTTCACCAAACGCGAGCGCTTTGGCCGCAATAATGTGCATTAGCGGTCCGCCTTGCACTCCAGGAAAAACCTTTCGGTCAATCTTGGTTGCGATGTCCGCATCATTGGTCATGATCAATCCGCCACGCGGTCCGCGCAATGTCTTGTGAGTCGTGGTCGTGACGAGATGCGCGTGAGGAAATGGCGAAGGATGAACGCCCGTCGCGCAGAGTCCAGCGATGTGCGCGATGTCCGCCATCAAGAGAGCGCCCACTTTGTCCGCAATCGCGCGAAAGCGTGCGAAGTCGATGACGCGTGAATAAGCGGAGTATCCGCAGATGATCAACTTTGGTTTGTGCTCTTGCGCGAGACGCTCGATCTGGTCATAGTCCAACATTTCGGTTTTTGGATCGAGCCCATAGTCAACAATTTGATAAAAAGTTCCGCTGAAGTTGACCTTCAAACCGTGGCTGAGATGACCGCCTTCTTTGATCGGCAGACTGAGAACCGTGTCGCCGGGATTCAATACTGCCATGAATGCGGCGATATTGGCATTTGCTCCGCAGTGCGGTTGCACATTCGCGAAGTTGCAACCAAAGAGTTTCTTTGCGCGATCACGGGCAAGATTTTCGATTTGATCGTGAAACTCGCAGCCGCCGTAATAGCGCTTGCCGGGATATCCCTCCGCGTATTTGTTGGTCATCCACGATCCAGCCGCGTGCATCACCGCATTGCTGACATGATTTTCACTGGCGATCAGTTCGAGAGTTGTCTCTTGTCGATCGCGCTCTCCGGCAAGAATGCGCGAGACATCAGGGTCCGCTTGCTTGAGGAGTTCAAGAAGATCGTCACCCATATTTGTGGAGTTGGTCATGGAAGATTCCGATCGTGCTGGTGCGGTGGTCATCAGCACAATGTACATCTGCGCATCGATGTATTGTGCAGCGATTGGATCGACTTTATTGTCATATTGCTGACGCTGACCTCGTCGTTGAATGCGACGACGGACATCCCGTGGCAAGGTGGCAAGCCCGATCACTCCGAAATTTGGATGCGGCGGAGATTGGGACTGCCGTGAAAAATACGATTTGGGCGGAGGATTTCCGAGCACTCGTTTGCGCGTGGAGTCGCGGGGAAAGCCTGAATTCAGTGCAGATTGGCTCGTGGTTGCCGAAGGAGCCTCCGTTTCTCGCGGCGTGTTGGCGTGCGGCACTGAAAATTCCCAGAGGTGAAACTCGAACCTATGCGTGGCTTGCGGCTGCGGCGGGAAAACCTTCCGCGCACCGGGCTGCGGCGCAATCGATGGCACGAAACCCCCTTGCGCTGTTGGTGCCCTGCCACCGAGTTGTCGGCGTGAATGACTTGGGTGGATTTTGTGGAATCACACATTCCACCTCGCGCAAGCAATCATCCAACTGGGCGCTGAGACTGAAAAATAGGCTGTTGGAAATTGAAGCGAGTGTTCGATCTGAAAAAGAAAAGGTTCTCTACACTTACGCTCCGTTGAAAACCGCGCCTCGCATCAAAAGGAAAAAATAATGAACATCACGATGGTTGGAACTGGATATGTCGGACTTGTCACTGGTGCCTGCTTTGCAGACATGGGAAATCATGTGACTTGCTTGGACATCGATGAATCAAAGATTGCGACCCTGCGCAAAGGCGAAAGTCCAATCTATGAACCAGGGCTGACCGAAATGATTCAGCGCAATGCGCATGCGGGACGACTTGCGTTCACAACAGACAGACAAGTGGGATATCGAGATGCGGCGATCATTTTCATCTGCGTTGGAACGCCAAGTCGAGATGATGGAAGTGCGGACTTGAAATATGTGCTCAAGGTTGCGGATGACATCGCCGTTGAATTGGAACGACTTGGTTCGAAGGCGCCGACGAAAACGATCGTGATCAAGAGCACCGTGCCGGTTGGAACAAGTCACAAAGTGCGCGATGCAATTCGTGCGAAGACTAAAGTTGCATTTCAAATCGCAGACAATCCAGAGTTTTTGAAAGAAGGCGATGCGATTATGGATTTCATGAAACCAGATCGCGTTGTGTGCGGCGTGGATAATGCCCAAACTGGGGAAATTATGCGAACGCTGTACGACCCCTTCGTGCGGCAGGGAAACCCGATTTTCATCTTGGACGTCCGGAGCGCCGAGATGGTCAAGTATGCCAGCAACGCAATGCTCGCCTGCAAGATCTCCTTCATCAACGAGATTGCCAACCTCTGCGAGAGGTATGGCGCCGACATCAATTCGGTGCGCGAAGGCATGTGCGCCGACAAGCGAATCGGCAACCAGTTTCTCTATCCCGGACTTGGTTACGGCGGGAGTTGCTTTCCAAAGGACACCCAAGCCGTCGTGTCGATGGGTCGCGAAATCGGTTTCAATTGCAAGTTGAACGCCGCTGTGCACGAGGTGAATCAAGATCAGCGCGGGCACTTTTGGAAGAAAATCGACTCCGAACTAGGATCCGATTTACGAGGTAAATGCCTGGCTTTTTGGGGGGTTGCGTTCAAACCCAAGACCGACGATATTCGCGAGGCTCCCAGCATCGCGCTGATGCAAAGAGCCTTGGCGGCGGGGGCGAAAGTGCGTGCGTATGACCCTGTCGCCCTGGAACATTTGGCTCACGAGATGCCTTTGGTCGAGCAATCCACGGATCTTTACGCCACTCTCGATGGAGCCGATGCCCTCATTATCTGCACAGAATGGGCTGAATTTCGAGCTCCCGACTTTGACGAGATTCGTCGTCGACTGGTCAAACCGATCATCTTCGACGGTCGAAATTTGTACCGATTGGCGCAAATGTCAGAGGCTGGATTCACCTATGCCTCGGTCGGACGAGCAACCGTCCGTCCGCGCTGACACTTTGGCAGAGCAGAAAAAGTCCTAAAAAATAGCAATTTTTCACCGTTTGGGCTTGCGAACGAAGGTGCATTCATCGTACATTTCGCGTGCCGCATAACTAGTGCGGATGGGAGCGAGACCATTTTCTCGGCAAGATTGTCAATAGAAAGGACATCTCAAGATGGCAACAATGACCAAGAAGTCGACTGCAAAGAAGTCGACAAAGTCTGCAAAGGCAGTGAAAGTTGTAAAGAAGGTTTACAAGCCAACAACAACATCGAAGGCTCGCACCCGCAGCCAAATCATCGCTGAACTCGCAACTGCTTCTGACATCAAGAAGACGGTCGTGAAGGAAGTGTTCGAAAATCTCGGCGCGATGATCGGTTGCGATCTCGGCGGTCGTGGTCCAGGCGTGTTCAGCTTCATGGGTCTTATGAAGATGAAGACTGTCAAGAAGCCAGCGACAAAGGCACGTGAAGGTGTGAACCCATTCACTGGTCTTTCGCAGATTTTCAAGGCGAAGCCAGCAAGTAAGAAAGTTCGCGTTCGTCCAACGAAGACTCTCAACTCACTCGTGAGCTGATTGTTTCACTGACGAATCTGAATTTGATTCTTTGAATCAATTCTTCACGCGACCCTGCTTCGGCGGGGTCGCGTTCTTTTTGCAATCTCTACTTTTTCAGCGCTGTCCGCAGATTTCCCATCGATGCGGCGAGCTTTGTTTCTGCTTGTTTCACCGAAAGATTCAGCGCACGCATCACAATTGCAACTTTCACTCGCCCACCAGATTCGCCGAGTAATTCCGCCGCACTCGTGCGAGTCAGTGAGGAATCAAACATACACATCGTGCGAATCGCGCGATCGACCAATTTGTCATTTGTCGCGGCGAGATCGACCATCAAGTTTCCGTGCACTTTCCCCAACTGCGTGAAGAGAATCGTTGTGATGCAATTCAGCGCAAGCTTTGTGGCTGATCCAGCCTTCAATCGCGTCGAACCCGTCAGCATTTCCGCGCCTGTTTCCAGCAGAATCAGATGATCGCACTCTGCGGGTGCTTGAAGCGCAGAGCAGACAAGAAATCCTGTCAAAGTTCCCCGCGCCTTTGCAAGAGTGATCGCGCCAAGTGCGTAAGGCGTCGTGCCTCCCGCTGCGATTGCCAGCAATGCGTCGTTGGACCCGATCGAATGCGCTGTGAATTCTGCGGAGATTCCGTCGTACTCATCTTCGCGACGTTCGCTGCTCTTGCGAAGAGCCATATCGCCGCCGGCAATCAAACCAATCACTTGACTGGGATCGCTGCAAAATGTCGGAGGGCATTCACTCGCGTCGAGCACGCCAAGTCGACCTGATGTGCCAGCGCCGCAATAAAACAATCTGCCGCCAGCGCGAATGCGAGGGACAAGCGCATCGACGAATCCAACAATCGCAGGCGCCGCGTTGGCGACCGCCGTATGAACAATCGCGTGATCGTGCGCCATCGCGCGCACTTGTTCGAGGGTTGTCAGCAAATCGAAATTTTCAGAACTTGCGTTGCGCTGTTCGGTCGCGATTTGACTGCGATCTGGAGGCAGCGGAGATTTGCTTGTATTTGTCATGGCGTGTGACTGCTTCCATCTGGAGTTGCCTTCAACTCGCGCACGAAGAAAGACCACATCGCGCTCTCTTCCGATGGACCGAATCCACCATGGCCAGCCTTGGGAAAGAAAAGCATTTCGAATGAGAAGTCGCGGTCATACAACTTCTGCGCAATCGCCCAGCCGTTTGATGGATGCACATTGTCATCTTGCATTCCGTGGATCAGCATAAATTTTCCAGCCAACTTGTCCGCGTGAAGAAGCACGCTGCCATCGTCATATCCCGCTTTGTTTTCTTGCGGCGTTCGCATGAAGCGTTCGGTATAGATCGAGTCGTACTGACGCCAATCCATCGGACCAGACCTTGCAACCGCCGCCTTGAAAACATCGGGATATCGCACGAGGGCAATCGCGGACATATATCCCCCATAGGACATTCCCGTGATTCCCACCCGCGATCCGTCGATTCCAGGGCGAGTGGCGATCTGCCGAACAGCCGCGGCTTGATCGTCCAAATCCGGACCGCCGAGTTTCAGATATGTCGCGTCCTCGAAGGCCTTGCCTCGACCCGGCGTGCCTCGGTTGTCGATTTGCAGGATGACAAAGCCAAGTTCGCAATCTGCACGAGGCGATGAAAAGCGATTGAAAACATTTGCAAAGTATGGACCGCCATATGCATCAACGATGAGCGGCCACGACTTTGTCGGATCGAACGTGCTGGGAAAATGCAGCGTTCCATAGATATTCGTCACGCCATCCGCCGCTTTCAGCGTCACAAGTTCTGGTTTGGGAATGTTGCGCGAGGACCAGACATCGCTCGCGCCTTCCGCGAGCTGTGCGATCACCTTGCCATCTGCTCCATACAGTTTCGCGGATGGAGGTCGTGAAATCGTCTCGTCGCTTGCGACGAAGAATCGTCCATCGGGCGAAATGCGAAATCGAGCGTAGGTCAAATCTTCCGGGGTCAGGCGCATTTGTTTCGTGCCGTCAAGATGAACACTCATCAACTGCGGATTGATCTGAGTTTGCGCGGGGAACGCTGTATAAAAAAGCACCCCCGCTTCTTCGTTGACTTCGACAATCTTGCCTGCGGGGAAATCGCCGCTGGTCAATGCGATGACCGTTTGCGAGTCCAACGATCGAAGTTCGTACTGCTTGAATCCAGATCGCTCGGTCGACCAAATGAATCGACGACCATCCGCAAGGAAATCCATTTCAGGTAAATGGTGATTCCAGTGAGGCTGCTCTTCGCGGACAAGCACCCGCGACACACCGCTCTTCGCATCGGCGGAGCAAAGTTCGAGAACATCGTGCCGTCGATTCAACCGATGAAAAATCAACTGATCTCCCGTGGCGGAATATTCCACGCCATAGATGTACTGTTCGTTTGGACCAACATCGATCGTGCGAATATGTTTCGATGGATCACCATCAGGATCGGCGCAAAATGCCTTCACATCCAGCACGGATAATCCAACAATTGGATTGGGATCGCCAGGCTTTGGATAGCGTTCGCTTTCGACTTCTGGCCGCAATTTCGTCAGCCCCGACAGAATGGTGTACTTGGGAACTTGCGCGTCATCGAAACGATAAAACGCCAATTGCTCGCCGGTGGGATTCCACCACATACCCGTGGTCTGATCAAGCTCTTCGCCATAGACCCAGCTTGCTGTTCCATATCGCAGAGTGCTTGTGCCATCCGTGGTCACCGCTCGCTTCGCAGCGCCGTCGCATTTCACAAGGAGATTTCCGTCGCGAGATTCTGCGCTCATTGTCTTGTCTGCCGAAAATGCGATCGGTTGCTGACGCCCTCGCGATGGCGCCATCGGTTCTTTGCGGGATGGACGAGGCCGACTCGCCGCTGGAGCACTCTCATCACCTTCGATTGCTGGCGTGATCGCGCCAGTAGTCAAGTCGACAATCGACCACGGGCCAGTTTGACGAAACCACATTTGATTCTTTGCGATATCCCAGCGCACATCTCGAATGGTGGTTGAGGGCGAACGATTGAAACTTCCCGCAATCGACGCTCCACGATCTGCTCCAGGCAATTGATCGTATGGAGTCCAATCTGCATAGGCGATTGTGCAAAACAGAAATGCCGCAGCGCAGAGAAAAAGCGTTGGATGGATTCGAACCGAACGCCCAGAGCAAGAGGGCATCATTGGTCAGCCCACACGAGCCATCTGCTGAAATTGTGCGAGACGCTTGGTGATTTCATCGAACTTCAGATTGCGCATTCGATCAAGCCCGAAAGCCTCGAGTGAGAAACTTGCGACCACCGTGCCATACGCCATGGCTTTCTGCAACGAAGCGAAATCGTGACGACCTTCGCGTGCGAGATATCCCATAAATCCACCCGCAAAACTGTCGCCTGCTCCTGTCGGATCGACAACATTGGATTCCTCGATCGGGAAGGCTGGAATGACCGCGCATCCTTGGGGATGAATGAGAATCGCTCCATGCTCGCCCTTCTTGACAACCACAAACTTTGGTCCCATATCGAGAATCTTTCGCCCAGCGCTGATTGCATTGCGAACGCCAGTCAATTCTCCAGCCTCGCTGTCGTTGACGATCAAGCCGTCAACTCTTTGCAGAAGCGCGCTCAATTCTGGATGAGCAGTTCGAATCCACAAATCCATCGTGTCCGCAACAACCAACTTTCGCTTTGGAAACTGATCGATGAATCCAAGTTGAACTGATGGATGCGTGTTGCCGAGAAAAACATATTCGCTGTCGGCGTATGCGGCAGGAACCCGCGGTGGTTCTTCTTGCAAAACTCCAACCTCGGTGAAAAGTGTTTCGCGGCGGTTTACATCTTCGAAATATTTTCCGCCCCACGCGAAGGTTCTCGAATTTGTTCGAGATTCCAAGCCGTCCAAGCAGACGCCTGAAAAACTTTTCAGAATCGAGTGGTGTTCGGCTGGCCAATCTCCTCCGACAACTGCGACCAGCCTGACTGGGCAAAGTTGGCTCGCTGCGGCCGCGAAATATGCTGCGCTTCCACCCGAAACTCCTTCACGCTTGGCGCGAGGTGTCTGGACGGTGTCAATTCCGATAGTTCCTGTTACGACGAGTTTCACGAGGTGATCGTATCGCTTCGGCGAAAACTTCGTGCCCAGCCGATACCGATCGCAACACCAGTCAATGACCCTGCGACAACATCGAGCGGCATCATGCGCAATTCAGGAGGGAGCGCGTTGATCGCAAAGAGCGTCCCAATATCCCCAGTCATACGGCTTGCAACAAACAGTTGATATCCACCTGCGAGCAAGATCGGCGAGATGAAGGCGAGAATCGGTTGCACATTTGGGGCGAAAAGGCGGAAGGCGATACCAACTGCAATGCCGCCGAGGCATGCGCCGCCGAATGCCTGACCTTTGAACATTGTGCGAATGACCAACCACGCAATCAATGGAAGAAGCACTCCTGTGATCGCGCCACGAAGTGCGTCGACATCGAAATATTCTTTCCACATCGATTCGCCAGGAAATCGCAGTGCGATGTCGGGAGGGGATCCTGAAAACCGAAAGATCAACACAACAGATATGGCAGATGGCAAGGTCCAGATCATCGTTTCAATTGCAAGCGAATTCAGCGATACATCGCCAAAGATCGCGCCTGTGATTGAAGCGCTTCGCAGCGTCAGTCCCGCCAGTCCAGCTCCGAGAACAAATACTCCCACCACTGCGTTGACCAATCGACCCGCAATCATTGCCAAGATTGTCAGCAAAATCATCACCGCCCCAAGTGTCAAGAATGCGCTTGATTTTGAAGTTGCCATCGTGACGCAACCCGCAGGTTCGCCGCATACATCGATCATTCGATTCGACGCAAGCGATCCAATCCAAAGTGCGCCGACAATTGTGACCGTCAGGATAAGTCCACGAATCCATCCTCTTTCGGCGGAATGTTCCGCAGGATACGGTTCTTTCGACGCATGCGAGTTGGTGTTCATCGTGTGTGGTGTATCCGCACGCTCGTCACTGCGCAATGTCGAAGTATCCTCAAGGCGTGCCAAACTCCCCCCCGACAGTCTTGCTCGACGGAAATCCTCTTTCAATAGATGCCGTGTGCGTCGTTGCTCGAAGTGGAGCAAAGGTCGAGTTGAGCCCAGAAAGTCGCAAGCGAATGACGGAAGCTCGGGCAGGAATGCTCGAACGCGCTTCGACTGGCGTTCCTTTGTATGGCATCAACACAGGATTTGGAAGTTTCGCGCATGTGCGATTACCAACCGAGCAACTGGCGGAGCTTCAGGCAAATCTGATTCGATCTCACTCGGCAGGAGTTGGCGCGCCGCTGGATCAATGCGAAGTGCGTGCGATGATGGTCGTGCTTGCGGCAAGTCTGGCGCGCGCTCATTCGGGAGTGCGCGCGGAATTGGTTGACTCTCTCGCTGCGCATCTCAATCACGGATTGACGCCGGTCATTCCTTCGCGCGGATCGGTTGGGGCATCAGGCGATCTTGCTCCGCTTGCCCATCTTGCGCAGGGGTTGATTGGTGAAGGGCAGATGGACTTCGGCGGACGCACAATGAATGCCTCTGAAGCGCACAAAGCGGCGGGAATTTCGCCAATTCGACTTGCAGAAAAAGAAGGTCTTGCCCTGATCAACGGAACACACTTGATGACAGCGCTCGGCGCGCTTGCGGTCCACGACGCGAACCATCTTCTGCGCGCAGGTGTTGTAGCGACTGCGATGGCAATCGACGCTTGCCGAGGCGCATCGAGCGTCTTTGATCACAGAATTCATCTTGCGCGCAACCAGCCTGGGCAAATTGCCATCGCGTCAGCAGTGAGAAAACTTTTAGAGAATTCGCAGATCGGACCTGATCATTCGATCAACGATCCTCGCGTGCAAGACCCATATTCTCTGCGCGCTTCGCCGCAAATTCTTGGAGCGGCATTCGATGCGATGCAATCGACGCAGTGCACAATCGAAAATGAACTTGGCGCGGTCACGGACAATCCGCTTGTGTTCAAAGGAAGTCAGGGATGGGAAGTTTTATCTGGAGCAAACTTTCATGGAATGCCGCTTGCAATATCGCTGGATGTTCTGCGTATCGCGCTCTGCCATCTTGCTGGAATCGCGGAACGCAGAATCTATTGGGCGCTTTCAAGTCATGACAAAGAAAACAAAATCCCCGCGCATTTGTCGGAGCAACCTGGCGTGCGAAGTGGATTCATGATTGTTCAATATGCCGCGGCGGCGTGTTGCAATGAACTGAGAACATTGGCATATCCATCGAGCGTTGGCAACATTTCCACTTGCGCTGGGATCGAGGATTACAACAGTATGGGAGCAACAAGCGCATTGCATACGCGTGATGCGATTCGACTTGCTCGAGATGTTGTCGCGTGCGAATTATTGGTGATGTCGCAAGCAATGGAGCATCAACGCCCACTGATGAGTGGCGCTGGCATCGAGCATGCGCATCACGCGATCAGAACCGTTGTTGCTCGATTGACGCACGATCGTTCGCCGGCTCCGGATATCGCCGCGATTTCTACTTTGATCGAGCAAGGTGCTCTCTCAACATTCACGCCAAGCCTTGCCTAGACTGACCGTATGGCTTCTCTCCCGATGACAGGATCACATCGAGTCGTGCGTGCGCCGCGCGGAATGGCGATGACGTGCAAGACATGGGCCGCCGAAGCGGCGATGCGAATGCTGATGAACAACCTCGACCCCGCAGTCGGCGCGAGACCAGAGGCTTTGATTGTCTATGGCGGGCGCGGTCAAGCGGCGCGATCGTGGGAAGCATTTGATGCGATCATTGCCAGCCTGCGTTCGCTTGGCAGTGATGAAACACTGTTGGTTCAGAGCGGAAAACCTGTGGGAGTTGTGAAGACGCACGCCGATGCCCCGCGTGTGATGATTGCAAATTCAAATCTTGTCCCACACTGGGCGACGCAATCGCATTTCGACGATCTTGCCTCGCGGGGATTGATTATGTTCGGTCAGATGACCGCAGGAAGTTGGATCTATATCGGAACGCAGGGAATTCTTCAGGGAACGTACGAAACATATGCCGAGTGCGCTCGCCAATTTTTCAAGGGATCACTGCGCGGAACGCTGAATGTCACGGCGGGTTGCGGTGGAATGGGAGGAGCGCAACCGCTTGCGATCACAATGAATGAGGGAACATGTTTGATTGCGGATGTCTGCCGCGAGCGACTGACCAAACGTGTTCACGATCGATATCTCGATGAGATCTATGAAGACCTTGATGCTGGAATCACACGAGCTGTCGAACTTGCACGCGACTGCAAAGCGATCAGTGTCGGCGTGCTTGCAAATGCTGTCGACTTGCTCGAGCGATTGAAGGAACGAGGAATCATTCCTCAAACGCTGACCGATCAGACCAGTGCGCACGATCCTCTTGAAGGGTATTACCCCGATGGGATCACCCGCGAAGATGCGGATGCACTGCGAAGCGAAGATCCCATTGCGTACACCAAGCAGTCGATGGCTGCGATGGATCGCCATGTTCGACTGATGGTCGAGTTTCAGAACAAAGGAACGAAGGTTTTCGATTATGGAAACAACATTCGTCAACGAGCGCTTGACAATGGATATGCGGATGCGTTTTCATTTCCAGGATTTGTTCCCGCATTCATTCGCCCGCAATTCTGCGTGGGAAGAGGCCCATTTCGCTGGGTCGCTCTTTCGGGAGATCCCGCGGATATTCGCGCCACAGATGAAGCGATTTTGTCCCTTTTCCCAAATGACAAACCGCTGCACAGATGGATTCGCGCCGCGCAAGAACGCGTCGCATTCCAAGGACTTCCGGCGCGTATTTGTTGGCTTGGACTTGGCGAGAGACATCGAGCGGGATTGCGATTCAACGAAATGGTCGCCAGCGGCGAATTGAAGGCCCCGATTGTGATCGGCCGAGATCATCTGGACTGCGGATCCGTTGCCAGCCCAAACCGAGAGACCGAAGGAATGCTCGATGGAACTGATGCTGTCAGCGATTGGGCGTTGCTCAACTTTGCGGTCAACATTGCCAGCGGCGCATCATGGACAAGTTTTCATCATGGCGGCGGTGTTGGCATCGGATTCAGCCAGCACGCTGGTCAAGTCACCGTTGCGGATGGAACTCCCGAAGCTGCGAAACGCTTGGAGCGCGTGTTGACGAATGATCCGATGATGGGAGTCTTTCGACATGCCGATGCGGGTTATGACCTCGCGCAACAATGCGCGGATCGTCTGCATGTTCCGATTCCAATTCGAAATTGGTGACTGTGTTCCGCAACCCTCACGCCGTTGTGGCGCGACGAAGTCGATCGTGAATTGCGGACCACAATCCGTGCTGATGCTTTGGACATTCGATGACAATTCGATCGCATCCAGATTCGTCGGCGCGTCGCAGTGAGTCATAAATTGCCGCTGCATAACCTTCTGCATCCTGCGGCATTTCAAGCAGAAAATGGCGTTCTGGAATTTCTGTGCCTGCGAAACAAATCACAGCCGCGCGACCTGCGAGGGCCAAATCCTGCTCGAGCGATTCATGATTGACGATTGTTGCGGGAAGCGTCGGCGCGTAATGCCTGATCGAACTTCCGGGACTTGCGTTCTGTTCGACTGGCATATCCACTTCGATGGGACCGAGCAATTCTGACAAGCGTTCGATTGTCACCGCGCCAAGTCTTCGTACAACTGGCTTGGACTCAGAAAGATCGATCACAGTTGATTCGATTCCAAGAGTGCATGGACCGCCGTCCAGAATCATCAAGTCTGTTTGATCGGCATAGTCGCGAGCAACATGCTTCGCGGTGGTCGGCGAAACTCCACCGCTTCGATTCGCACTTGGCGCGCTGATTGCGCCGCCGCAGGCATAGAGCAAACTGCGCGCAAGAAGATGTCGCGGACTGCGGACGGCGATCGTGTCATATCCACCCGCGGCAATCGCTGGAACTTCTGGTCGTCGTGGAAGAATGATTGTCAGCGGTCCGGGCCAGCACGCACTGATGAGACTCATCGATTTTCGCGTCCAACCTGTTGAAACACGCTTCGCGGATGCGAGATCGACGACATGAGCGATCAACGGATTTCCCGTCGGACGACGCTTCAATTGATAGATCTTGGCAATCGCATCTGGATTGAATGTGTCCGCTCCTAGACCATAAACAGTTTCGGTCGCAAATGCCACAACTGAACCTTTGCGCAATTCCGCAGCGGCGAGATCAATATTTACATCAGAATAAGGGAGAATTGCGGCCATTTTTAACGATCACCACCGAGCACTTCGATTTCAATCCGATTCATCGTCAGTCCAGTTCCCATTGCATTATAGAGCCGAGCCATCGCTGTATTGTAATTCACCATCGACTCGATCTCTGCGAGATATGAAGAGGCGAGTCGATCCTGCGCAACAAATTTGGTTTGGAGAAATTCTGGAGTGAGCGCCGCCAATGTCTGCTCGAGCACCGCGAGTGATCGAACGCTTTCGGCAGCGGCCAAGCGGCTTGCGCGCGATTGATCGATCAATTCATAACTTGTTGTCACTCCGCGAAGCGATGTCTTGACTTCAAAGACCGCGTTCTCGATTGCACTTTGATAAGAAATCACCGCGGCGGATCGTTGCAACCGCGCCCGCCGATATTGCGCTTCTGCCGCACGGTTTCCGATGGGTTGGCTGAACGCCAACTGCGCGAGCCAGGAAACATAGTTCGCATCAGCGACTTCACTGAATGCTCCAGCCATTGATCCATCGTTGCCATTATTCGTGTCCTGCCCAGAAAGCGACACCCCAGCGATCAATCCAAGTTGCGGCAAACGCCCATTGTCCGCAACAAGCATCCCAATCGCCGCATCGTCGATCCTCAAAACCGCCGTTGCAATCGATGGATTTTGCTCGACCGCCGTCACAATCGCGTCACGCAAGTTGTACTTGATCGGTTGCTGACAGAGACGATCGATGGGAACCATCAGCGAATCCGTGCCAACCGCAACGGCAGGATCGTTCATCAGAAGTTTGAGCCGATCGCTTTCATCGCGGGATTTCAGCCAAGCGCGGATCAGATTTGCCTTACGCTGTTCGACGATTGCCACGGCTAACGCATAATCTGCGACTGTCGCATCGAAGTTGAGTCGCTTCTTCAGCACATCGCGAACCTCGGATCCAACTTTTAAAAGCCACGCCGCAGCGACAACTTGCTGACGAGAAGAGAGAACCGTCCAGTACTGAATCTCGGTCTGCTCGACAACATTCAACAGCGTCTGACGAAGATTGACCACCGACGCACGATCTCGATTGCGGGCAAGGCGGATCTGCGCTTCATTGACATCGCTGCCGAAACCCTGCAGAAGCGGTTGACTCAAATTGAAATTGACTGAGTTCGTCCAGTAGTTCTCGGGGTCATAAATGCTCGCATTCTGCTGGGTGTAATTCATGTTGACGCTCGCCGCGACCGTTCCACCCGAAATGAGCCGCTTCTGGATGCCGGTCGAAAGCGAAGTCTGACTGTTGTCCGGGGCGAAGGCGTCGTTCAATCCACCTGGGATATTGATCGGCGGCGGCGGAACGCTGTTCGTCTGATAGCCGGATCCCGCGAGAAGGACCGCGTCGAATGCCGCTTCGGCCTTGACCACATCGGCCTCAGCGATGGACTGTTCGATGCGAGAACCCTGAACGGATAAGTTGTTTCGCACCGCCGCGGCGATCGCCGACTTGAGGCTCAACTGAACTTCAGGATCGGTCGCGCCAGAGATATTAGGGCCTAAATCAAGGCCTAAACCGCCATTTACCCCCTGCGGACCAATCGCGTCCAACTCTGGAATCCTCCCTGCGAGGGTCTCAAAGACCGAGTTTGGCGTGCTTTGAACTGTGCGAAGTTCTTGGGGAGTACCAGGTGGAATCGGCGATGCGCCCTGCCGAGCAACCGCCGATTCGATCGCTTGTTGAAGCTGTGCTTCGCCCGTGTCTTGATGCATCGGAGACTGGCAAGAGGCGAGCGCAAGGACAACGGCTCCCGCTCCCAAATAAATTTTCAAATTCGTCTCTAGCACTGGACCAATAATACTCGATATAGAAGACATCATGGACAGAGCAAGGATAGCCGGTCCCCTGGTCGCGTTCGCCTTTTTTGCGGCATTTGCAACACATATTGGAAGTGTGCAAGCCCAACAAGGTGCATCGTCTCCCGCGGAATCACAATCTCCGACATACTTCGCAACAGTGACGGCTGACAACGTCTATGTTCGCTCTGGACCAAGCGTCCAGAGTTCTTATCCATTTGGAAAGATGGATCGCGGCGAAGTGGTTCGCGTCGTCGAAGAAAACTTCGGCTGGGCGCGCGTGCAAACCGCGGGTCGCGCTTTCGCGGATATGAACGGATTCATTCCAGTTGATGATCGTGCTCAACTTTCTGTTGATGGCGCGACGATCACTGCGAATGCCACAACGGAATTGCGCGCTCCAAACATCAGCGCAGACTCGACTCCGGACAGTTCTTGGAAACAAATTGGTCGCATCGAAGCAGGCGCAACGCTTACTGTGATCACTCGCATCGATGCTGAACGCGGATCCGTATGGAGCGTTCGACTTCCAGAAATGGGCGAGGGATGGATCAATTCAAATTTCCTCCGTCGTTCCACTGCGGCCGAAGCCGTCGCATTCGACAAGGCCGTTGTGAGCGAAGAAATTGCGACAATCGCGGCAGAAGGAGCAATCATTGCGGATTCGAGCGCGCCAACTGAAACAGGAGAACCTGTCGCCGAAATCGCCGTCGTTGAAATGAAGCCAGCAAAGCCCGCGAAGAGTCCCGAGCAAATCGCGACTGAATTACGCAGAGCGACTTTCGCCGATCTCGAAGTGGCGTGGCTGAAAATCAAGGGTCAACCAACTGCGGATGCGGAAGTCGGCGCGCTCTATGCGCGTTACATCGTTTTCGCAGCGGAGTCTGCAAATGACCCATCATTTCAAGCACGCGCCGCATCACGCATCGCGCAACTTGAAGTTCAACAAGAAGTGCAGAACAAGATTTTCGAACTGCAAGCGACCAAGACTCGACTCACTGGCGAATGCGAACAGATCAATGACGTCGCAGTTGCGATCGAAGCGCGCAGCGAATACACGGCCGTTGGTGTTCTCAATGCATCGCTGGTCTATGACGGAATTGCATTGCCGCTGCTCTTTCGTTTGCAAGATCCTTCGACAGGACAGACTGTCGCTTATGTTGTTCCGGGCGATGGATTCCAACTCTCCACAATGTTGGGGACTCTTATTGGAGTCAAGGGCGAAAAGTCATATGACGATGCGCTCAAATTGGACACGATCACTCCAAGGACAATTGACTATTTGACCCCCCGCTCGGGCGGTTGATTCGATACAACTCATTCTTTTCATAACGGTTCTTCGCTTCGCGCGAGGGACCGTTTTTTTTATTGTGCAAACATAATGCACAGGATGCAGCGGAGCGGTGGACCTCCCCGGATTTGGCGGACACGAAGAACTGGAGAGGCTGGAGAAGGATCGGCTTGCGCGCATGACAGAGTTTTCTAACTCTTTGCGAAGAAGCACCAATAGCACTGCAACTGCCTGAGTGGAATTGAGACTCTAATCCGACTCGATTGATCGATCCCCATCTATAGACTCAGAACAATGAAACATTTTTTATCCAGTCTTGTGAACGCGGACGTGGTCACCATCTTTACAAGTGGCGTTATGACGATCTTAAACTCCGATAATTTCGCATTCACAACATGACTTCGAAATTGGTGCATAAGTTGGAGCATTGTGTTCGTCTATGTGTTTCTATTCGCGGGTCGTGTTTCTAAAAAAATACATGGGCTTTGAATGCACACGGCATCATTGAATCATTCCGCGTCGACGATCTGATCTCGGGTGCCCCAAAGTGCGAGCAACACCTTACAACCCCCGAACGTGCGGTTGCAGCGCGAAGGCCGGCGAAATCTTTTTGACCTTCTACGAATACTTAAGCGCACAGCAACTTCTCACACGGCAGGATTCTTCGGCGAATGGAACACGATCAGTCGTCGTTCAAGCTCTCGTCGGAGGCGCTTCCCATCAAAGTATGCGACCAATCGATGCCATCGAACAGGCTTCAACGCAGTTGCCTTTGAATATGCGACGACATTCTCGATGCACTCTGACAAGTCAAGTTTGGATACAGAGTGGAGAAACGATCTGAGCACCAAGTACTCCTTCAGCGATTGGTGCTCGCCAGATTTGAACAAGCCATGCTTGGCAGCGAGCGCATTCAGCGCACGTATGTACCCGACCCCGCTTCTCGAGAACGAATCTGAGCTTTGATGTTTGATCACGTCAGCGGAATTTCGCAACACGATCCGCAAGTTCGCACTCAACGCCGAAAGCAAGAAATCTCGGTCTTGATGACGTGTGATCTCCTCGTCGAGCAGCCCCATCTGCTCGATCACCGTTCGGCGTACGGTGATCGCCGAAAATGTGAGAGGCAATGCGTGATAGATCAGTGCCTCACGAATTGCGTGATTTGGCAATTCGAACTCTTTGAACTGAAACCCACGCTGGACCCCATTCAACTCCGTTATGAAACTGTCCACCAAAACGTCGACATCGCCCCGTGACTGAAAGTACTGAATCACTCCAGAGAGTCTCGAGTGCAGGACCTCGTCGTCCGAATCCAGAAACACGACAAGGTCGCCACTCGACGCACGAATGGCTTCATTGCGCGCAAAGTTTCCATTGGTCTTGAGTGCCAACTTCACAAGAATCAGATTGGGAATTTTGAGTGCTTCCACCGTCTTGACGGTCTGATCCCCCGATGCATCATCAACAACAATAATCTCAACATCCATCTGATCCGATTCACGCAATGAGTTCAAAGTCCTCGCGATGGACCGTTCTCGGTTGTAGGTCGGGATGATGACGCTGATTTTCATATGAATGCAGTTCCCGAACCTCATCCAGTTTTGCTTGGAGAACGCGGGACGCGCGAAATCGGAGACAGACCTGACTTCTTCCAGAACTTGCCCTGCGCACGACTCGCAGCAGCAAAGAATCCGAGAGCTCCGTCCAAAAATCCTAAACGAAAGATGTAGTAATTTAAAAACGTCATCAAGGCTGAGAAGAGTGGCAGGCTGATCCGCGGCACCCCACCACCACGGGCGGTCGACCCGAGTCCCAGCAGAACATATCGCATTTGCTTCTCAAGTACATCTTGAACGGATGCTCTCGCGTCGTGCACAAGCGGTTCTGAAATCGTCTCAATCGGACCATCCACCGATAGTTTTTCGTGCACTCGATCGGGCGTGAAACGGCAACTTGCTTTCATCGCAAGGCGAACCACGTCGTCGTCACCCCATCCGCCGTGCCTGAGTTCCTGACCCAAGAAGAGATTGATCCTTCGAACGCTGTATCCGCGAGCACCGTCAGCCCGATTCGATGAAACGATCAACTCGATGCGCTCCCGCAATTCTCGGCTGACCACTTCATCTGCATCAATCGACAAGATCCAACGCGCTGAAGCGAGATCGTGCGCCCTCTGTTTTTGCGCTCCAAATCCAGGCCAATCCTTGGTCACCACGACGGTGCAGCCATACTGCGTCGCCAACTCGACTGTTCCATCGGTGCTGCCGCTGTCGACAACGATTATCTCGCGGCAGAATGCCACGCTCTTGAGACATTGCTCGAGTTGATGCGCCTCATTCTTGGTGATGATGATGGCGGAACAATCAGTTGCCATTGCGAAACCCTTCAGGGCCAAGCCGCACTGTGTTGTGATGCGAACACTCGAGTATTCGTCGCTTCATGAACTCGGTCTCCGAAACTTGTTTCGTCTCGGCAGCAAATTCAGCCAGTACTTTCGAGTGAACTCGATTCGCGCTCGCCGTATCCGTATTTTTTCATCCCCTCGCCTGCAATCTCCCAGAATTGATCCTTCCACATGGTTGGCCACTCGGGATACTTCGGGAAAAAATCGAGCTTGTTCAGATTCACCTTGACGTTCAACTGCGCCTCGACAGCTTTTCGGTCATATTCGATTCCTTCAAATTTATCGAGGATTGCGAAGCAGCCCTTCTTTTCTCCTCTGAAAATTTCCTCGAACTTCAGGATCATGTCGGGGGATTTGCGCTCGGCCGTTTCGTTCACCGTCTTCCAATACCAAGCGAGTTTCTGAACTGGATTCCATTGCGGCCACAACGCTTGTGCGGGATCCCCAGGCACATTGTAAGGTGTAATGTGATCGTTCGTAATGTAACGAAAGCGGTTGAGCCAAGAAGCCACCACTTCGCGACCGTCACGGACGATGTGAAAAACAAGCGCATCTGGGAAAGCCCTTCGAACAACTGGGATCGATGAAGAGAGGTGGTAGTTCGTCTCGACGTAGCACAGGCATTTCTGTTTGCTGTGGCGCCAAATCCGAGGCAACCTGAAATACTGAACGTCGTAGAGCGTCGGGGGCGAGGAAATCAATCGCATTGCACGCCGGCGAAAGGCAGGTTTCGGCTCGTGCAGACTCCAACTATTTTTGATGAAGTCATTAAATAGCACAGTAAAAAAATCGGTCCCCGTCCTGCCAGTCGATGTAAAAAAGGCTGTTTTCAATTTAGAATCGATTCTTTTTTTAAGCATTGTCTGGACATTTGCATCTTTGCATTATATCAATCTTCGATTCATTTTCGGAAACAATATGCAGAAAAATTCTTTTCTCGTCAATCGATCCTCCATGCTTGTATTGATACGACTTCGCCTTTCAATTGTCGTGGTCTGAAGTACGATTTGCTGAAACGCCGATTTGAGGTCAAGACCAGAGGCCGCGTGATTTATTCAAACACTTGCGTCAACAATGTGATCCTGCACACACTGGAAATCGCGAGACACTTCCGGGCGACATCAATTGCCATCAATGAACTATGTGGTCCACCGATGATGCGCCTTGGAATTATTCGAAGCGGCGAAGCGCGCGCATAAAATCTGTTGTGAATAGATTATTTTTTAGCCGCACGCAGCGCGGCAGCCGCGTCAATTTTAGAAAGTGCGTCGCCCACACGATTCATATCCAGTGCAATGTCGCGCATTGTGGGGGGATCTAATCTGCCGACGAACTTTTGCACGCGCAGGTGCTGTGGAATTCTTTGCGACTGTTCGAGCTCTGCTTGCACGTCCTTGTTTTCCCGCTTCTTCTCATCTTGTTTTGATTTCTTTTCCCAAGCGGCGATGATTTCTTTCACGCTTTCAGGCGCCAGCAGATCATTCATGCTCACCAATGTTCCGCCAGCACTTTCGGAGGGTTTGTCGTTGGAGCGATACACAATGTCCACTGCAAGCAGCCACGGCGCAGATTTCTGAGCAAGCGCCTTGGTGAGTGCTTCTGTGACATCGTCGTTGCGGTCAAAGTACCACTGCATGACTGTCGCCAACTCCGCACGCGTTTTCTTTTGCGCAGCGCGAAATCCAAACGTATCATCGCGCCCAATTGTGGCAATGGCAACATCAAGTTTGCCACGCAACTCATCAGTCACACCGCTGCGAATTGCAAAATGTCCAACCGCGACTGCAATTTCCTCCGCAATACTTTGGCTGCCCAGCGCATGCGTGAATGTTGGGTTGCTGGTCAGCGCGTTGCTTGCTGCGATCGCCATGCAAATGAATCCAAGTGATTGCTCGGCCTCCAACTTGGGCAACATACTTTTTGCCAGCGCCATACGCGCCGCGCCGCGCAATCCTCCAACCAACGCAAGGTCCAAAAGCACCTTTGACTTCGAAAGCTTTTCAAACGAAACCACTTTGCTTTCGCACGCCATGGCGCGGCGCATGCATTCAAATACGGTTGTATCGCACCTATCAACCGTTGTAATGGCGGTGGCTAAAAGCGTCGAACCGTCGGTCACAGAACTGAATCGCAACAATTCGATGGCGTGTTGTTCATCATTTAACGCGCGCGCGGCGGATGCGGCGCGGCTCCACCAAATTGCGGGCACGCCAATCGCGCCTGCGTTTAATTTACCAGATGCGATTCCTTGCAACGCAGTCATCAGCGCATCGGTGTTCGCATGCCGATCAAAAAACGTATTGAGTATGTGTTCAGTGCCAGGCATGATACCCTGCTGCAGCAGCGGTTGAGAATTTTTAGGAAGCGTCTCCACTGTTGCAAGCGACGCATGCAATCGTTTCATTGCCGCTTCCTTATTCGGTTCTAGAAAGCAAGCCGCCGCTTCTTGATACATGCCAGCAAGTGGAAGTACAGCTTTTTGAAACTCTTCAGTGTCAAGTTTTTGCAAAGCATTATTTTCGGTTTGTTCACCCGAAAGGTCTGAAAGTTGCTTGCCATCCATCTTGGAACTAGTCAGCAACTTGTATTCATCATTGAAGCCATTGGAATATCCGTGCGGGTTTGTGCCGCGCAGTGGTTCCATGGTCTCCAAAAGTTTTGCGGCTTTCTCTGGAGTGAGCGATCCTTCCTCCACCAATTGTTGAGCGCTTGACATCGCCAAGCCACCAACTGCTGCAGAAACAAGTGCTGAAATAATCGAGGTGATTGTGAAATTTGTATAGACAAATTACTCGCAGCTCTAGCCGTATCGAGGTAGGTGTCCCAATCACCGTCAGCCAGCGCAAGATTGGCCCGCGCTCCGAGAATTCGAGCCGCCTGGCGCATGTTCGAAAGTTCTGGAAGTGGCATTTCAAATCCTTGTGAATAATCATGTTCAAAGTCGCACTTGCGCAACTTGCTCGTGGGAACAACATCATCAAGAACAGATCCCAACTTGGACATGGCAATTCGTCCGCGTTCAATTTCTTTTGGGGTGGGTTGGGGATTTCCGCTGGCGATATCGTAAATCGCAATCCACTCTTCATTCGTTAAACCAGATTTCTCTTGAATGTGCGGAAATATGTTTTGCCACAGAGTCGCCGCGTTGTCATCAGCGCTGCGAGTTGCTGCGAGCGGTTTGTCGGTCGCCACCACACCTGCTTGCACTTGCGCATTCGCGAAAGAATTGGATGCGATAGCGGAAGAGAACGCTGCCGCATCGCAGCGCTTCAGAAACTCCTCATACATCATTTGTCGATCCTTGAGGAGCGGCACTAAATTTGTAGCGAGGTCCTGCGATCTTGCCTGCCCCACACTCGATGCGACTTCGTCATCCCATGCGATGCACGCTACTTCGAGTCGAAGCGAGATGTCGTCATAGGTCTGATCGAACGTCGCTCGCAAGGCGATCATCGATGTCCTTGAATCGGCTGAGAGCATCGCGTGTGGCATCGGATGATGATGCGCCCGAATTTCGTGCGTCCTCCTCGAGCATCGAGAGATGAGTTTCCATCTCCAGACGAAGTTCTTCACTGTCGCTAGGTAAGTCGGACACTGCGCTCTCCTTTTATGCTTTGGATAATTTTCTCGACTGCAGCATTGACGGTTCGCCATTGCCCAGCAGTCTGCACGAGTTCCTTACGACCCGCGCGTGTAATCGAATACACCCGAATTTTTCGCCCGCTCTCCTGTGTGAGCCACTCGTCCGAAACAACCTTTCGCTTACGCAATCGTTGCAGTGCTGGGTAGAGCGACCCTTCTTCAATACCGAGGACCCCGCCGCTGCGCTCTTCGATCCGTCGAGCCAACAAGTAACCATGCAAAGGCTCTTCGACCAAGAGCGACAAAATCATCATGCTTCAAACCATCAATCCAAAGCGCGCCTTTTCATTGCCACTACTAATTGCGGGGATCGCCGCGGCGAGTGCCACAATCATTTGCACAATCCTTGCAACAGCGCACCAATCAAATCCGGCGCCACTGAATCGCTGCTTGCCGGATTGCACGAATTATCTCGCAGAATCAGGAGTTATGGTGCTGTCTGGAACTTCTGTTTCGACCGCCAGCTGGACGCTCATTGATCAATCTTGGATCACTGCTGGAACCGAAGTTCAAGTGTTTGACTCCATTGTGGATGGGGTGCTGGTCAATGAAGGATGTGCAACCTCGTTGCTCATCGCTCTCGACGGCGGCGAACTTATCTCGCTTGGGCCTAGCGAGAGCGTCGTGGTTGGAGAGGCTGTCGCTGTGGGTGGATACACGTTCGGCTGTGTATGCAAGTGTGGAAGCGGATGGGCCTTCATTACGCACGCTCATTGTGGTGGCAGTACTTGCGCCTGCACTTCAGTCATAGGCCCGTGCATAGATCCAACGAACAGCCAATTGATTCAGGGTGGCGTGACTGGTTGCAAATCTGGCTGAGGTCGCTGAGGACTGCCTGAGCACGGCGGGATATTTTTATGGCTGATGTTTTCTACATTTCCTTGGCTCAAGTTGGACGCACAACACCATTGACAAATGTTCGTTACTATGGCGATGCCTAGTGATTTGTTTCCACTGGGGCGTTAGCTCAATTGGCAGAGCGCCGCCTTTGCAAGGCGGAGGTTATCGGTTCAACTCCGATACGCTCCATTTCGATTCGC
>SXSS01000054.1 GCA_005792145.1 Planctomycetia bacterium | reverse complement strand
ATCCGCTCGAAGCCAGAGTGAAGGCGGCGAGTGTTCGATGCGCGATAGAGGGCAGGTGGTGAGACATAAGGTTCTCAGTAACTCCGTTCGATCAACGCCTTGCTCTGCGTTCAGACGTATGTATTCAATAGTAGATCACAGATTTACCAATACGCAAATAATTTGAAGGAATTGTTTTTTTTTAAATCAAGAGGCATTTGAGTGCTGATCGCGTCGGTCTGCGTAAAATGAGGCGATGACACCAAGTGCCAGTATGGCGAAGATGACTAGAAGCAAATAGAGGTTGAATTGGTCGCCGATGATCGACTTGATCCAATCGGCCACAAACATTTTTGCGCCGACGAGAAACAAAATAGCAGCGAGCGAATACTTCAGATATCGGAACTTATCCAATATTCCAGCAAGCACGAAAAACATTGACCGCAGTCCCAGAATTGCAAAGATGTTGCTGCTGAAGACCAGAAATGGATCGGTGGTAATAGCAAAGATTGCAGGGATGGAATCGACGGCGAAGATCAGATCGGTGGTTTCGATTGTCAGCAAAGCGATTGCCAATGGAGTGAGCATCCAAGCGCCGGGATTTGCGCGTGCGACCGATGCATCTTCAAATGATGATGCAATTCCTGGAGTTCCTTCCTTTGAGTTTTCGCTGCCCGCACGGACGAGAAAGTGATTTCCGTGATATCGATCAGTGACCGGAAAGACTCGCCTGACAAGCCGAACGATGAATCCATTCGAAGTAACTGTGTGTGAAGTTTTTGTCATCAACATCTTGATGGAGGTGACGATAAGAAAGGCACCAAAGACAAAGAGAATCCAATGAAACTTGCTGACCAGTTGAGCGCCCACACCAATCATCGCACCGCGCATCACAAGAGCGCCAAGAATTCCCCAGAAAAGCAGGCGATGTTGATAGATCGCCGGAACGGCAAACGCGGAAAAGATCATCGCAATCACGAAGAGATTGTCAACGCTCAGCGATTGTTCGACTATGTACCCAGTCAGATACTTGCCAGCAGCGGCGCGTCCATCGTTGACGGTGTCGTCAATCGCATCAACTGTGGTGCCAAGGTCGAACCAATGATTCTCATAGGCGAAGTAGACGGCAACCGAAAATGAAAGGCCGATCGTGACCCAAACCACGGACCATTTGAGCGCCTCCTTCACCGTCACAACGTGCGCTGCACGGTGAAAGATCCCAAGATCCAACGCAAGGAGCAAGAGAATCAGAGCAATAAATCCAGACCAAAGCAAGATCATTTTTGGGCTTACGTTCGACTCGATTGCGCTTGGTGGGAATTCATAGCGAGCGTAATACTATCGACGCTTTGATTTCTTGAGGATTTGGTCCCCATTTATTGGCTAGGATTGAAACCCATGAATTCGTCCAATAAAATGAATAGACCTCAGGAAAAAGTAGGTTGGATTGCAACTTCTGGCGGACAATTCCGTTTGTGTGCAATCGCAGAAGCATGGTCCTGGGCTGGTCTGCTTGCTGGGATGTTCTTCAAGTATGTCGCAATTCTCAATCCCATCGGAGTGCAGATCATGGGACCTATTCACGGCGTGTTGTTTGTGATCTATATCGTCGCCGCCCTTCGAGTGGCAAATGAACAGAAGTGGAGCAGCCTTGTGACTCTGGTCGCTCTCTTCGCCGCAATTCCGCCATTTGCGACTTGGCTTTTCGAGCGCTGGGTGTTGAAGCGTGGGATGCTCGGTGCGACAGCTATTTCGTAGGAGAATTTCTGGCAGAGTTTACTTCAGGAACTGAAACTTCAGCGGTGAAGACAGCGGTTGGATCGCCTCGCTCTTGAAGAGATTTGGCAATTGTTGCAATGTTGCGAGGGATGATTTTCGCGCAGACGATTTCGTTGCCACGCTTGATCGTGATCTGTTGATCGAGGTCGCACATTGTGTCGTCGAGGCGAACCGTGAGCGAATCTGCGCTCGATTCTTCAATGCGAATTGTTTGGCCTTCTCTCGTGGCAACAACGCGCGCGCCTGCTTTGGGAGTGCTGGTCGCAAGCCAATAAAAACGATTGTGCGTGATATCGTCCTGCAGCCAGATGATCTTCTCTGGGCGAATGTTTCGGGTGAAGGCGGACATCCACGCAACCGCACTCGCATCTTCGCGGTCCATCCAGTGGCCTTTTCCCGAGTGAATTTCGACAATGTGGGGATAGCCACCTGGATCGTTTGCGGCCAGTTCGTCCAACATAATCTTCCACTTTGCGCCGATCTTGTTGCGGTCGAATGGCGTGTCATTTTCTCCCACATGCAGCGCGAAGGGAAGATTGCGCAAGCCGTCGGGCTTCGTTTCGTTTGGATGTCCCGCCATCATTGACGCAGCGGCAAGTTGATCTGCCATACGCGGCGCAAGCTGATAGACACCATCGCCGCCGGCGCTATATCCCATGATGTAAACACGGTCTGGATTGACACCTTCAACAATGACCATATCTGTGATGAGTTTGGTGAAGAGGGGATCGATGTGGGCTTCGTGCCACAGATTCCATGTATCAGTTGGCGCGCGCGGCGCGACATAGATTCCCTCCTTTGGTTGATAGAGTTTTTTTTGATTTTCCCACTGGCCGTCGTTGACTTGCTTGGGCGCACCACCACCACCATGCATCGAAATGAAGAGACTGCGGCCACCTTTGGGCTTGTCACCGAATGTCTTGTACCAAATGGGCATCTTGACGCCGTTTGCTTCAATCACCTTGGATTCCAGCTCTTTCTTGCACTCCGCGCGGATGCGAGATGACTCGTTCTTCCAAATGAGATCGCGCGCTGTCATCGCATCGGACTTGCTGAGCGCAGTGTTCGCGAAAGATTGCTTATCAATATCTGTCAATCCATACTTGTTCAAATATGCGCGGAGATCTTTGACGGCTTTTCGTGATGAGGATGCATCGAGTGGGATCGTGATGAGTTGCTCGTCGCGGTCGACGGTGAAGGTGAGAGCCATTGAGTTGGGCGAGTTGATCGTGCACTTTGTGCCAAGTGGCAACCGCGCGGTCAGATGATCATTCGCGTCGAAGCCCTCGTCGTTAGTCGTTCCAGAGAAGAGAACTTCTCCATTCGCGCTCGAAATCGTGATCGGTAAAGATTGGCGTTCGCTCTCGTCGATCGCGCGAATGCGTACGCGCACTTGTCCCGCGGGCATCGGAGTATTTGCTTGGGTGTAACGATCCGTCACATTGATGGCGCGAACGATGCCATCGTCATCATCGCGCCATGCTGCTGGAAAAGTCAATGGAGAGTCGGTCCATGTCACTGCATAGATTGCATTCATCGCATCATCGCGCTTGGCTGTTGCCGCACGATCCGTGAACCACGCCTTGTCAAGATCGTCGCCAGTTGCCTCTGCGGCTCCAGTGAAATGCCAAGTTCCATCCCAGACTTCGGCCCACGAGTGATTGCCGCTGCCGTCAATCCACATAGGAATTCCAGCAAATCTCGCGGGAATACCGACGGATCTGCACGCATCAACCAGCATAATTGCAAGCCCTGTGCACGATGCAAGTCCAGATTCCATCGATTCGTTTGGACTCTGATCTGCTTGCTTACGCTTTGTGGAATACTTGACTTTCACAAGAGGAAAGAGTTCTCGGTTCAGGATTGCCGCCGCTTGCGCTGGCGTCTTTGCATTGGCAATGAGAGGCAAGCAGAGATCGCGCAAAGATTTTCGCCATTCATCGCGCGTTTCATTGATGCACGCATATGGAAGAATGCAATCGAAGAACATCTCTTGGGAGACGGCGTCGTGCCACGGAGCGGATCGCCACGCGCGGAATGCTTCGTCGCAGTTGTCGAGCAGGAATTGTGCGCTGAGGGTTTTCAGATCGCGCCGAGGCATATGTGTGATCTGCCAAGTCATTGCTGCCTGTTGATCGGCTGGCGCATTCTTTACCGCCAGTTCAATTTGTGCACGATTGTTTCCTGCAAGATCCAGCGCACGCGCAAGGTTTGTGTCGATTGGATTGCTGTCGAGGCGATTGGCGAAGAACAGTGAATTCAGGACTGCGCTGCCGATTATGAATGCTGCGAAATGTGTGGCAAGTCTCATATCGCGCAACGATACTTCGACTCGCAGACTTGAAAAGAGGCGCGCAAGTCGCTGCGGGGGATTTTGGTGAATGGCGAGATATTTGGTTTTCCATTATTGATGCACATCACATTGCTCATCTCTGTCGCATAGAGTGATAATGATGAAGGATGCCAAAGGAACACCCCGTGGCGGTCACCGCATCGATGGTGAATCCATTGCGCTTGCGGCGGCTTCGAAAGCGTTGCAGAATCGCCAGGCACAAGAAGCCATCCGATTGCTTCAGCCGTGGGTCGAGCGACGCACAGCGAGTGCGGAAGTTCTTGTGATGGCCGCGAGAGCGCAAATGACCATCGGTCTTCGAAGGCCCGCAGTTCTTCTTCTCGACCGTGCGATCGCTGAAGGTGCTGGAAGTTCCGCATATCTCTTGAAGGGAAAGTGTCTCGCACATGCTGGAAAAACCGAAGATGCATGCGTCGCATTGCGAAAGGCGATTGAAGATCCAACACATCGCATCGAAGCATCTTGCATTTTGGCACTTGCTCTTGAAAACGCAGGACGAATTGATGAGGCGCAAACGGTCATCGAACCACTTGTTGCCGAAATGAAACAAAGCGCAAAAATGAATGTTGATGTTTCGTTTTCGTGGGCGCGCATTTTGTCCGCGAAGAAGAGGTTTGATGAATCCGACGCGCAAATCACAGAATTGCTTGCTCATCTTGGTTCGACCCAGCCACAGTTGCGCAATTTTGTCTGGTACTTGCGCGCAAAAAATTACGATCGAACGAAGCGATATGGCGAAGCAATGAATGCGGCGATCAACGCCAATATGATTGGAGAATTGGAATTCGATCCCAGCGCATACACCCGCCAGACTTCAGCCGCTATTGATCAATGGACTTCACAGCGAATGAAGCTGTTTCCGCAGAGTGGATGTCAAAGCGACATTCCAGTCTTTGTCGCGGGAATGCCGCGAAGCGGTACAAGTTTGATTGATCAGATTGTTGACGCTCATCCTGATGGCGCCGGAGTCGGGGAGTTGGCGCATATCGAGAACTTTGCACGAAGGCTGAATTCAACGCTTCAACGCGGAGTTGAGCCGCCACAATGTTTCGGCGCATATCAAGAGTCGGAATGGACTCGCGTTGCCAATGAATATCTGACGGAAATCACTTTGCGCGCTCCAACTGCAAAGCGCATCGTGAACAAAGCGCTTGGGAATACGCAAATTCTATGGCTGATTGCCAGCCTCTTTCCCAAGACACGGATCATTCATGTCATCCGTGATCCGCGCGATGTGGCGATTTCATGCTTGATGGGAGGCTTCAATAATCGGCTGCATCCATGGACGACCCGGATGGAATGGATCGCATGCGCATGGCAGGAGTCGCTGCGAATCATGAATCATTGGAAGGCATCACTTTCCGTTCCCATTCTGGATGTTTCGTACGAACAACTCGTGCGAGATCCAGCGAGTGAGTTTCCACGGATTATCAAATTTCTTGGGCTTGATTGGGACGAAGCGTGCACACGCTTTCACGAATCCAAGCGAACTGTTCGCACATTGAGTTATGACCAAGTGAACCGACCGTTGTACACATCGAGTGTTGCACGGTATGTCAATTACGCCGCATCTCTGCAAGCAATTCATTGGCCGGAGTATGACCCGACTGCGCTGTGATCCTGCGGTCATTCGCCGCGATGAATACAAGTCCAATCGGTACTATCTCAATGTGATGCAAAGTTCACAACGCGATGAGGGTCGAACGATCGACATTGGAGGTATCGCGCGTCAGATGTATGTCGGGGGCTCATTCCTCGGTGGATTCATTCAGCATCATCGCCACCGAATTGCGCCAGTTGCCAAGCTTGTCGATGTAGTTCCAACTGGATCTGATGTTCTTGATATCGGTTGCGGTGGAGGGCTTTTGCTTATCTGCCTTGCTTCTGCTGGCCGCATCCAATCCGCGCACGGAATCGACTCCTCGTCGGATGCCATCGAGACAGCTCGCAAAGCGGCGATTCGCTTGGGCGGTTTTATTCAAAGTCCAACGCCGAATTTCGAGTGCCGCTCAGTCGAGCAAGGACTTCCCGATGGAACATTTCGCGTTGTCTGTTTGATTGATGTGCTGCATCATGTCTCTCCAAGCGCACAAGAAAAGGCATTTCGAGATGCAGTCGCGAAGGTTCGGCCAGGAGGAATCCTTCTATATAAAGATATGTGTGATCGCCCTCTCTGGCGAGCGGGGATGAATCGATTGCATGACTTGGTGATTGCAAAGCAGTGGATTCACTATGTACCTATCGAAAGTGTCGATCGATGGGCTTTGGATTGTGGCCTTCAAATCGAGCTCGCGCAACAAATTTCTATGCTTTGGTATGGACACGAGTTGAGAGTCTTCCGAAAGAGCGGGGCGGATTCATGAATCCAAGTCGCAGTGCCACACGCGATGTCATCATCGCATCCGCGATTGCAGGATGCGCCATCGCAATTCCCGCACTCTGGCTTGTGTTGACTGGAAACAACATCGGACGAGCGGCTTTCGATTCAATCGTCTATCACGAACGCGTCATTCGAACAATGGTTGTTGAGTATCCAGCGTTTGACTTGCGAAATCCGCTGACCACGACGACCCCTGGATATCACATCATTCTTGCAACTGTTGGTCGATTGATTTCGGATTCGGCAACCGCACTGCGATTGACAAGCGTTGTCATCGGAACTGCATTCGTGTGTCTTGTTGCTGGCTGGTGCGCGCGCAGGCGCGGAGTCCTTGATGGAACTCTGCTCGCATTGCCACTCGCGTGCAGTTTGTATGTGTTGGGATCAGCGGCTTGGTTGCTGCCAGATGATCTTGCGTGGTTGCTGATCGCAGTGGTGTTGATGCTTTGCTGTCGAGTGGAAAGTGGACGAAGTTGGCTCGCGCTGGCTTCAATTGCGCTCTTTGCTTTGGTCTTTGTACGGCAGATTCAGATTTGGGTCGCCGCGCCGATTTGGGTCGCGGCATGGTGCGGTGCGAACCAAGGGCCAAGACGAGTCATCACTGCGATCTTGGCAACATTGCCTGCATTTGCACTTCTTGGTGCATTCATCTTGCTTTGGCATGGGCTTGTTCCTCCACGATTTCAGACCAGCGTCACGGGCTTCAATATCGCGACTCCCGCATTTGTATTGTTGCAGTACGCACTGATGATTGTGGGATTTCTTCCTTGGCTCGCGCCGGCGATTGTGAGAAGTTGGTCGATTCATCGGCGCACGATGCTTTTGGCGGCAATCGTTGGACTTTTGCTCGCAGCTGTTCCCGCGACGACCACGCTTCAAGATGCAGGTCGGTTTACAGGTTGGTGGGGACCACTTGGCTCTGTTCCAAGTATTGCAGGACACACGAATCCGATCTTCCTTGTGCTCTCTCCTCTTGGTGCCGCGCTCTTGACTGCATCTTTCCTTGGTCTGCCTGCGAGAACGCGCGCAATTTTTTCAGTTGCAACAATTGCGTTCATTGTCGCATCATCGGCAACATTTTTCAGTTGGCAGCGATATCACGAACCCTATGTGTTGCTCTCGCTTGCCATGATTTCTGCGTTGCAACAAAGTTCGAGCGAGCAATCTCCCAAAGTTGGATGGAAGATTTTGTGCGTCGGGGCAATCTCGGTTGTCCTTGCAATGATCACCTTGCGAGGTCTTGTCGGCGATTCAATTGATCCAAACGAATTGCCAGCTGTTGAACATCGAATCCCGTCGGAAACATTCCCAGCGAATGTCAATTCTCCGCAAACATAGGTTCGGCTTCAATGCCAATCAGGCGGGGATATTCTTTGCAACCCACACGGCTTCTTGGAGGCAAGTTTCGACTGAAGGCAAGAGCCCGTTGTCTTGATTCGCGAACCAGATTCGGTTGTTCATTTGTTGCAGATTCCAAAGACGCCGATTCGAAGGCGTCAGCATCAACGCACCAACTGCCGCAAATCCGGTTCGCACCAAGTCGCGGCGTTGGATTGGACCTGTCATTGCAATCGAGGTTCAACTGGAAAAATTTTCGAATCAAAAAATGTTGTCGAAAACCAAAAATTTGACGCTGTTTGAGTTGCAGCTGTGAATGTTGGATAATGTGTGGATGATGAACAGCCTCTTACATCAGCGAAAGTTTGTTGGTTTTATAGGCGCGATTGTTCTGTGTGGCGCTAGCGCCTTGGCTGATCCGCCAGTGCAGATATCAACGCCAACTCCGGCAGCGGAGGCAGATTCTCCACCAACCGAAGTTCGGCGCGTGATCACCGTCGATGGAGTGAAGCGCACCTATCTGGCGCATATTCCCGCGTCGGTGGATCGGTCGAAGGAGACTCCTGTTGTTCTTGTGTTGCATGGCGCAGGAACGAATGGACCGATCACGGTGATGTTCAGTGGAATGAATCAGAAATCAGATGCGGAGAATTTTATTGCGGTCTATCCCGACGGCACAGGCGCAGGAATTTTTCTGACGTGGAACGCAGGTGGAATCGGCAAGTCGAAAGTGGACGACGTGAAGTTTCTCAGTGCAGTGATTGATGATCTTGCGCTGGTTGCAAAGATTGATACGCGCCGAATTTTCGCAACAGGAATTTCCAATGGCGCAATGATGAGCTATCTCTTGGCAAGTGAATTATCCGATCGAATTGCGGCGATCGCACCGATTGCAGGAACGGTGACCACCCAGAAGCCGACGCCACATCGTCCAGTGCCAGTGATGCATTTTCATGGAACGGCGGACAAGATCGTGCCTGCGGAAGGTCCTGGATTAGATACGCCGAGCTTCATCACTTTCAAATCAGTCGACGAGTCAATCAAGATGTGGCGTGAAATCAACGGATGCGAAACCACGCCGAAGATCACGCAATTTCCTGACATTGCAGACGATGGAACCAAGGTGAAGCGTTTCGACTATCCCGCAAAGGTCGGCGCAGGGGATGTTGTGTACATCGAGATCGAAGGGGGCGGGCACACGTGGCCTGGGCAGAGCGCGATCGTGTCGTTCATCGGTAAGTCGACGAAAGATATTTCTGCGAATGATTTGATGTGGGAGTTCTTTGTGGCGCATCCGATGCCTGCAAAAGATCTGGAGCGTTTGACAACATCGGATTCTGCATTGCCGCATTTGTCGAAGGCGTTGTATGCGGTTGCACCAAGTGCGGAGTTGAAAATTGAGAACGCTTCACGCAAGACCGAATTGGAAGTGCGAGTTGTCTATCCCAGTGCGCCGCTTCCGGCGCAATCGCCCAGTGCGCCGCTTCCGGCGCAATCGCCCAGTGCGCCGCTTCCGGCGCAATCGCCCAGTGCGCCGCTTCCGGCGCAATCGCCCAGTGCGCCTTGGCCACTCGTTGTTTTTTCCCATGGAATGGGAGGATCATTTAGGGCATTTGAAGGGCTTGCACAGTTTCTTGCCGCGCGTGGATATGTGGTCATTCGTCCGACGCATGCAGACTCGATCAAGTTGCGACGGCAAAATGGTGCGGATGTCAGCAGGTTTGTTCGTGATCCGAAGTCCTATACGAGAAATGTGGATATGCAAGGACGGGTCGAAGAATGCTCGCTGATTTTGGATTCACTCGATGTGATCGAGGCGCAAATCGCAGGACTGCATGATGCCAATGGCAAAGGTTTGATTGATCGCACGCGCATGGTGATCGGTGGTCACTCGGCCGGCGCGATGACGACGCAGTTGTCGGTCGGTGCGAAAGTGCGTGAGCAAAAAAGTTTCGCGGACCCTCGCTTTATTGCTGGAGTTATCGTTTCTGGAGCAGGGATCAAGCACCGAATCTTCACGCAAGAATCATGGAACGAAATTTCAGTGCCGATCTTGGTGATTACTGGGTCGCTTGATCGATCTCGCGCATCTGATGAGGATCCAGAAAGTAGGCAGAGTTCATTTCGATATTCCAGAGGAACTGCCAAGGGCGGTCCGCCGGCGTGGCTGATGTTCATTGACGGCGCAACACATTCAAGTTACTTAGGAAAATCGAAGGCGCTTCTTTTAGATCCACAAGAATCAACCGCCACGGATCCTGTCCTTGTAGAAAAGATGACAAACGAGGTGATCGTGAGATTTCTAGATGCGGTCGTTCGTGAAGATGTCATCTCGAAAAAGTGGCTTGGGTCGCCAGCAGAAATCAAGGCGCTCAGTCAAGACAAGGCGAAGATCGAATCGAAATAAAAGATCGCGGTCACCGGCATTTCATCTGCCGTCAATTGCAGGAGCAGATTGCATATTTGCAGGATCTTGCGATTTGAACTGCAAGTCTTGCGCGTCTTTCGTGGTGATCAACCACGAGACAACTCCAACAAAAAGCATTGCTGCGCCCAGAATGCGAATCCCGCGCGCGAGTCTGAAGTACTTCAAGAATTCTGGCGGCATTCCCGCTTTGCGATACCACCGATCCGTTGTGACAGCGCTGATGATCCCTTGCAATAAAAGAGCGCAAAGAGCGATGACAGTAGCAAGCGGCATTTTTTCACGATCATTTATCACAGTCAGGACATAAGCAATCGCAATGACGATTGGCACAACGAGGTTTATCATCGAAGCATTCGCAGAAATGCGGGCGAGTTCGCTATGGTGCTCTGCGCCGAGGCACTTCAACGCACGACGGCCGAAATGGGCAGAGCCAATTATGCAGAGCACAAAAACTCCAAGCAAGATTCCAACCAAATTATGCATCGCAGGAGCGTAGCCAAAAGTGCGGATTCCAAGATTCACAAAGCCTTGGGCATTTATTGCGCGATTGAATCGAGCGCGAGCGAACCACTACTGTCGCCGAATCGGTCAGCTTTGACGTTCATCTTTGCAAGCATCGAAAGATAAAGATTGCACAGAGGCGTGCCAATTGCGAAGGTTCGTTCTGGCGCATGTTGAATGCCAAGCGCGGAACCGCCTGCAAAGATCACCGGCAAATCATCGTGATTGTGGCGGTTTCCATCGGCGATCGCGCCGCCATAAAGCACCATCGTGTGGTCCAAGACCTTCCCTCCGTTCTCTTCGGCGGATTGCAATTTGGTCAAGAGATGCGCCAATCGTTCGCCTTGCCAAGCATTGATCGCTGCGAATTTCTTGATCTTTGATTCGTCATTTCCGTGATGGCTGACATCGTGATGGCCGTCGGCGACTCCGATGTCGGGATATGCACGGTTTGATCCTTCGTTGGCAAGCATCAGCGTGACGATGCGCGTCTGGTCCATCTGCAAACCCAACACCGCCAAATCGCTGAGCAAAGTTATGCGTTGGCGATAGTCCGTAGGTTCGCTTGGGGGCGTGCTGGCTGCGAACGATGCTTTGAAAGAATCCGAAGCATCATCTCGTCCCATCATCTCGATGCGACGTTCGATCGAGCGGATGCCCTCGAGATATTCATCCAATTTCCGGCGATCATTGGTGCCGAGTTTCCTATTCAAAGCAGATGCTTGATCTCGAACAGCATCCAGAATGCTCGAGCGCATTTTCAGGCGAGCTTCTCGCTCGGATGAAGATTCACCTTCAGGGCCGCGTGAAAAAAGTCGCTCGAAAACGCGCCGTGGATCATCTTCTTTCGCATTGGGAGAATGCGCGCCACGCCAAGAAATATTTGCGCTGTATGCGCAGCTATAACCTGAATCACAACTGCCCGCAGTCATTCCTGGCTCGCCACCAAGTTCGAGACTTTCCATCCGAGTCGTTCCAGCAAGTCGCGCCGCGGCGACTTGATCGACGCTGATTCCAACCGAAATATCCCCACCAGATGTTTTCAGCGGATGTGCTCCAGTCAGAAAGCACGCGGAACTTCGTGCATGATCGCCTGGTCCATCGCCGAGCGCTTCAGCATTTCGGTGGCAGAGATTTCGCATCACGGAAAATTTTCCAGCATGATTCGAGAGTGAAGCGACTGCCGATCCTGGCCACGCCGCAGGATCGACTCCGTTTGGAAGAAAGACGAAAACCATTCTCGCCGGAGGTGCTGCGAGGAGCGTTCGTGTCGCAGCGGAAGCGGTGCGTGTCCAGAGTGTTCTGCCTGGAAGCATTGCTTCCAGAACTGGCAGGGCAATCATTGCGCCAGCTGCGCGCAGAACTGTTCTTCGCGAGATATGCGTCAATGACCACCTCGCATTCGAAACGATGGACTTTCTGTGATAGCGATCACGATATCGGCAAGTGTAGGACGCGATGACAAAGTCCCACAGAGAAAATCAATTTCATTTTCGGTGTTTTCTGTTGGCTCACAACCGATTGCATAGGTCAACAGATGTTTGACAAGGGAACGAATGAATGCAGGATTGTCCCGCAGACTTGCGCGAACCCCGTCGAGACCAACAAGCACAACACCGCTTGGCAATTCACCTTGCGTTTCAACGGGATGACCATCCGCTTGATCGCGAAGTTGACCGACGGGGTCATATGCTTCGAACGCAAATCCGATCGCATCCATTCTTCTATGACAACTTGCGCAGTTTGTGTCTGCGCGATGAATTTCCAACAGTTCGCGCATACTCTTTCCGCCGCGATCCGCAACCCGATCCGGAATTTGCGCTGTTCCTGGAGGCGGCGGTGGCGGGGGAGCGTCCAACAGAGAATCCAATACCCACTTGCCTCGCTTGACTGGAGATGTGCGCGTGGGATTCGATGTCGCAGTCAGCACACTTGCATGTGCGAGCACGCCTCCGCCGCGCGTGGCGCGAACAGGGACGCGTGTCATTTCCGTCGAAGTTGGAGCGGGCATTCCATAATGTTGCGCCAAACGCGCATCGACAAATGTGTAATCCGCGTCGATGAGTGTCTGTGCAGAAAGGCGTTCTCGAAGCACGCTGTCGAAAAGCATCACAGTCTCTTGACGCATTGAATGCAGGAGTTGCGCATTGATGCCGGGGAATTGCGCTGGGTCTGGCGTTTTCTCTCCTAGTCCATCGATCGCAAGCCACTGCGTCGCGAAGCGCTCAGCAAGACTGGATGACTTGGAATCGGCAAGCATTCGCGCAACGACCGCGGTGCGACCACGCTGGGTGTTCAACTCGCCGCTTGCGGCGGCGCGCGAAAGCGAATCATCTGGACAGCTTGCCCAAAGAAAATAAGAGAGCCTTGTCGCAAGTTCGCTTGGTGTGATTTCGCGCGCATAATTTTTCTCAGTTGGCTCTCTTTCGATACGAAAAAGAAACTCTGGATGCACCAGGAGAGCGGTGATCATTGTTCGCAACTCTGCATTGAATGTTGGCGATGGACCAAGTGACCTAGACACGCTGCTCAAAAGTTTTCGGTCTGGTGCAGTCGCTGGTCGACGAAGGATGCGCTCGACCAACCAATTCGCGCATAAATGTTGCCGCGCACTGCCCGTTTTCGCTCCGATGAGAGCGTCTAGCGATTGTCGCCAAGCAGGGGTGATGTATGGATCGAGCGGACCTTCAATCGTGATGTCGCACACCAGAGCATTGCGATCACTTGTGGGCTTTTCTGGTCCACCTTTTTCAAAGAAGTCATTATTGAAAGAGATCGCAATTGTTTGCGAGCCTGCTTTCAGCGGCACTTCGGATCGCCTCTCTCCAGGGGCGGAAAAGATTTCTGTTACGGTGAAGTCTTCCAGCCGTTGCTTGTCGACAATCAAACTCATTCGTACGGGATCTGGTCCAGCTTGTTGTCCTGCGACTCGACTTGTGATTGCATATCGACCTGCGCGTGGGATTTTTACTTTCGTGGATGCCTCACCGTTGGACCATAGCAGTGCACCGTTTTTTTGCTTTGTTCCTTTTCCTTTGGTGATAACCATCGAATTTTCGTCAACGACAATCTTGAACTTGGCAATTGCGTCATCATCGAGCACCGCTTGCGATGAAATCAACTCCGCAATGTCGAACAAGCGTTCGAGAGAAGTGGGAGCCAGGCTGAGGACGGATCCGACATTGTCAAACCCCGCGCCAATATCATCTGGCGGAAGCGCGCCGAGCGGCGAGATATCAATTTGAAAGAGATCGCGAATAGTGTTGGAAAATTCAGCGCGATTCAGTCGACGCGGTGGTCCGCTTGTGACAACGATCTGATCGCGTTCGATGATGAGCTGATTGCGCAGTGAATTGACGACAGCGTTGCGCTCAATTTGCGCGGGCTGCGGATCAGAAGTGGGCGGGGGCATTTCGCCATCGGCGATTCT
>SXSS01000053.1 GCA_005792145.1 Planctomycetia bacterium | reverse complement strand
TGCGAGTCGTTCTCCAACTTCGACTGCACCGTGTAACTCGATTGGAGGCGCAAGATCGCCAAATGTTGGCGCAATAAACTTTTGCAGAGAACTTGCAGGGATTCCTCGCGCTGTTGCTATTCGCTGCATCAACGTGCCCGAAGGAACGCTCGCAGGGAGAATCCATTTTTTCAACCAACCATTCATCGCCACAGGCTACGGGCGATCGAAGAATCACACGCAGAACTCAATTCCTGTAAATCGAAATTCTGTCACACTTCGATAACCGTCTCCAGCTGTCGCTCGATTCTGTGGCTGTGTCCGTGGCTCGACAAAAAATCGCTGCATTGACCATTTGAATCTGCAATTGCTAGCATCCAACAAATGCCCAATCGCTACAAATCCATTCTGCTCTTCGGTGCGCCCGGAGCGGGGAAAGGCACTCAAGGGAAGATCCTTGGAAAGATTCCCGGCTTTTTTCACTTGGCTTGTGGCGATGTTTTTCGGTCCCTGGATATGACGAGCGATCTTGGCAAACAATTTCTGAGTTTTTCTTCGCGCGGAGAACTTGTTCCAGATGAACTCACAATTCAAATGTGGCGCCAGAATATGCATGCACAAACCGTACTCAGTCTTTACAAACCCAAACAAGATTTGCTTGTTCTCGATGGCATTCCGAGAAATGTTGGGCAAGCAAAGGCGCTGCAAAGTTCTCTTGATGTCTTCAAAGTGATCCACCTTCGATGCAACGACGAAAACGCGATGATGCAACGAATGCGAAGACGAGCGCTGAAAGAAAATCGTATGGATGATGCAGATGACAAAGTCATTCGCCATCGATTCGAGGTCTATCACGAAGAGACACTTCCGGTCTTGGAGTTCTATCCCAAATCCATTGTTGCTGAAATCGATGCGATGGGATCACCTGCTCAAGTTTTCCAACGCGTTCTCGAAGTCGTGGTTCCAGTGCAAGAATCTCATTTCAATCAACCTGCTACGAATGCTTCTTGATTGATCTTCAGATCTCCCTCACACTCAGTTCGCAGAATCAGCAAGACGAGTCAGAGATATTCTGCGCGAAGAATCACGGCGCCTTATCTGACATATCTGTTTCCTGCTTTCCAAAGGTCTTCTTCTTGCCAGGCTTTGTGTTTGCCGTGGGAATTGGTTGCACCTTCGCAGTCGCTGGAGCGAACTTTTCTTCGGCTTCGCTCAGTGCGAGCAACCGTCTTTCAAGAACCATACTGCGTGTCTGTGATGGAAATTGCCCTTCAAACTTATCGAGATTGCTGGCTGAAGTGAGGTCAACCTCGACTTCCACACGCTCCTCGATAAAGCCACCCTTCCCGTCGAGTTTTGGCTTATCACGCTCGTCACGTTGTTGGCGTGCCACCAATAACTTGACGGAATCGCCTGGCGCCTTTGATTGAATGATGTCGACAAGGTCGTTCGATGTTTTAATTGGCTTTCCATCGATGCTTTCAATTCGATCACCAATCTTCAAGACCGACGCTGCGGGCATACCAGGTAACAACATTTGCACTTCGACGCCAGGTCTATCGGGATTGCCGCTGATTTGCATACGAATGCCGAGTGCGCCTCGTGGAAGTCCGAGCACTTTCTCGCGTGCGACAGTCAAGAGCCGCTCGCGTTGCTCATCGCTGAGATTTCCTCGAACCAAAATTGCAAAAACTTCTTCAGTGGTGACTGTCGGATCTGCCAAGCGTTCGCTTGCATTTTGACGCTGCGCATATTCGTTCGAATCCAAATCTGCAACCAAACTGAGCACCTTCGAAGAAATACGAACGCTTGCAAGGACTTCCTCAGACCACAGTCGAACAACCTCGGGTGCAGGCAACATCGGACTCTGCATAAAGTCTCCACGCCACAACTGCTGTCCTCCAACAGCCTCGATCTTCACCTTCACCGGAGCTTGAGGATCTGCAATTTTGCCAACTCCTTGACCCTTTTCTTCAGGAGGCCTGTCAGCGATATTTTGTGCCTGTGCAGATGCGTGAAAGACCGCGACGAAGACCACAGCGCAGACAGCCATTTGCCTGATTGACGCAGTTGGCGAACTTGGTTTCAGGATTCGTGTCCCATGCATTGCTGAAAGAGTTTAGTCAACCTCTCCCTCTGCGACAAAATCCAATCAGATCGCAATGCGATAAATCGTAAAATTTCAATGCCAGACCGACCCTCCCACGATCCAGAAAGTGCGATTCGTGGAATCGTTTCGGCGATTGTTGCTTCAATCATCAGTGAAGAAAGCGCTCCGCATTCTTCGGCATTCAATTCGATTTCCGTCGATAATCCATAACCGCTTAAGAAACTCTCGATAAGTTGCACATTCAAAGTTGCATCCCAGTGCGAGACGGACTTCTGGCTCATGCTCGGAATAGAAAACTGCAATGCTGCGTTTGCGATGTCAAAGATTGTTCGATCCACGCGAGTGGAATCGAAGTCAAGCATTACAACTGGTGTTCCAGCTCCAAAGAGAATATTTCCAGGATGAAAATCTCCGTGCAAGATTGATCTATGGCCATAAGTAGCAGATGCTTGAAGAACGCTCTCTGCCGCGGTTGCGGCATCGTTATATTGAGTCCGCAGAATTTCTATGATTCGCTCCAACTTACTCTTTGTGGCTTGTGGATTCACCTCAAGAATCTTTCGTGCCAGAATGTCCCACGATGACGCGACTGACTTACTGTTGTGATATCCAAAATGATCTGGAGACGGGGTTGAGGGGTGCCACTCTTGCAGTGTTCGATGAAGTCGCAACAGCATGGTCCCGCTCTCACGTGCCTCCCACGTCGATCGCCGAAATCGATCTCCTTCAATAAATGCGAACATCTCATAGAGGCACCCTTCATCCAAAATCCATGTTGCATCAGCCGCAGATCTCATCAGTGGTGCAGTCGGGAATCCTTTGCGTGCGAGTTCGAGTTGAACCTCATGGCTCAACCTGACTCGAGCGAGGTTTGCCGGAGTACCTATGCGACGCTTCAAAAGAAATTGAACTTTATCTTCGGTCTCGATAATGACCTTTGGGAATCGAGCAGATCCGCGGTTATATGCATGAGCACGCGTGACTGTCCGTAACTGAAACAGACCAGCAATGATCCGAATCTCATCAAGCGAAATCTGTGCTCGCGTTGTTTCCCCCGCCCTATTCAGCATTCTGCGCCTGCTCCTTGATGCGGTCGATTGCGGTCTTGATTTCGACAACCTGCCGACTGATTGAAACATCCGCCGACTTGCTGGCAATCGTATTCGCCTCGCGCAACAACTCCTGCGCGACAAAATCCATCGTTCGTCCGATCGGCTCGGCAAGTTTCGGATTCAGTAGCGACTCATATTGATCAAGATGCCCAGTCAAGCGCACCAGTTCTTCCGCGATATCCGAACGCTCGGAAAAGATTGCGACTTCTCGCAGCAAATCGGCGGGCTCGACAGTCTTGCCAATCTCCGCCAACATTCCATCGATGCGCTGTCGCAATCGTGTTTGATATGCGGCGATGACTTCTGGAACGCGCAGTCGAATCGCATCGACACGCGTGCGAATGATCGCGCCATATTCCACTAAGTGTTCACGCATCGCCTCGCCTTCAACTCGGCGCATCGCCATAAGATTGGCGCATGCTTCATCGAGCAAGCGCAGCGCAACTGGGCGCAGGTGCTCAAGAAAGATCGCGCCTCCATCTTCAACAACAACTCCTGGGAGAAGAAGTAACTGTCCACGATCAATCCGCGACGCCTCCTCTGATCCAAGAGCGGAAACAAGTTGTGAGAGATACTCATTCAACCGAACACCGTTGATGCGCGTCGTAATTTGCGCAGCTGCATTGGAAACTCGTACCGTCACGATGACACTGCCGCGAACAAGGCGCCGTGATACTTGCGCTTCAATATCTGCTTCAAGAACAGTGAAATCTTCAGGCACTCGAAGCGTGCACTTGAAATGCCGATTGTTGACAGAACGAACTTCGACTGCGACAAGCGCTCCATTGATCTCGGCTTGTGCGATGCCGAACCCGGTCATCGATCGAATCATCGGGGTTTACGGCTTTCCGCCAGCAGGCGCTTCTGGTGCTGGTGCTGGTGCTGGCGGCGCAGACAAAGATTGATTCGCCGCTGGTACCGCATCGGTAGCAGGCGTTGGCGCGGTCAGAGATGCATCGGATGCTGGAGTTGCAGGAGTCGTTCCAGCAGGCGCGACAGATGTCTGTGTTGGATCCGTCGGCAGAAGTCCGGGCTCGATCATTTGTTCTTCGGTTTGGGTACCTGGAGTTGAATTTTGATTTTCAAGCACATTCAAGCCAATCGCAACAAGGAGATAAAGAGCAAACGCACCCATCGTCAGGTATGTCAAGACATCTCCCGTTCGACCGCCGAATGCTGTGTCAGTTCCTCCACCCGATGCCCCGCCAAATGCTTGAGCCAATCCGCCACCTTGCGGACGCTGCACCAAAATCACAAGCACCAAAATGACGCTGGACAAGATGAAGAGGACGGTAAGAATCGAAAACCACATGCTCATTAGATTTTTCCACTCGGCCGGTTTATCCGGTCGCAATTCCGATCATTGCCGAAGAACAAATGGAAAGAAAGTCAGTTGGCTTCAACGAAGCTCCACCAATCAATCCACCGTCAACTCCTGGCGCGGCGAAGATCGTCTTCGCATTGCCAGGCACTACCGATCCGCCATACACAATGCGGATCCCAGAGGCGAGTTCCGAATCATAGCGTGAACCAATAAACCCTCGTATCACCCCGTGCGCCTCCTCCGCATCGTCCGCAGTCGCGGCAACGCCCGTGCCAATAGCCCAAACGGGTTCGTATGCAATGACGACTCGCGCCATTGCATCGGCTGGAATGCACTCGAATGCGCTCGCTAGTTGATCCAGAACAACTTTATGCGCGTGGCCGGTGGTTCTCTGAACCAAAGTCTCGCCAACGCACAGGACAACCGACAATCCACTCTCGATTGCCATTGCAAATTTTTCTGCCACCGCAGAATCTTCTTCGCCGAGGCGATGACGCCGCTCAGAGTGACCCACAAGGACCCACTTCACGCCAAGATCCAAAAGCATTTCTGCGCTGACTTCGCCAGTCAATGCACCGTTGACTTCGCTCGACACATCTTGCGCGCCCAGAGCGATCGAACTCCCATCGATCACTCGACCAACGGACTGCAAATATGGATACGGAGGAAAAACAACTACATCAATCGCGTCATTCCCCTGCTTCAACTCTGTTGCCAACGCAGACGCAAGAGCCATCCCCGATTCGAGGTCAGTGTTCATCTTCCAATTTCCGCCAACGAATGGACGACGCGTCATAGGGTCGGATGTTACGGGCGAAACAAATTCGTGGCAGAATTGCGTAGACTTCCACCCCAATGCGCGCTGCAGACATTCGAACCGCATACATCGATTTCTTCCGCAACAAAGCGGCGCACACATTTGTGCAAGGAAGTCCCGTCGTGCCATACGACGATCCCACGCTGCTCTTTACGAATGCGGGGATGAATCAATTCAAGGATGTCTTTCTTGGCCGAGGCTCTCGGCCATACACGCGCGCGGTGAATTCGCAGAAATGCATTCGCGCTGGTGGAAAGCACAATGATCTAGAGGATGTTGGAAACGACGTCTATCACCATACTTTTTTCGAGATGCTTGGGAATTGGTCGTTTGGTGATTACTTTAAAGAAGAATCTATCGCGTGGGGATGGGAATTGCTCACTGGAACATTTGGTTTGAATCCAGAGCGGATCTATGCGACATATTTCGGTGGAGATGCGAAGGCCGGGCTGGAACCCGACACGGAAGCGCGCGCGATTTGGCTGCGCTTTCTTCCTGAAAACCATGTGATTCCCGGCTCGATGAAAGATAATTTCTGGGAGATGGGCGAAAGTGGTCCATGCGGTCCATGCTCCGAAATTCATTTCGATCGCATTGGTGGACGCAACGCTGCAGCGCTGGTGAATTCTGGCGATCCTGATGTCTTGGAAATTTGGAATCACGTTTTCATTCAATTCAATCGTGAAACTGATGGAACACTGAAGCAACTTCCGGCACGACATGTCGACACGGGCATGGGCTTGGAAAGACTTGTGAGTGTGATTCAGGGCAAACGATCAAATTATGACACCGACCTTTGGTCTCCAATTTTTTCTGCGATCCATGAAGTGACTGGAGCGCGACCCTATGGCGGCATCTTGAACGATCACATTGATGTTGCATATCGCGTGATCGCCGATCATGTTCGCTGCCTGACCGCAGCGGCATGCGATGGCGCTGGACCTGGAAACGAAGGACGAAATTATGTCCTGCGCCGCATCATTCGACGAGCGGCGCGGCATGGACGACAAACTCTTGGAATGGATCGTCCATTTGTGTTTGAACTTGTGCCAGCTGTTGTTGAAACTTTGGGGAAAGCCTTTCCAGAGATTCTTGCAGGAGCAAAGAAAGCGACCGACATCATTCGTGCGGAAGAAGAACTCTTCGGTCGCACGCTCGGACGAGGCATCGCCCTCTTTGACGAATCCGCAACCCGTGGCGCCACTTCAAAGCCTCCACGCATCGCAGCAGAAGATGCGTTTCGCCTGCACGACACTTGGGGATTCCCGATTGACCTGACTCAAGTCATGGCAAGTGAACGGGGAATGCAAATTGATCTCGAGGGTTACAAAGTTCTGATGGAACGCGCGCGCGAAACAAGCCGAGCCGTTGCAAGTGACGCGCCACAGTTGGAATTGACGCCGGATGCGATTGCAAAGCTTGCTGCACTGCATGTGCATGCAACAGATGACACATTCCGCGACGGTGGTCGACCGATGCGTGTGAATGTCGCTGCGATTTGGGATGGAAAAGATTTTCATTCCTCGGTTTCAGTTGGGCAGACAGTTGGAATTGTGCTGGATAAGACCTGTTTTTATGCGGAATCTGGCGGTCAAGAAGCGGATCACGGCGATATTCGCGCCGGGCATAACGATGGTGGCGGCACACTGGGTGATGGCAACGCACTCGGTTCGCATGGCTTATTCCAAGTCAGCAATGTTCAGAAGTTCGGCGATTACATCCTGCACATTGGCCAAGTGCATTCTGGAATCATCCGCACAGGCGATCCTGCAGAGATCTCGCTGCGCCACGGCCGACGCGAATCGATCCAAGCAAATCACACTGCAACACATCTCTTGAATCTCGCGCTGCGCGAAGTGGTTGGCGAAGAAGTGCAACAGCGTGGATCACTCGTCGCTCCAGATCGACTTCGCTTTGACTATTCTGGATCGGGGGCTCTTTCCCCCGCCGACGCCGTGCGTGTCGAAAGCCTTGTAAATGAAGCGATTTCGCGCAAACTTCCAGTGCATATCGCCACGATAGACCTTGCAAAAGCGCGTGCGATCAATGGCGTGCGTGCGGTCTTCGGCGAGCGATACCCAGATCCTGTTCGAGTGGTTTGCATTGGATCATCAATCGAAGCCTTGCTCGCTGCGCCAAGCGATCCAAGGTGGAAGGAATTATCAACAGAGTTTTGCGGCGGAACTCATTTGCAATCTTCAGCTGAAGCGGGATCCTTTGTGCTGCTTTCTGAAGGCGCATCATCCGCCGGTGTTCGCCGCTGTTTCGGATTGACTGGTGCAGCAGCGCGCGCCGCGAAGGATTCCGCGGTCGAACTCAATCGTCGCATCGATGCGGTCGCTGCGCTTGGCGGCGAGGCGATGCTCGCTGAAGTCGCGGAGATCGCAAAGTTGGAATCGACTCTTGCCATCGGTATCGTCGCTCGACGAAATATTTTGCCACGAATTGAAGCTTTGCGTGAACGCGCGAAAGATGCGCGTAAACAACAAGAAGGAGCGACACGCGATGGAGCCCTCGCGCAAGTCAATGAAATCGTGCAGAAACACGCCGCGGGCGATGCGACAAAGCCACTCGTTGCAATTCTGACAGGAGCGAATCCTGCGGCAATGATCGCAGCGATCGACTCCGCGCGCACACGATTGAGCGATACGCCAATCTTGTTCTTGAGTCCCGATGAAGTCAACGCAAAAGTTGCGATTGTGGCGACAAGTCCAAAGTCTGCGATTGCTCGTGGAATCAACGCTGGCGAATGGGTCAAGGTTGCAGCGGTGGCATGCGGTGGTTCTGGCGGTGGAAAGCCCGACATGGCGCAAGCTGGCGGAAAAGATCCATCGAAAATCAATGATGCGTTCGCGGCGGCAGTTGCGTTTGCCAATCGTGCTTGAATCAGATCACATTCCGCGGCGCCATCTCGCCATGCCGCCTAAAGAAATGGCGGCGCAGACGAGACCAACGAGTGCGATCGATCCGATCGAAGCGAACTGATCCGCGATAGACCCACCACGCCACAGAGGTCCTTCGATCGCCGCAATCGCCCAACGAAATGGACTCACCACGCTGATCGACCGCAAGATTGGCGGCATAAAGACAAGCGGGATCGATCCACCGCCCACAATCGCCAGCACAAGAATCAATGCGCGCCCAGCACCATCTGTGCCGCCGCCTGATCGAAACAGCGCGGCGATCATCATCGCAAGTGCGGTGAACGAAATGGAAATCACCAACATAGCAAACATCAACATCGGGAGATTGATAGGGCGAACGTCGAAGACGAACCACGCCAATACAAGGATCAGCGATTGCATGATCATCGACGAGACGACGCACGCTATGCCTTTGCTTGCAAGTATGAGATGCATCGAAAGTGGCGCGGCGCGAAGTCTGGTGAGTGTTCCCTGCGCGCGCTCGTTGGCAAGCGTCGTGACAAATGCCATCACGCATCCTGCCAATCCCCAGACTATTCCCTGCGGAAATGTCACGGCATATGTTGATGGTGGTTCTGATTTTTTTTGCGCAAGCATTTCCGTTCGAATTCGCACAGGACGAAATTCCCACATCCCATCATTTTTCTTCGTTTGCTTTTCACCTTCGGCCTTACGCACCGCGGATAATTCTTGTGCGCCAGCGAAAAGTTTTATGATTGCCGAGCGCTCCTCTTCGCTTAAATCTTTGCTATTTTCTAGTTGTCGTTTGATATCTATTGTTTGACGACCGAGCCGATCAGAGTCCGTCACAGCAAGCATGAATTGCCGAAAGCCGATCTCCATCAACTTGCCTTCGAGCAATCCAAGTTCGGGTGCTCTGGAAGGATCGCCGAAAAGATCAACGGGCATCGAACCCCCAGAAAACAAAGCCTCGGCGCGCGCATCAAATCCATCGGGAAGAATGATCGCAGCAGCAGCTTTGCCTTTGCGAACGATTTCGACCGCACCCTCCCTGTTCGCGGCAACTTGAACATCGAGCGCAGAGTCTGCTTGAAGAGCCGCGGCGAATGATCGTGCAAGCGGTCCATCCTCGGTGACGACAACGACAACATCAAGCGGCCCAGGAGTTGAGACACGACCAAAAACCATGCCGAAAAGCACTGCAACAATCAGGGGGAAAACAATCGTGAAGAAGAGCGCGCCACGATCGCGCGAGAGCAACCGTAAATCCTTCAATGCGATTGCGAACATCTGATAAATCATTCGCGCAAACTCCGTCCGGTGAGATTCAGCAGAACTTCTTCCAAACCCCGCGCGTTCGTGCCTTGAACGCTGCCGTGGGCGGTGACCAACTGTGAAAGCGTTCCGTGAGCGCGGATTTTCCCTTGATCCATCACCGCGATGCGATCACAGATTTTTTCCGCTTCTTCCATGTCATGCGTCGTCACCAACACAGCACATCCCGCTGCTGCGCGCTGTCGAATGATCTCTCGCACATGCGCGCGTGATTGCGGATCAACTCCAGCGGTTGGTTCATCAAGAACAAGCACACTTGGTTTATGGATCAGCGCAACCGCAAGATTCAATCGTCGTTTCATTCCGCCAGAAAATGTCCCGACGCGATCTTTCCCGCGCGGTGCAAGCCCGACTTCTTCCAATCCAGATTGAATTGCATCGCGGTGAACGGACGCGCCATACACTCGAGCGAAGAACACCAGTGTCTCGATTGCGGTCAGTCCCTCATAGAGCGCCAATTCCTGTGGCGCGAGTCCGATCTGTCGTCGAGCACTCGCTCGCATTGGTTCTCCAAATCCAACAATTTCGACTTCCCCAGAATCCGGCCGTATCAATCCTGTCGCCATCGCAACGGTGGTGGATTTTCCAGCGCCGTTTGGACCTAGCAATCCGACAACTTCCGAGCGATCCACATGCAGCGAAACGCCATCAACAGCCTGCAACGATCCGAAAGCTCTGCGCAAATCTCGAAGAATCAACATCGCTTCGATACCTTGAGAATGTTTACCAACAAGTGCATTGAGGTATCCTACGGGTTACTCTCTACGCAAGATGAGTGATTCGATCACCAGCACGCTGCAAGAAAATCGAGTCTTCGAGCCGAGCGAGCACTTTCGCACTCATATTGGTCCGATTTATGTTCCGGATCTCAAGACATATCAACAGATGTATCAAAGATCGATCGATGATCCTGCGGGTTATTGGGAAGATGTCGCCAAGGATTTTCATTGGTATCGCCCTTGGAAAAAAGTTGTGGATTGGAATATTCCAGATGCGAAATGGTTTGTCGATGGAACCACCAATGTCTGCGCAAATTGCGTCGATCGACAAGTGGAAAATGGACACGGGGATGAACTTGCGATTCTCTGGGAGGGCGAACCATGTTCACCTGTTCCTGAAGTTCGACGATTTACATATCGCGATTTGTTGAGCCAAGTTTCTCAAACGGCGAATGCGCTCAAGTCGATGGGCGTGCAACGGGGAGATGTGGTCACCATCTATATGGGGATGGTTCCAGAGTTGGCGATTGCGATGTTGGCGTGTGCGCGCATCGGCGCTCCGCATTCAGTCATCTTCGGAGGTTTCGCATCCCCTGCGATTGTTGAGCGTGTACACGATGCGAAAAGCAAGGTCATCATCACCTGCGATGGCGCTTGGCGAAGAGGACATACTGTTCTGCTGAAAAAGAACGTGGACGATGCGTGCGAGAGACTTCCAGAGGTCAAGAATGTCTTGGTTGTGCGGCGCACAAATTCTCCGATCACGATGCATACGGGTCGCGACCAATGGTGGCACGAATTGGTTTCAGCGCAATCCCCTGATTGTCCCTGCGAAGAGATGAATTCTGAGGACTTGCTCTTCTTGCTTTACACCAGCGGATCCACGGGAAAACCAAAGGGTATTTGCCATACCACTGGCGGATACATGATCTATACCGCGCACACAGCGCGATTGACTTTCAATCTTGTCCCGCAGCGTAATCAAGTTTTCTTTTGCACCGCAGACATTGGTTGGATCACTGGCCACTCATACATCGTCTATGGAATGCTTCCCAATCGTGTGCCAACGGTGATGTATGAAGGCGCTCCCAACTTTCCTGCAGAAGATCGATTCTGGTCGATGGTCGCGCGCCATAAGGTCACGCATTTCTATACAGCTCCGACTGCGATACGCGCGTTTATGAAATGGGGCGATGAACATCCTCGCAAACACGATCTGTCCAGCCTTCTTTTGCTTGGCACAGTTGGCGAGCCCATCAATCCAGAAGCTTGGATTTGGTATCACCAAAATATTGGACAATCCCGTTGCCCGATCGTTGACACAATGTGGCAGACTGAAACTGGTGGACACATCATCACGCCACTTCCTGGATGCACGCCGACAGTTCCAGGTTCGTGCACACTGCCAGCATTTGGAATTGATGCGGCAATCGTCAACGAAAAAGGCGAGGAATTGCCTGCAAATCATGGAGGTTTACTGGTCATTCGCCGTCCGTGGCCTGGAATGTTGCGCGGGATTCATGGCGACCGAGCGCGCTTCATCGAAACATATTGGACGAAGGTTCCAGGAATGTATATCGCAGGCGACGGCGCTCGACGCGATGAGCGAGGATATTTCTGGATCATGGGACGGATCGATGACGTGATCAATGTCAGTGGGCATCGTCTGGGAACAATGGAAGTTGAAAGCGCGCTTGTCTCCCATCCTGCGGTGGTCGAGGCAGCAGTCGTTGGCATCCCACACGAGATCAAAGGAACTGGCATCGCTGCTTTCGTGACCCTTGCCCCACATTTCAAAGGAGCCGCCGACGATTCTCTTCGAAAGCAATTGATGGAACATGTGACGAAGGAAATCGGGGCGATCGCTCGACCCGACATGATCCGCTTCACGACGCTTCTTCCCAAGACTCGTTCAGGAAAAATTATGCGCAGACTTCTTCGCGATATTGCTGCTGGGAAAGAATCCACGCAGGACACCACGACGCTGGAAGATTTCAACGCACTTGCAAAACTGCGTGAAAACGACGAATAAGCGCAGGTTTTTTGATCTAAGGCGGGGTCAAGCGAAAATCAAATGTCTCCGCTTGGTCGGCCCATCGCCGCATATCCCGCAAAGTTTCAATTGCGACTGCTTCCGTCGAACCATCCGCGATGGCGATGACAGCTTCATCTCCATATCTCGCGCTCACATTGCCACACGACGCTGGATCAAGCGGGTCATATTTCACCGCCCACTGCGACTGAACAAACCATGGACTTTCGACGCGAAAATATCCCTGCGTTGACTGAGCCTCCATTGCGCTTGGAGTACGACTGGATACAAAGACTGCGATGCGCTGCGGGTGCCGAAATTGCGCCAGTCGCGATACGAAAAATCTTCCCAGCGGATTCGGTTGACCATTTGGCAGAGTCTGCGGCAGAAATCCCATACGCTCACTGTCACCACCGACCCAGGTGCTATTCAAACCAAACGATGGATAGAGACTTGCGAAATAAAGAAATTCGCCATGATCTCCATTCTCAAGTTTCGAAAGCACTTCGCCTTGCGCGCCAACATAAAGCGCACGCATATCACCACCAAAGTATGGCGCGAGTCTCCACGGCCAACGCGCGGAGATCGTTGCGCCGCCGCCGTATGTGTTGGGCGGAATCACTGTTCCATTTTCTTCGAATGCGGGAAGCCCCGCCAAAAATCCTGGCAACAACTGACCATTCTGTTCGAGTGAATATGAAATCCAAGCCTGCGCGACTTGTCGCGCCGCGGCCATTTCGCGACTCCGCGTGGCGGCACGCCGAGCCATATTCACCGCAGGGCCTAGCAAGCCGATGATCAATGCGATCAAACCAATCACAACCAGCAGTTCGACGAGGGTAAATCCACGCCGCCATCTTCCCTGAACGGTGTTCTTTGCCAATAAATGCGTGGCTCTATTTGCCAATCTTCGCCCAAGTTGTATGTTGTGACTGCCTAACATTTTTGAACACATTATGACACCTTTGCACTCAATCCTATTGCGCTCGGACCAAAGAGTGAGAATTTCATTCTTGATCTCCGTTTTGAGCGCAATCGCTCCAATTCATTGTGCATATGCGAGTACGGTGAATGGTTTATGGCCCACCCCAACAATTGACCGCTGGATGTATCCATTCAATTCCACTCCTGGAACCCGACCGGTGATTTCCACATTTGGATCGATGCCTGGAGCACCAGAATTCGACAGCCGCGACGGTCAATTCATCATCGCATATGACACAACTTCACAAGTGACTGCTGGGCTTGGCGCAAGCAATTACACCATCACTTCTGCCAGACTGACAATCGAATTCGCCAACAATTTGGTCATCGCGTATGACCCAACACCAGATGGATGGCAAACTTTCTTGGCAACAGGTGATCCGGAATATCAAGCAGATACCGACGCGGGACAATCGATCGATCTCTTCGGTTGCGGTTTTCGAAATGGCTTCACATCTGCGACATTTTTGGAGAATTCTCCATATGCGACTCCCAACAATCCAATGGCTTCGGGAGTCCGCAACGCCTATGCGATGAGCTTCAATTCTGCGGGCACTGCGATCGATGTCTCCAACAATCCACGCGAGCGATTCGAGCCGCGAAGATTTGCAACGGGTCAGATTGCGGGACTGCCATCTGGATCGCTGATTGCACAGAACACTCCGATGTACTTCGATCTCGACCTCGCCGATTCGACCGTGCAGGGATACTTGCGTTCATCTCTGAACGATGGGAAACTTTTTTTCGTCGTCAGCAGTCTGACCTTTGTAGAGCAACAAGGCGGAAACTTTCCAGCGTTCTATGCGAAGGAAAATGCGCTGGTGCAATTTCAGTTGGCACGCGCGGCCGCTCTTCAGATCACCGTATCGATTGGACCTTCGTGCGCACCTGCCGATATCAATTGCGACAACTTGGTCAATGGACTCGATCTGGCATTTGTCTTGTCGGGTTGGGGATCATCCGGTCTTGGTGATATCAACGACGATGGGATCACGGATGGAGTCGATCTGACAACGCTGTTAAGCGGATGGTTGCCGTAAGCATTAATTCCTAGATTTGTATGGACGGATAAGTGAAAAGACTCTCGTCGATTCATTCGATCCAACCGAGAGCAATTTTTCTCACCCCATCTGCTCGACTGGCGCAGCATTCTCGATCAGGGTGTCAACAAAAGATCTGCGAACACCACTTATGCGCGCACGAACATCTGCCAAAGTCATATTGACTTGTTGCTCGGTCACTTCGAGAACTTCGGAAATTTCTGAGCAGGGCAGACGATCGATGTAATGCAATTCCAAGATCAGTCTTTCAAAACTGGAAAGACTTCTTGCGACAAGTGAAACTAATGGTGCTGATTTTTCAAACATGTGCCATCTCCTTGCACTCTTGCGCTCTCGGTCGCCCCCAAGGCAATCCGTCGCCACTACACCCATGAGAGTATCACGAATTTGCTGCTTGTCCAATCCAACTATCCATTCTTCTTTGATTGCTGTAATCGAGTCACTCTTCTCAAACGTGTCCGCGAATGCAACTGCAAGCTCTGGATCGAATTGTCCACCAGCGCAACGAACAATCTCATGCACCGCCTCTCGGTGTGAACGCGCTTTTGAATATGGACGATTCGTGCACATCGCGTCGAAACTGTCGGCAATACTGATGATTCGGGAGACAAGCGGAATGTCGCTTCCACCCAGTCGAGATGGATAGCCGTGACCATCCCATCTTTCGTGGTGAAATAGAACTCCGCTACGAGCAAAGTCGAGTTCTGGAAATGCGGACAAGAGTCGATCTCCAGCGGCTGGATGTCGACGGATGACTGTGAATTCTTCGTTCGTCAACCGCCCTGGTTTCAGCAGGATTTCATCGGGAATTGTGATCTTTCCCAAGTCATGAATCTGCGCCGTTGCACGAATGGACTCGACCTGGCCCGACTCGAGTCCAATCGCCACTGCAAGCCCCGCCGCAATCGTTGCGACCCGAACACAATGACCCGAAGATTCTGATTCCTTCGCTTCAATCAGGGTGGTCAAGAACGATATTGGGTGCTGATCTTGCATTTCGGACATCTATTCGACCCCCAAATGACCCAACTTCAGCCAACTTTGAAATTTTTCCCCCCCACCGTCGATACACTTTCCTCGATTCAATGCGAATTCACCCCTTTTCGGCCATTCGAACCCCTGCCCACCGCGCCTCGGAGGTCTCATGTCCTCCGTATGACGTTGTTGATCGCTCGGAAGCTGTTCAATTCGCCACCAAGGCAAATAATTTTATGCGGGTCATCCGCCCCGAGGTCGACTTTTCCAACGAACAAGATCCACACTCACCGGCTGTGTATCGGCGTGGCCAAGAAAATCTGCAAGACCTCATCGCACGCAAGTTGATGACGCGAGATTCGTCAGCAGGTTTGTATGTCTATCGACAAGCACGCGGCGGACGCAGGCAATCGGGACTTGTGTGCTGTGTGGATGTCGATGATTACAGGAGCGGCGATATTCGCCGCCACGAATTGACGCGTCCTGACAAAGAACTTGATCGAATGGAGCACATGCTTGCAGCGGGTGCACACTGCGAACCAGTTCTTCTGACTGTGATGGGGCAGAATGAACTTGTTCGACAACTCGCCCGCGATATGAATCATCGGCCGCTTCTGCACTTTGTAGCAAAGGATGGAGTCACACACACTCTCTGGTCGGTGCAGGAAGTTGGGACATACGCGCAGATTTTTCAAGGCGTCCAACGCATATATATCGCTGATGGGCATCACCGCTGCGCCGCCGCAACGCGCGTCGCTGAACATATGCGCAAGTCATTGGGCGTATCTGCTGATCATGAGTCACAGCGCTTTCCCGCGGTTATTTATCCTGGCGAGGAACTGGTCATATTGCCTTATCACCGACTCGCGCGATTCGCGCCTGGTCAAACCAGCGAAGATGTCGAGCGAAAACTTGCCGCAGCTGGATTGTTGGAACCGATCGGCGAAAGCGTCGGGCCAGCGCCTGCAAGTCGCGGAGAAGTCGGCATCTTTATCAACAAGACATGGTGGAGATTCCGATTTCCACCAGCAACTGGGGATTCGATATTGGATCAACTCGATGTTGTGCGAATTTCCAAGGTCATTCTTGCTCCAATACTCGCAATCACTGATGAAAGAACAGACCCGCGCATCTCATTTCTTGGTGGATGCTCGACAGAAGATCTTTCTTCCTCGGTGCTGGCCGGCCGAAGCGATATCGCATTCGCAATGCACGCAACATCAATCGAGGAATTGATCAATGTCGCAGGAGCAAATCTCATCATGCCGCCAAAGTCAACATGGTTCGACCCAAAGATTCGAAGCGGACTATTCGTGCATTCCTTTGCGCTTCACGACGATATCGAGTTACCATCTAACGCATGAATAATCCAGATCCAAATGCGTTTGCAACACCGCTGGCTCTCGCCTCGCGTGTGTTAGTGATCGACCAGTTTGGTCAACATGGAATGGATGGTCTTCGAGCGGCAGGTTGCGATGCGATCTTCAATCAACTTCTTTCATCTGCGACGCTGGAACTTGCAGTACGCGATCTCGAGCCAGACATTCTGGTCACGCGAACCACGAAAGTCACTGAAGCGGTCTTGAACGCAAATGTAAGGCTTGGCTTGGTCATCTGCACAGGTGCATCAACCGATCATGTCGATATCGACGCCGCAAGCAAACGAGGAATCTTTGTCGCACATTGTCCGGGTCGAAGCGCGATGGCTGTCGCCGAATTGGCATGGGCTTTGATCTTGGGCTGTGATCGACAACTTCCAGATCAGGTGAATGCCATTCGCACTGGTCAGTGGAATCAAGACCGAATCGCAGACGCATCGGGATTATCTGGCCGAACTCTAGGAATCATCGGACTAGGACAAGTTGGCCAAGAGATCGCGCGGCGTGGAAGTGCATTTGGAATGCATGTTGTGGCATGGAGCCGCAACATCACCGAGGAGAGATGCGACGCACTTGGCATTGATTACTGCGCAAATCTGGTCAATCTGGCCAAGTTGTCCGACGTCGTCAGCGTCAGCGTGACGGCAAACGAAGACTCGGATGGACTCCTTGGAGAAAAGTTTTTCAACGCACTGCGACCAGGCGCAACCGTGATCAATACAAGTCTTGGAAGAGTTGTAGATCAGAAAGCTCTACTGAACGCAGTGAAAACAAAGGGCATTCGCGCTGGGCTTGATCTGCATGAATATGCGGAATCACCCGAGTCCAAGGCTACGATTTTGGAACTCCTCCAACAGCCATGCGTGTATGGCACATTGCAATCAGGTGCGATGACAGACCAAGCGCGAGAAGCGGTTGATCACGAAGTTGTGCGCATCATTCGTCAGTGGCTCGAGCATGGAACTGTCAGCGGATCAGTCAATCGAACCACCGAAAGTAGCGCGGCGACATTGATCCACGTGAGGCATTTGAATCGCCCTGGAGTTCTTGCAGGAATCTTCGATGTCATTGGCAAAGCTGGCATCAATGTCGAAGAAATGGAAAATGTTATTTGCGCTGGAGGCGACGCTGGAATCGCTCGAATCCATCTCAACGAAACTCCAACCGAGGGGCACATCGCCGCAATTCAACAGGCTCCACATGTTCTTGGAGTCAGCGTTCAAGCCATTCACCACTCCCCGATTTCAGCATGATCAAATTATGACAACTCAACTCAAAACAAAGCGTATTTGGAACTTTTCCGCGGGGCCTGCAACGATGCCACCGGAAGTTTTGGCGCAACTCGGCGATGACTTGATCAATGTCGATTCGACGGGGATTGGAATTCTCGAGCACAGCCATCGCATGCCAACATTCGATCGAGTGCTTGGCGATGCGCTCGATTCATGCCGACAACTTGGCGAGATTCCAAATGACTATGAGATTATTTTTGTTCCCGGCGGCGCGACGGTCCAGTTTTCTCTCATTGCTCTCAATCTGATTCCAGATGGAGCAACCGCGGACTATCCCGATACGGAAGTCTGGTCTGCAAAGGCGATCATCGAAGCACGCGATGCGGTTCCAACCGCAACCATCGCTGTTCCTTTCGAGGGAAAGAAATTTCACTATGACCATGTCCCAGTTGCTGGCGAAATGATCCCGACACCTGGTGCGGCATATATGCACTATTGCTCGAACAACACGGTGCATGGAACACGATTTCACCTTCCTCCGACCGCTGCTCCTGGAACGCCACTCGTGTGCGATGCAAGCAGCGAAATCTTTGGGCGTCCGATGGATTGGAAGAAGCATGCGCTGGTCTATGCCGCAGGACAAAAGAATTTTGGCGTCGCTGGCATGTGTGTCATTATTGCTCACCGAGAAGTGATTCGTAAACCAGTTCGCAAACTTCCGTCGATGTTTTCATATGCCTCTCATCTGGATGCGGGAAGTCGCATCAATACACCGCCAACTTTCGCTATTCATGCCGCAGGCTTGATGTTTCGCTGGATGATCGAACAAGGCGGAACCCGTGAAATGGAGAAGCGTAATGATGCGAAAGCTGCGCTGATCTATAAAGAAATTGATGGCTCCGGCGGTTTCTATCGAGGACTGAGTCGTTTGGAATGTCGATCGGCGATCAATGTTTCCTTCCGACTCAAGAACGAAAATCTCGACCAAAAATTTGCTCAAGAAGCAACAGATGCCGAACTCGATGGACTCATTGGCCACCGTGATGCAGGCGGTATTCGGGCGTCGATGTACAACGCAATGCCGATCAAGGCGAGCGAAGCACTCGCTGCATTCATGCGCGATTTCGCCCGTCGATACGGTTGAATTGCTCTGCGAAGTTCTTTCGAGATCGATTTACGGCAATGTGCGAATTCGAATGTTTCGAAATTCGATGTGAGCGCCTTCGGATTGCAGACCGATTTTCCCTGCAACAACTTCGCAATCCTGCGCAACATTTTGCAATTCGCCATTCACACGCAATTCAAGCCGACCGTGATCAAGCAGAATCGAATATTTATTCCACTCCCCAAGCGGCTTTTCGTTGGTTGGGTTGGCCTTTGTCGTGCGGCGTCCATCGGTTCGGCTTGGCTCCGCACGCATAGGAAATTCGCCAATATTCCAGATATCACCCGCACTGCGGCTTTCAAGTTGAGCCTCGATTGATTTTGGCCACACTTGATCGGGACCAACGACGCGCAAGAGAACTCCTGAATTTCCAGCACCCAACTTCGGATCAAATCGCCATTCGAGTTCCAATTCGAAATTCGTGAAATCTTTGATCGTTCGGATATATCCAACTGGAGAACCTTCACAGATCAACACGCCGTCGCGGGTGGTCCAAACTTTCGAAGAATCATTTGGTTGTGCTGGAAAAATCGTCCATCCGTCCAAGTTCTGTCCATTGAAAAGCGCGGTCCACTTCGTCTTGGAAGCATCGGGCTGAACCGACTGATCTTTTTGCGCAGGCGCACTTCCTTGCTTTGCAGATTCGTCGCGACTTGCTCCAGCGAAGATGATTGCAACTGCCACACCTGTAAAGCATCCAACCATCCCGCCAACAATTCCCGCTCGCGTCCAAATCATTCTGTTGAACCCCGTAAATCCTGTTCCGCCGAGAGCCAATTATCTCCTTCATTTCCACCCGACTGAAGCCATCTGTGATAGGCAGCCAATCGAATTTGCTCGAAGGAGGGACGATTGGTTGATTGTGACCAATTCGCCGGCGATGTTTCAACGATTGAGAAACTCTTTACTGGTGCTTTGGCAACAGTCTTTGCGCGAGACGTTGCGACATTGTTCTTCCTTGCCGCGGCTGCCTTCTTGGCTGGCGCTGGCTTCTTGGCTGGTGCTGGCTTCTTGGCTGGCGCTGGCTTCTTGGCTGGCGCTGACTTCTTGGCTGTCGCTGACTTCTTTGCTGTCGCTGACTTCTTTGATTTCGTCTTACTGACCGCCTTCACAGGGACTTTCGTTGACATTTTGTTGGTGCTCTCTTTCGTTTTCTCAAAGGCTTTTTTTCGCAAAGGTTTGGACACGCCAATAAGGTATCCATCCGAACCCGTCGATGCCAATCATTTATGAACCCGATCGGCACCATTGTTCGCTACTCTCTGTCCGCTTATGGACAACGCATATGAATACGATCTCACAGTGATTGGCAGCGGACCAGCCGGTCAGCACGCTGCGATTCAAGCTGCAAAGTTGGGCAAACGGGTTGCAATGGTCGAAAAACAAAGGGGCGTTGGCGGCGTTTCAGTTCATTTGGGAACACTGCCATCGAAGACCTTTCGCGAAGCAGTCATCAGCCTCAAGAGAGGAACGGTTCAGCGTTCTCTTTCAGCAGCAGGTGCGGATCCGATCCAATTGACGATGCCAATGTTGCTCGAGCGGGTTTCCTCGGTCATCCAAGAAGAGCAACAATTGATCCGCTCCAACCTGCTGAGAAACGACATCAAGATTTTCAATGGGTTCGCTTCCTTCATCAATGCCAACACGGTTGCAATCGACAGCCCAGACGGTGATCGACAAATTACAACGTCGTTCACACTCTTGGCGTGCGGGACGAAGCCGGTCATTCCAGCGGGATGCCCCGACCAATCAAATGAAGCGTTTCCGATTGTTCTCACCAGTGACAATATCTCGTCACTGCGAGAAATCCCTCGAACAATGATCGTCGTAGGAGGCGGAGTGATTGGCATCGAATATGCATCTTTCTTCGCGACTCTTGGAACAAAGGTCACGCTGGTTGAACGCGCCGACCGACCAATTTCGTTCATGGATCATGAAACTATTGACGAAATGATTCACGATATGCGAACGCACGACATGATTATGCGCTGCAACGAGACCGTGACGAAGATTGCGGTGATCGAGGAATCTCCAAAGCGAGTTCTTGTCGAACTTGAAAGTGGCAAGCGAATGACCGCTGATGTGGCTCTGATCTGCTCTGGTCGACAAGGATGCACGGATGGATTGCACCTCAAAGAAGCAGGTCTCGAAGCCGACAATCGCGGACGCATTACAGTAGACGAGAATTATCGCACTGCCATTCCGTCGATCTATGCCGCCGGAGATTTGATCGGATTCCCAGCGCTTGCTGCGACGAGCGCGACTCAAGGTCGCATCGCTGCTTGCGTGATGTTTGGGACGCCTGTCAGCCCGATGGGAGAGGACTATCCCTATGGCATTTATTCAATCCCAGAAATGAGTAGCGCTGGCGCTTCGGAGCAAAAATTGACTGCCGACAAAGTGCCTTATGAGATTGGCGTGGCGCGATACAGTGAAATCGCTCGAGGAAAGATCGCAGAAACGTCGGATGGCTTTCTGAAACTTATTTTTCACCGTGATACCCAAGTCTTGCTTGGCGTTCACATCCTTGGATCCAACGCGACCGAGCTGGTTCACATTGGCCAAGCAGTCCTTCGCTTGAAGGGTGGACTTGATTTCTTCTTGACCAACGTGTTCAACTATCCAACCTATGCGGAGTGCTACAAGGTCGCCGCATACAACGCGCACAACAACTTGCGTAATAACTCAATGGTCTGAATCCCGCCGCGTATCGATTCTTGGAGAAAGCGTTGACTTACTCCGCAACTTGCGGATTTCCAAGTGGTCGTATCCATATGTTGCGGAACTTCAGCGGATCTCCATGATCCTGCAACATAATCGGTCCCGTTTCGGGATGCGAAGAATAGGTTGCATGAGCACCATGCGCTGTTGCGCCAAGAAGCTCGACATCATCCTGCACAAGAACACCGTTGAAAATGAGCGTGACGGTGGCAGTCCGAACAATTCCAGCAGACGCATCAAAGCGCGGACCACGAAACACAACGTCAAAGGTGTTCCACTCCCCCTGCGGTCGACATGGATTGACCATCGGCGGATACTGACCATAGAGCGATCCGGCCATTCCATCCGCATAGGTCACATTTCCAGATGAATTCAAAATTTGAATTTCATATCGAGAATTGAAAAAGAGCCCACTATTGCATCCGTGCTGACTATCGCACTTCAAGCCCACCGGCACCATCCATTCAATGTGAACTTGGCAATCTCCAAAGGATTGGCGAGTCGCGATGTTGCCAGACCCTGGAGCAATCGTCACGATGCCATCCTTCACGGTCCAACCCGCTGGCGCATCGCCTCCGGCTTTTGACCACGCGGACAAATCCTTCCCGCCAAAGAGAACGATCGCATCGCTTGGCGCGCTGCTGACGCAGGATGGCCCAGGGGTGACAACCGCCGGCTGAGGCCGAGTCAAATCGTGGACTGGATACTTAAAAACCCGTTCTTTGGACTGGGCGAAACCTAGGGTGACGATAAAGATTCCAAGAACCCAAAAAATGACCGAAAGATGGGAGGAAGCTTGATTTTGGCGAGATCTTTGCACTTGCACAGATGTGTTTTTCATTTCGTTTTTATCCATAATTTTTTTATAAAAGATTTGCATCAATTCATTATTGTGATATGTTACATTCACTTTAACGTTTGTTTGTTGAGAAAAACTCGTTGTGGAGAGAGGCAGAGGCAAAGCCCCCTCTTTCGAGACAACAACTATGAAAATTCAAAATTCCTTCCGAACTGGTCCTGCCTGCCTGCTTTTCGCATCACTGACATCGTTGGCATCTGCTGGGCAAAACTTTCAGGACGCATCATTTGACACCTTTGACAACGGTTTAGCAAACCTCGATATCACCAACGTGTGGGTTTCGAACACCGCAACCGATATCACTTTTTCTGTGACAACTCGAGAGTTCCAAAGTTGGACGAAGTACATGATCTTCCTTGAAACAACAATTGGTGGTGGAACGGGTACGAATGCCTGGGGTCGACCGATTGACTTATCGGGTGCACAAATTGATTACTTCGTTGGCTCGTGGGTTGACCAATCGAGCAACAATTCACAATTTGTTGCCAACAATTACTTGGGATGGGATTGGGCATCTGCTACGACTTTCAGCAATGTGCAAAACGGAAACACCGTCTCTTGGACCATATCTTTGGCTTCGATGAACCTGAGTATTGGAAGTGTTGTTTCGTTCGATGTTGCCACGAGTGGCGGCGGAAACGATCCTGGAGTTGACCATTTGAGCCGCAACACCTCTGCAACCACAGGATGGGGAAGCCCAAGCGTTGCTGGGGCATTTTTGACTTACACAGTGGTTCCTGGACCAGGAGCTTTCGCGCTTCTTGGACTTGCAGGACTTGTGTCACGACGCCGACGCTGAAGACGGACTGATTCGCTGCGGACTCATACAAATTCAGAATGGTTTATGAGAACGCCGCGGGACGCATATCCTGGCGCTCAAACATGCTGCGCCGGACATGGTCCCGACGGCGCACACGCAAATCGATGTGCGTATCCAGCCGTTGAAAAATTCTGCCGGGCGAGTTCCGCAGGCGGCCGACTGCACTTGCAATAAAATTTCGTACATCAGATCGTGTCGGCCGCCGAGGACTGTCTGAGCCCCGAGAGAACTTTTCACGGCTGCTCACTTATGCATTTCCTTGGCTGTTTCCGCGGCTGTATCCGCGGCTGTTTCCGCGGCTGTGTCCGTGGCTGTTTCCGTGGCTGTGTCCGTGGCTGTGTCCGTGGCTGTTTCCGCGGCTGTGTCCGTCGCGCTACATCTTGCGTGCCCAGCCGTTGGAAAGTTCTCTCGGGCGAGTTCCGCAGGCGGCCGACGGCACTTGCAATAAAATTTCGTAAATCAGATCGTGTCGGTCGCCGAGGACTGTCTGAGCCCCGAGAGAACTTTTCACGGCTGCTCACTTATGCATTTCC
>SXSS01000052.1 GCA_005792145.1 Planctomycetia bacterium | reverse complement strand
GTCTCTGCGCCTGCGGGCAAAAATCGCCCGCTTGCGGGCGATTTTTTCCCGCGTGCTGTTGGTGGCTGTCGGCTGTGAAACCACCAGCAGAAGCAAGCGTCAACTTCGCAAAAATTTTTTTTGAGTTTTTTCTATATTGTTCCACAAACGATGACCACATCCACAGCACCACCATCCGAACCCGCCGCCGTCATCTTGGCTGGCGATTTACTGAAGTGGATCATTCCAAAGGTTGGAACATTGCAATGCAAGGTACATAAGGCGCATCGACGACTCTCCGCCCGCGCGTGTTTATGAGTGGAAGATCTTGCTGGCAAAAGACGGCTCTCTTGTGGTCGATTTTTCGCCCGCAATAGGGGCAGTCGCACGAAAGGAAGTCAAAAAACTCTACCCAGTTCGACTAAATTGAAAAAAAATATGGACATCGCTTGAATTTGAACTATATTTCTGCGGTACGCGTTCATTGTCAGTATCCACCTGTTTTGCTTCCGGCAAGCCTTTGGGCAAATCAAAGAGGTTTCGTTTTATGTCAAATGGCAGAAAATGTTTGAACCTCATCTCTGCAAGCACTGCCGTGCTCGCTGGCATCGCTTCGTTTGCTTTTGCGGTGACTCCGCCGCAGACCAAGGCGGGGAAGCCACTGCCTGGGTTGACTGCAAGCCAAGCTTTTCAATTTCAAGAGGGCCTCGAGTATTACAGCACACCGCTCACGCAGGCGCAGGGACTTGGTCCAGCATTCAATCAGCCGAGTTGCGTTGATTGTCACGATACTCCGATTGGTGGGTGGGGCTCAACAACCGTCACACACTTCAGCAATCTCGTAGGCGGCAACTTCAATTTCCTCGCGGAGTTTGGTGGACCTGTGATGCAACAGCAGGCGATCTCCAGTGGTTGCCGAGAGTTGCTTCCTCCTTCATCAGTCGCCAATCATATTCGCCAACGAGTCACGCCGAGCGTTCTCGCATTTGGTCTTGTTGAAGCAATCGCAGATGCTTCGATCATCGCTCTGGAAGATCCAAGCGACAGCAACGGCGACGGAATCTCTGGTCGTGCGCACCGAGTTCAGCCGCTCGAAAGTCCGACGGGTCCACTTCGCATTGGGCGCTTTGGTTGGAAGGCGCAGATCGCAACCGTTCTCTCATTTTCTGGAGATGCCGCACGCACGGAGATGGGTCTGACGAATCGTGTTGTCGGGCAAGAAACTGCCCCCAACGGTGACGCGTCTTTGTTGGCGTCGTGTGACACAATTCCGGAGGTCGAAGACCAACCAGACAGTCACGGTTTGACTTTTGTCGACGCAGTCACCTCATTTCAGCGCTATCTCGCACCGCCACCGCAATCACCACGCAGCGGGATGACAGGCGAGACGCTTTTCAATCAAGTGAATTGTGTCAAGTGCCATGTGCGTGCTTTCACCACTCCCAATGATCCCTCGCTTGAAAGCGCGATTCGCAACAAGACCATTCAGGTTTATGGCGATTTTCTGCTTCACGATATGGGCGCACTTGCCGATGGCATTCCCGATGGTCAAGCGACGGGCGTCGAGATGAAGACTCCACCGCTGTGGAACTTGCGTACGCGGCCAGTCATGCTGCACGATGGGTCTGTCAGCTCTGGCGACTTTGCGACCAAGGTCAACGCCGCGATCAACGCACACGCTGGAGAAGCCGCGGCATCTCGCGCCGCATACTTGGCACTCAACACAACACAGCGCGCGCAAGTGGTTGCATTCCTTGCTTCGCTCGGCCGCAATGATTATGACATTGACGGCGATAGTCTGATTACCGCGCAGGACTTTGTGCAGGTCATTCTCAACAGCGCGGATACGAATGTCTCCGCGGACGAGGCTTGGGCCGCTGCGGATCTGAACCAGAATCAACTTCTGGACTTCGACGAAGTCGAGCAGCTTCGTGTGATGCTTGGCATTGCAAGTGATTGCAATCAAAACGGTCTCACCGATTGGACGGAAATCGCATCGGGAAATGTTGTCGATGCAGATTCTGACGGAATTCCAGATGAGTGCGATCAATCTCTTTGCACCCGCAAGGCAATTCGAGTCACCGGCACTGGTGGTGCGATCCCAGATAATTCTTCCACAGGTCTGACGAAAACGCTGGTCATTCCTGCCCTTGCTGGAAACCCAAACATCCAGTCGATGCGGGTGACGCTGAATATCAATCACACTTGGCTCAGCGATCTGACCGTGACGCTCAAGCGTGGCACCGATGCCGCGGTGACTCTTTACAGCCCTTGTGGCGGAGCGAACGATGCCATTGGCAAGTATTTGCTGGTCGATAGTGCGTGGGAAGGTGCTCCTGCAACGCTTCAACTCATTTGTGATGGAGCGCAGATCCCCAATCCAGGTGGGTCAGGAGATACGGCATTTCGGATTGCTCCTGGAACATATCGCCCAACGCAAGGAACTGCCTCGACCGGATTTTCCACGATGCGTGGTCTGCCAATGGCGGCGACTTGGACGCTGAAGATCACCGATAGTTTTCCCCACGCCGGCGACACGCCAGGAGGAACTTTGTTGGGTTGGTCGATTGAAGTTCGCTACGACGATCCAAGCCCAACCAACTGCGATGGTATTGGCGGATCGGACTGCCTTCAGATCGCAAGCACTCCATCGCTTGACTGTGATCACGATGGTTCAATCGACACTTGCCAAAGTATGGGCTTGGATTGCGATGCGGATGGAGTCGTGGATCGCTGTCAGATATTTGCGGGTACAGATTTCGACTGCAACGCGAATGGCAAATTGGATTCGTGCGACATCGCGCTTGGAACAGTGCGCGATTGTGACAACAACGGCACACCTGATTCGTGCGACATTGTGGGTGGTGCTCCCGACACAGACTTGGATGGTGTGATTGATAGTTGCGAGCGAGCCTTTGGCGATTTGAACCTCGACGGTTTGATTGATGGGCTTGATCTTGCGCTCATCTTGAGCAATTGGGGTGGTTCTGGAATCGGCGATGTGAATGGCAGCGGAACTGTCGACGGAGTCGACCTTGCATCACTGCTTTCCAGTTGGGGACAAACCCCGCCGTGGGTTGGGCCGACAATCTCTTCGGTTTCTCCAACGAGTGGTTCGACTGCGGGTGGCACTGCGATCACAATCACGGGCGTTGCTTTGACCGGCACGACCAGCGTGACAGTTGGCGGAGTCGCGGCGACAAGTGTTGTTGTGGTTTCTTCGACGAGCGTTACCGCGGTGACACCTGCGGGAACTGCCGGGGCAAAGAATGTTGTGGTGACGACACCAAATGGAAGTGCGACTGCGACGAATGCCTTTACATATCTTGCGCCTCCGACGGTTTCTTCGGTTTCTCCAACGAGTGGTTCGACTGCGGGT
>SXSS01000051.1 GCA_005792145.1 Planctomycetia bacterium | reverse complement strand
GAGATCATCATTCAGGCAGAGGCCGAAGATCTTCTATTCCCAGGACTTTCAGATCAATTGAGCGGGTCATCCAAGGGAGCGGGATACTAAACACATGAGTACAGAGACATCACGAATTCGCGTTACGGACCTCAGTGGTGTCATGCGTGTCGAATTTGTCGATAAGGACATTCTTGACGAGGCGGCTATTCGCCAGATCAGCACGGAACTTATAAAGCGAGCCGAGGCAGCAGCTAGTCCACGAATGGTGATTTCTTTTCGCGGGGTGGAGCATCTTTCCTCTGCGGCGCTTGGAACTCTGATCACAATCAACAGCCTGACGAAAAAGCGGGGAGGACAATTACGCCTTTCTGATATCAAGCCTTCGATCATGGAAGTCTTCACGATCACCAAACTGAACAAGCTTTTTCAGATATTCGAGACTGCCGAGAAGGCGCTCGAAGGCTTTGGCGGAAAATGATATTGGTGGTGTAGGACAAATGACATCAGCACCTCAACCCGTTGCAGAAGGCTCTGTTCGGCTCCACGAAATTAATAAAGAGATCGAAAGCATCCAGGAATTGATTGAAGGATTGCTTTCTCAATTCGGATATCCAGATGCTGCGATGTTCGCAATCCGACTATCGCTTGAAGAAGCGATGATGAATGGTTTTCGACATGGGAACCTCCAGGATCTCAGTAAATTTGTTGAAGTCCGCTGGCGTATCGATTCGCAATCCGCAAACTTTCATGTGATTGATGAAGGCGAAGGATTTGATCCTGATGCGGTTCCAGACCCAACGCTCGACGAGAACTTGGAAATCCCATCAGGTCGAGGATTAATGTTGATTCGCGCATATATGTCGGACGCGCGTTATCACGATCCCGGCAATCACCTGGAGATGAACTTTCACAAAGTCGCAAAATAGTGAGGACTAAATTATGAGCGCTGGCACACAGAAATCTCCTACGGCAACAATTCGTTGTGGCGTCATAGGCGTAGGGCGAATGGGCAAGCATCATGCAAGACTCTGCGCTCAACTTGAAGGCGCCGATCTAGTCGGCGTGGTTGATGAAAGTGCCGCTCGACGCACCGACATGATCGAACAGTATGGTTGTGGAGCGTTCGCTTCGGTTGATGAATTGATTGCGGCTGGTGTGGACGCATGTGTGGTCGCAACGCCGACTGTGACGCACCGCGCCATCGTTGAACAACTGCTCGCGGCCGGCGTTCACTGTCTGGTCGAAAAACCACTCGCTCCCGATGAGATTCAAGCTCGCGCTATGGCAGAAGCAGCGAAGCGCGGCACCGCAATCTTGCAAGTCGGACATGTTGTTCGATTTGATCCAGTAATGGTTGCGATTCGAAACATTCCAAATTTGCGACCTCGTTTCGTCGAAGTTGATCGAGTCTCTCCGATGACATTCCGATCGGTTGATGTCGGAGTGGTCTTGGACATGATGATTCACGATCTCGATGTGCTGATTATGTTGATGGGCAATGAGCCCGAAGAGATTCACGCCAACGCTGTGAGCGTGCTGGGTGAAGCGGAAGATGTTTGCAACGCCCGCCTTGTTTTCCCTGCAGGTCCCGATGGAATTCGATGCACTGCAAATGTCACTGCAAGTCGATTGGCGCTGAAGACCGAACGCAAAATGCGAATCATCAGCGAAGACACATATGTTTCCGCTGACTTTGGGGAACGCAAAGGAACAGTTGTTCGCAAGGCTGTCAACGCGGAGCAACTTGCGGAAATTCGCGCGCGTTTTCAGCGAGGTGATGACTTGTCAGGTTTGAATTATCTCGAATTGGTCAAAGTGGATGCGCTTGATGTCGGCCAAGGCGAGCCGCTCAAGTTGCAACTCGAAAATTTCCTTGACTCCATTCGTAGTGGCGGACATCCATTCGTAGATGCCGAAGCAGGATTCGCCGCGGTTCGTACTGCCCAGCGAATCGTCGAATGTGCCCGTCGCGCTGGCTCGCGTATGGTCTAGTCGCGGGATTCACCGGTGCCCAAACCGCTTTATGGCAGTCATCTTTCCGTCGCTGGTGGAGTGCATCTTGCAATCGAAGAAGCGGTTCGCCTGCGAATGGACGCAGTCCAAATCTTCACCAAGAATCAAAGACAATGGTCGTCGCCACCGCTTGCCAATGAGCAGGTGGAATTATGGCGCGCCGCCGTACGCGCAGCAAATTGGAGCGATGCCCCGCGAAGAATCGTCAGTCATAATTCATATCTAGTCAATCTTGCTTCGCCGGATGATGCGCAGAGATCGAAGTCCATCGCACTTCAGCGAGATGAACTGGAGCGCTGCGAAACGCTGGATATTGCATGGTGCGTTATGCATCCAGGTGCTCATCTTGGCACGCCTCGGCGACCAAGCAGTCCGAATATTTTGCGCGCACAGCCCAACGCGGATGAACTCGCGGGATTGAAGCGAATCGCGGCATCATTGGATGCGATTCATGCCGACACCTCCGGCTGGAAAACCGTCACTTGCCTTGAAACCACAACGGGCTCTGGAACAAATTTGGGTTATGACTTTTCACACCTCGCAATCATTCGTGATTTGGTGAAGGATCCGCAGCGTGTTGGAATTTGCATGGACACTTGTCATATTGTCGCTGCGGGATATGAAATGTCGACTCCCGCTCTGGCAAAAGGCGTTCTTGATGAATTCGATGCGATATGTGGGCTGACAAATCTTCGCGTCGTGCATGTCAACGATTCGGTCGGCGCGCTTGGATCGCGCCGAGATCGGCACGCGCATATTGGTCAGGGTTGCTGTGGAGATGCATGCTTTCACGCTATTCTTGGACGCAGTGAACTTCGAGCAGCGCCAATGATTTTGGAAACCCCCAAAGAAGATCCGCAAAACGGACAAGAGTGGGATCTTGTCAACATCGATGCGCTCGAGCGCATTCGAGCGAATGTCGCCTTGGCCACCACGCCACGCCGTGGTCTGGTGCAGCGATCACTGATGTCGGCAATCATGTCGATGACAGTTGCTGGCTTCGTTGCATATTCGATGTTCAATGGAATCGGCTGCCGAGCATCGAGCAATGTCCGCCCATTTTCAAACCAATCGCAGTCAAGCGCAGCATCGCAGGAACCAACCAAAAATGAGCAATTGAAATTGGCTTCAGCAGATCAACTTCTCAAACAAGGTGACAACGAATCTGCGCTTGCGATTTTTCAGGAAGTGCTCGCACAGAATCCATCATTGCCAGAGGCGTATATCGGGATTGGCGATGTTCGATTCGCTCAAGGCCGATACGGCGATGCTGAACCAAACTATCGCCGAGCCTCGCGGCTCGATCCCGCGGACTTTCAAGCGCAGTATGGACACGGCCGATCTTTGCAGATGCTCGGAAGACTTGCCGAGGCGATTGGTGCATACCAACGTGCGATCGTGGCTAATCCAAGGAGCGCGGAGGCGAATCTGAATATGGCGACTGCATATCTTTCGCTTGGCGACGCACGAGTTGCAGCGCAATTTGCGGAGCGCGCAATCGTTCTCGAGCCTCGCAATGGTGCAGCACACGTCAATCTCGGTGTGTCATACGAGCGATTGGGCCGACCTGCAGAAGCGATTCAGCAATATCAAGCCGCTGCCGAATTGATGCCTCCGACGACGCAGTTGATGATCAATATGGTCAATGCGTATGTTGCGGATGGTCGGTATCCCGAGGCGGTGAATACCGCGCTCGCGTTGACAAAACTTTCGTCTGTTCCCGAAACATTCGAGCGATTGGGCTGGGCTGAATTTCGCGCTGGGAATTACGATTCCTCCAGCATTGCATATCGACAAGCGGTTGTGCTTGACCCTCGATATTGGCCAGCTTGGAATGGCATCGGTGTCAACGCGTTGAATCGTTGGCTCGCATCCGAAAAGCGTGATAGTCAAGCTGGTGACGAAGCCCGTCGCGCATTTCGATCATCGATGCAATCAAATCCCAATCAGCCAAAAGTTCTGAAGTTGTATACCACCTACGGACTGTGAGTTTGACCAATGCCAACTGTTGACATCCTCGAATTTTTCGATTCTCCAAGCGACCAACCATTTGTCATTGAGCACATCAATGAAGAATTCACTTCGGTCTGCCCTAAGACTGGGCATCCAGACTTTGGAATTATCACCCTGCGCTATGAGCCACTTGCAGTGTGCGTCGAATTGAAGTCCCTCAAGATGTATTACCAGTCCTTCCGCAATGAAGGGATTTTTTATGAAGCTGTCACCAACCGAATCTGCGAAGATTTGACAGAGGCGATGAGCCCAGCGTGGTTGCAAATCATCGCTGACTGGCGAGGCCGCGGCGGAATTCGCTCGCGGATTCTCGCAAGTTCTGGCAACGTTCCCGCAATATGGGCGCGGGGATGATTCGCTGAATCTCTACTTATTCTTCTCGACAGATTTTTGGTTCAGCTTCACAGCAAGCTCTGGTCCAAGAACGCGTTCTAGATCACGGCGCAGTGCGGCATCTAACTCTTGGCGAGCAAAGAGAGTTCGCCGCAGAATGTCATTTGCGGGTCCTACTGCATCGTCAGTCGCATCAACAAGACTTTGTTGTTCGACTGCGGTTTGAAAAAGCGCTTCGCTTGCGGGCCCATATGCAGATGCCAATTCGATTATTGACTGCGCCATTTTTTCTTTCGTCTGCGGATTGTTCGACTCCTCACTCTCGCTGATTTTCAGCGCACGGATAATCCACAGATCGCCAGTGCCAAGGAACTTTGCAAGCGATGGATACGCCGTTCGTCGAAAGACATCCTGAAAACTTTTGGCATCCTTGTCGGGCAAAGTCGACAGAATCTGTGCAAGCGAGGCATTTTGGATCGATGTAATTTGCTTCGATTCGTTTATGCACCTGGCACGTTCAGCGGCCATCTGATTTGAATAGACTTCGAATTCGGTTAAGACTCTGGGATTATCCGCATCCTCTTCGATCGTTCGAAAAAGTAAGTCATCGTTATTGATGGCGTCGGCCATTTTGGCGGTAAATATTGTTTGATTCGCAGTAAGGAAAGCGATCAGCGCATCGGAGAGTTTGCGCAAAGGCGGCAAGAGCGCTTGATTATTTGCCTGGATAATCGGCGCAATCAAGTCTTGGATTTGTTTATGGGATTCAGCGATATGCGTTGCGCGCAGAATCGTTTCAAAATCGACTTGCCAAAGAGGTTCGATGGAAATTAGTTGGATTTGTTCCAGCAGGCACTTGATCACATTGCGCTCGATACTTCGCAAATGGATCAAGCGATATGTCTCGACCAGCGAACCCTTGGGTGCAGTCGAAAGAATCGCAGAGAGTTGGGAAAAGAATCGCTCGGAGTTTATTCTGTCCGCTCGAAGTTGTTCCTGTCTGAAGCGTGCGATTTCCTGAAAATCAGCGGCGGATGGTCCGCCAGTTTGATTCTCTGGCGTGCTTGATACGCGCATACCAACTTCGGCCCATCGATTCGACATATCGTTCGTCGAGCGGATGAGCGCTTCAGAGAAATCTTGTTGAACTATGAGCGCGAGGTCTCGTTGATCCGCGGTCGCCTCGGTCGTATCGAGAATATTTTTCATCCCACTTTTGTCAATGGGACTGACATTGCAAAGCGTTCCAAAGACCATCTCCATCTCCATCCGAATCGACTCGGTTGACATTTCGATTGCCGCTGGAGATTCGATCTTCGCAGTCGTTGGATTCTGCTTCGCAAGCATTGCGATCTGGCTTCGAAATGAGTCAGAATTCGTCGTCAATTTTTCCGTCAATTCAATCTCGGCTGGCAATCCCAATTCGATTCCTTTTGAAAAGCGACTCCAGCAACTCTCGTCATATCGCTTCGCCGCCGCCGTCAAGAGGGTTAAGCACTCGGTGCGCCACTGTTTTTCGAAAGTGGTTAATGCCGCCAATGAATCCGCGGTTACTCCCGAAGCTTTTCGCAGCATCTTTGCGGATCTCTCAGCACCGCTTCGATCCCACTCGACTCGTGGATATGCGCGGGAATAAAAGTTTATCCAAATATCCCAAGCCGCTTCTGCGTTGGTATGACCAGCAATTTGTCCGATGAACGATCGCTGTGTTTCTCCGATCTTCTGAAATGCCTCGGATGCGCGGAGGAGTCCATCCGCTCGTACTTGTTGAATCGATTTTTTCCAATTTTCGAATTTATTTCGCATTGCCTCGCCATTCTCGATAAGATTGTTCTCAGCATTCTCATAAGGGTTTGCTTCGTCAATAATTTCTGCTTGATTCATCGTCTTCGAAATCGAACGCTCTTTCGCAAGTCGCGCCGTTCGAATGGGAGTTTCAAGCAACGCATTTCGCGCAGTGCGACTCAGACCTGCCATCTCCGCATCATGCGCGGCAAATTGAGGGCGAAGCGATAAACGAATTGCTTCGTCTTTATCAAATTTGGCGAATACGTTCTCGACAGAAAAATCCAAAGGACTTGCCGAAATATGTACTGCGATAAAAAAGAGTTTGTCACGGCGGAGATTCACCCAATACTGAAATCGTTGCGCAGCCTGCCGATCAGTATCGCTGAGCATCGCGGAACCGATTCCATTCGTCAGTTGCGCATCTATGGCATCACATTGCGCAAGTTGATGCTCATATTGTTTTTTCAATTCAGTCGCCTCGCTTAATTCCAGCGGGGATGGGAAGAAAGGAAGATTGAACGTCGTGCTATCAGTCGGCGCGTTCAGAGCCAGTTTGATATACGCCTCAATCGCGGGCATCGCAAGCTGAATCCCTGCATCGGAAGCGCCAAAGCTTCGCAGGCGTTCACGACACTCATTGCTCGAAATCGGAGCTTGGAAGTCAATGCGCGGCGCGCTCTGTGCGTGACTCGGCGCAAAACTCAACAGAACAATTCCAGCTGCGAATAATGTCAAAACATCAGTCGCAAGCGTACGAACCCTCTGAAGCATTTTAAGGTGATTGAGAGTGTGCATAGCTAAATGCTAACACTGCAACCACGGTTTTCATTAAAAAAGACTTTTTTTCACGCGGGTTCTGACAGCACAAACTGCTTTCAATCGATGAAAGAGCCCATTTCAGTTGGATAATCCCCAACATAAACCTGAACATCGCCTTCCACCGTCCGCAGCACAACGAGATTTGTTCCCTTATTCAAGACCCCATAGTTCGAGTTGTTGTCATTGCGGGCATCTGTCGCAAGCCAAGAGCCTTTTCGCACTCGCACTTGTACATCGCCATTGATCGCTTCCAATTGATACGAGCCCGCACTGCGCGGAGGTACACGCCAATCAATCGAACCTTCTTTATTGAGGACTGTCGATGGAAGGCGAATGGGGTTGTTCGTCGCAACGCGGACATCACCTTTCGTTGTTTCGATATCGACACCATCTTCAAAATCCGTTGCCATCACATGCCCACGACTGGTTCGCACAACGACCACTCCCAAGCGTGGGACCGCAATGTCGATATCAATTGATTGAAACCACGGCTTGGCATTTTTCGATGTCGCATTGATGACGAGTGCTTTGCGATCACCACGATCGACCACTTCATATGTCAAGGAAATGTCGCTGAGAGAATCTTCGAGTTCTGAACGCGGTCCCATTTCCCTTGTCGCGCGCCGAACGAGATCCATTGTTCCGCCATCGGATTTGCCTGTCGAATGAATGACGACATCGCCGGCAAAATTATCGATCTCTACATCCATCACGCCACTCATCGGAATTTCAACAGACTTGCTCCGCTGCACTTCACCTCCAGCGGTCTTATTCCAAACTTGCACGACTCCGTATGCAAGCCCAGGTCTGGGATGAGCAGTGCAACCGCTCGTAAATGCCATACCGCTAGAAATACTGGCGATCACGATGATGAGTGCAAGTTGTCTCATATATAGAGCTGTTGATTTCACGAAAGCAGTCTAACGCTCACCCGCCTGTCGTAGGATTGTGTTGTGTCCTGCCTGCCAGCAATTCTCTGCGCCTCTCTGACCACCATCGCATCTGCGCAAGCACTGCCTACTGCGAAAGCGACTGCGCCTCCTCTCCCCCAATCCGAAAATCAGCAGATTTCCCCGTCAGTTCCAGCAACTCTAAAGCCTCAACCCGAGCGGGTCGACAAAGTGCGCCGAATTGCGCCTGCGCAAGTGGGAGTCGCGTTGCCGATGGACACAATCACCGTCACTCTTCCAATTGACAAGGCGGATCTCATTGATCCCAAGGCGAATTCTGGTCGATTGATCTTGTTCTTTCGTGCAGTTGACAGTCGCACCGAAGGCGAACCTTTGAACGGTCCATTCTTCGAGGACCCTCAGCCGATTGGATCCGTGGAAGTCGATTCGATCAAACCCGGCACGCCGATCAAAATCGCTGAAGCCAGCATCTGGTGGCCCGGTGGCAGCGAACTTTTCGAGGGTGAATATGAAGTGCAGGCCGTGCTCGATGTGAACAATGACGAGAGAGGGCATCTCGCTCCTGGAAATCTCGTATCGAAGGTCGTCACCGTCGATCTGACTCGTGGCTCGGCGGAAGTGATCGCGTTGGAACTCACGGAGAAAATTCCTCCGCCGGTTCTTCCAGTGCTGAAAAATGTGGAGTGGATCGATTTGACGAGTCCAATCCTTTCGAAGTCCATCGGTCGAGTTGTGACTCACCGAGCGGGGGTTATTTTTCCTGCGGAGTATCACAACCTGAAAGCAAAACGCCGAATTTGGCCGACGATTTATGTCATTCCTGGATTTGGAGGTCGGTGGACAGATGCGGCGGATTTGGCGCGAAAAATCAATCTCGCGGGAGTTTCCTTGCTCTGGCCACAGGCTGTTTATGTGATTCTTGACCCAGAAAGTTCACTAGGTCATCATGGATTCGTCAATAGCGCGCTGAATGGGCCGCGCGGTTTGGCGCTGGTCAGCGAGCTCATCCCATATTTACAAGAGCGTTTCCGATTGATTCGAGATCCTTCCGCCCGTGTGCTCACTGGTCATTCATCCGGGGCATGGACCAGCATCTGGCTCGCGCTCAATTATCCCGAGACATTCGGCGCGGCTTTCGCAAGTTCTCCGGATCCGCTTGACTTCCATACTTTTCAAATGAACGATCTTTATCGTGACGAAAATCTTTTTGTTGGCGAAGATGCAATAGAGCGTCCGAGTTTTCGAGAACCGATCGGGCTTGGTCACGAATTTGTGCCGATGCTGGTTCGTGAAGAGGTCCAAATGGAGCGCGCTATTTCGCCCAACGGAACTTCGGGCGAGCAGTGGGATTCTTGGGCGGCGATGTTCAGTCCTGCCGCAGAATTGGAGCGCAAGCCGCGCAGACTCTGCAATCCGATGACTGGGGTCATCGACCCTGTGACCGTCGAAGCGTGGAGTCGTTTCGATATCGCTCGACGCATTTCGAAGGACTGGAATGGATGGGGAAAATTATTCGTAGAGCGCGTGCGTGTGATCGTTGGCGAACGCGATTCTTTCTATCTTGAGCGTGCAGCGATTCGGTTGCGTGATGCAATCGCCACACACGCACAAGAACAAGCCGCTGCGGGAAAAGATTTTCCAACTGGACCTGGATATATCGAAGTCATTCCAGGAGCAACGCACGATTCTGTTTTTCCAATCGCGCAATTCAAGTTCAATGGAGAGATCCGCGAATATCTTCGCCGCGCAGGTCATCACGAGTGATTGCGATTCGACGCTACTCTGAATGTTCCTATGCGTGAAGTCCAAGACATCTGGTTTCGACGAGCCAAAGAGGAAGGCTATCGAGCGCGCAGTGCGTTCAAATTGATTCAGATCGATGATCGGCGAAAAATTCTTCGTCGTGGCGATCGTGTGCTCGATGTTGGTGCCGCGCCTGGATCGTGGACACAAGTCGCGGCGGCGCGCGTTGGCCCAACGGGATTCGTTTGCTCATTTGATTTGAAAGCAATTGATCCAAAGGGATTTCCAAGTCACGTTCGCGTGATGCAAGAAGATCTGAATAATCTTGATGCAGGTTCTTTCGATGGCGAGTTATTCAATGTTGTTATCAGTGACATTGGTCCAGATACATCCGGCGATTCATCTGGTGACAGCATTCGATCAGTTGCACTCTGCAACACATTGCTCGATCGCTTGCCTGTCTGGCTGAAGAAGGGCGGTCATGTGGTGATGAAGGTCTACGAAGGCGCCGACTATCCTGAACTCCTGCGCCGCACCGAAAAATTGTTTCGCGAGGTCAAGGGAGTCAAGCCAGAATCTTCGCGGCGCGAAAGTGTCGAGATGTTTATTGTGGGACAGGATTATCGCGGCGAGAAGATCGAGCAACCGCGGCAAACAGCGGCAAAAAAGCGCGGCTGGGGAGAGTGAACGATCGAGCGCAAGTTGGGATTTACCGCGCCACACTCGGTGCAAGCACTGACAATCTGCGAGCGACTTCTTCGACATTTGCCCGTGAATTGAAGGCGCTGATTCGGATAAATCCTTCGCCGCACTTTCCAAATCCCGCGCCAGGCGTTGTGACAACTTGCGCTTCGCGCAACAACATATCGAATGTCTCCCATGATCCAATTCCGCTGGGGCATGTCATCCAAACATAGGGCGAATTTGCGGCGCCATATGTCTTCAGGCCAAGCGCTTCACACGCCGCCGAAAGCAACTTCGCGTTGGCAATATAAAAATCCGTCAATGCGCGAGTCTGTTGCCGCCCTTCGGGTGAATAGAGCGCCGCTGTTGCGCACTGTACAGGCCACGAAACTCCATTGGAGCAAGTTGCCCATCTGCGCATCCAAAGTCCATGAAGCGCGACGCGCGTTCCGTTGCTCGATGCTCCGTGCAGTGTCTTGGGCACCACGGTGTATCCGCAGCGCACCCCAGTGAATCCGCCAACTTTCGAGAAGGATCGAAACTCGATTGCGCATTCTTTGGCGCCATCAATTTCATAAATCGAATGGGGGATTCCATCTTCACGAATGAACGCTTCATATGCGGCGTCAAACAAAATAAGCGCGCCGTTTTCGCGGGCGTATTTCACCCAGCGTGTCAGCGCAGCGCGATCAAGCACCACGCCTGTTGGATTATTTGGCGAGCAGAGATAGATCACATCCACTTTGCCGCTTGGCAATGCGGGAGAAAAATCATTCGCGGGGGTGCAGGGCAGATATGTGAATCCTTCGTATCCGCCGCCGGAAAGAGCAGCGCCAGAATTTCCATGCATCACATTCGTATCTGCATAAACGGGATAGACCGGATCCGTGATCGCAACTCGATTGCCCACGCCAAGGATTTCTAGGATCGCGCTTGCGTCAGGCTTGGATCCATCGCTGAGAAAAATTTCGTCGTCTGCGATATCGCATCCCCGAGAACGAAAATCTCCTTGCGCAATTGCTCCGCGAACAAAGTCATATCCAGATGGCGGGGGATATCCACGAAAAGTTTCGTGTTTGGTCAAGTCATCAATCGCCTTGCGCATCGCTTGCGCAGCGGCGGGTGGCAGAGGTTCGGTCACATCGCCGATCCCACAACGAATAATGCGCGCTGCGACGGTGGGATTTTCTTTCGCATACATTGCGACTCGCCGCGCGATTTCTGGGAAGAGATATCCGGCGGAGAGCTTGAGATAGTTTTCGTTGATGTGGAACATAGTTCGAAAGATCCTTCTTTTATGCACCTTGCCGCTTGATAATTCGAACCGCGTGTGCAGGGGGAAAATTTGCGACAACCAAGCGGTTCGTCACGATGTGCGCCTTTGCGGTTGATTGTTGAAATGCTTCAAAGCGGCGGATGTGATCGCGGCCGCCAGCGCCGATGAACGGACGCTTGATCGTCCGTACGCCCGCATATTCGAAGTATGTCATCTCTCCGCCGTCGCGCATCAAAGCCAGAAGCTGATTGAAAATCGACTGAGTCAGCGCAAGCGGGAAATTATTAAAAGGCAATCCACAAATCACGAAGTCATATCCGCCTTCAAGAGGGGCTTGTTCGATCGGCATCGCGTGCAATTTGACGCTGATTGATGGGTGGTGCGCGCGATAGTCCTTCAAGAGGCGATGTTCGAGATGCGCGCAGAAAACTTCGTTCACCTCCACGATGTCAAAGGAGTCATGGCCGCGCAAAGAGTTGAGGATCGCTGAAGTGAATGGCCCAGTGCCAGGTCCAACTTCTAGAATCTTTTTCTTCCCGCGGTGGCTTCGCAAAGATCGCGTCATCGCTTTTGCAAGTGCGGGAGAACTCGGAAAGACCGAGCCTGTTGTTCGGATATCTCGAATGGCTTGATGGACGAACTTCAACATAATTGGGGGATGAGTCTATCCGACATGACACAAATCACAGCGAAGAAGTCATTATCTCATCCGCGCCGAGGCCGAGAATCATCGCGGCAAAAACTTCTGAAATTTGACGCAAATCGCGGATATTCGCCAATTCGACGGTTGTATGCATATATCGAATTGGCAAACTGAGCAGGCCACTTGGAATTCCACCGGCGCGCGTGAAGATCGCATCGGTGTCGGTTCCGCTGCGACCAGGCGTCGCCGCGCGTTGGAGTGGTATGGATTTCGCAGCAGCAGCAGTCATCAATCTTTTGACGACTGCAGGATGCATTGCGCCACCGAGTGCAACTTTTGGTCCTTCGCCCATCTTGAATTGTCCGTGCTGCGCGTGGGAAATTCCGGGGCTATCGGTCGCGTGTCCGACATCGGTCACCAGCGCAATATCGGGTCGTAGGCTTTCTGCAATCATCGATGCTCCGTGCAGTCCAACTTCTTCTTGCACCGTGCTCACAGCGACGACACGAACTTTCAGTTGATCCTTCTGCTCGTGGACCAAGCGAAGTGTTTCTGCCGCGACGAATGTTCCAATTCGATTATCAAGCGCGCGAGCGACGATAAGTTCTTCAGTCATCATCATGCTCGCATCCAAGAAGACACCAGCGTCGCCGATATTCAGTCGTGCCATCGCCGAGGCTTGATCCTTCGCGCCAATGTCAATGAAGAGTTCGTGCAATTTGCGAACTTTCGCGCCAGCTTCTTTGTCTTGCAAATGGATCGCCGTTGCGCCCACAAGTCCAATGACTGGATTTTTGACGCCTGCGACAGTTGATAAAAACTGAATACGCTTTCCGACGATCGAACCCGCATCGATGCCGCCGATTGCTTTGCAATAAATAAATCCTTGCGCATCTATATGATTGACCATCAAGCCGATTTCATCCGCGTGTCCGCACACGGCGATAGTTCGCTTCGCTCCCACCGGCGCAATTTCCGCAAAACAGTTTCCGTATGCATCGGACCATGTTCGTGCGGCGCTTGGCTTCACATATTCCAGCCAGAGCTTTTGCCCAGGCGCTTCAAAGCCAGATGGGCTTGGCGTGTCGAGAAGTCGGTGAAGAAACGAAAGTGATTCAGGTCGCATAGACTTGTTAGAATAGGCAAATTCAAGTTCTTGCACACTCTATGGGGAAACAGATGATCAAAGAAATTTCACTCTCACCTTTTTCAGGTTGGTTGTTGCTGCCAATTCAGCTCATCGCATTTCCCATCATTTTGCTCTGTTTTGTTTTTTCAATCTCGAAGGTCGATTCAAACCAAGTTGTGGGCATCCTCGGCATCATTATTTGTGTATTTCTATTTTTACTTTGGCTCTTCAATTGGAATGGCTTTTTCGTTGTGAATCCAAATGAAAGCCGTGTCGTACTTTTCTTCGGGCGATACCGAGGCAGCGTGCGCGCCGTTGGATTTCACTATGTCAATCCATTTTCTTCCAAGAAGCGTCTTTCGCTTCGCATTCGCACATTTGAAACGGGAGCGCAGTCGATCAGCGAGGTCAAGGATCCCACATCGGGGCGTGTCGTTGTCGCTGCGAAACGCGGGCGAGGTCATCCAATCAAAGTGAATGACCTTGATGGAAATCCAATTGAGATTGCGGCAGTTGTTGTCTGGCGTGTGACTGACACCGCAGAGGCACTCTTCAATGTTGAAGCGTTTGACCAATATGTCGAGACACAGTCCGAAGCGGCGCTGCGAAATCTTGCGAGCCATTATCACTATGACAGTTCAGATGATTCCGCGATGAGTCTTCGTGGCAACACAGATGCAGTTGGAGAAAAATTGCAATCAGAAATCTCCGCCCGTTTATCCAAGGTGGGAATTGATATTCTCGAAGCGCGCATTTCAAGTCTTGCGTATGCGCCTGAGATTGCAGCAGCGATGCTTCAACGACAGCAAGCGGGTGCGGTTGTTTCTGCTCGTCAACGCATTGTCGATGGAGCGGTCGGCATGGTCGAGTTGGCGCTTGCGAGATTGGAAGAAAAAAAGACTGTCGAACTGAACAGCGCGCAGAAAGCATTGTTGATCGCCAATCTTCTTGTGGTGCTTTGCAGCGAAAGAGGCGCGCAACCTGTTGTATCAACATCGTCGCTGCAAGAGTGATTCGCAGTGAATATGCGATAAAGTGGTGGCATGAAGAAGAGCCTCCCTTGCCGTGCTTGTCGGATGATCTGCCTCTGCGTCACCCTGCAATTCGCATCCTTTGCATTCGCTGCCGAAATTGATCTGCCCCGATTCCCAGCGGCAAGCCCTGACGGAAACTTTGTGACATTCACTTGGCGCGGCGATTTATGGAAGGGCGCTGCTGAAGGCGGCGCTGCGACGCGCTTGACCAGTCATCCTGCTGATGATTCGCGAAGTGTGTGGAGCGAGGATGGATCGATGATTGCTTTCGAAAGCACGCGCGATGGTGGGCGCAATCTCTACATAATCGATCCAATGGGTGGATCGCTGCGACGAGTGACTCAAACCGACGAAGTCTTGAGCATCTCAAGTTTTTCAACAACTCCAACAGGCGAACCTGCTCTCGATTTTTCCGCATCACTCGATTACGACCTCTTTCGCTCGCCTCGTCCGTACTTCGTTGCGTTGACTGGTGGCGAGCCAATTCGTCGGCACGGAGCATTCGGTCGCGCCGCAGTTCCATCGCCTGATGGGAAGCGTTTTCTCTTCGAGCGCGGCGGCAGCGATTGGACTCGTCGTGGATATCGCGGCAGCGATAATTGTGATGTCTGGATGTATGACACCTCAGCGACAGGGGATGCAATGTTCGTGCAACTGACGGATTTTCAAGGCAACGATGGATGGGCGCAGTGGCGTAATGACTCTAGTTTCCTCTTTCTTTCTGATCGAGACCTCGCAACAGTCAATGTCTTCGTTCAGGATGCAAACGGCAAAGCAACTGCGCGTCGATTGACTGGATTTGAAGGGCAAGACGTAAAAGATCTTTCGGTCAGCCGCGATGGTCGGCGCGCTTTTTTCACAGTCTGGGACAAACTGTATCGGTTGGATCTCAATGCCACGGGGGCTCAACCGATTGCGATAAAATTTACCGCTCCAGACGACACCTTTGATAGCGAGGAGGTTAAATCTCTCGCAACCGCTGCGACAGAAATTGCGCTCAATCCAGATGGGAAGAGCGCGGCGCTTGTTGCGTTCGGCGATGTGTGGATCAAGCCCATTGAAGGCAAGTATCCCGCTCGACGCGTGACCAATGCGATGGCGCGCGAATATGAAATCGCGTGGAGTCCAGATGGGCAGACGCTTTATTTCACAAGTGACGCGGATGGTGGAGATTCCATCATGACTGCGGCCGTCGCAACGACGCGCGAGGATGTTGTGGCAACTGCGAAAGTTTTATTGCCCAAGCCAGCCGAACCCGCGCCAACTCCCGCGGTCGATCCCGCGACCGCGACCACGCCCGCGCCTGTCGCAACTCCCGCAGTCGATCCCGCGACCGCGACCACGCCCGCGCCTGTCGCAACTCCCGCAGTCGATCCCGCGACCGCGCCCGCGACCGCGCCTGTCGCAACTCCCGCGGTCGATCCCGCGACCGCGACCACGACCACGCCTGTCGCAACTCCCGCGGTCGATCCCGCGCCCGCGACCACGCCCGCGCCTGTCGCAACTCCCGCAGTCGATCCCGCGACCGCGCCCGCGACCACGCCTGTCGCAACTCCCGCGGTCGATCCCGCGCCCGCGACCACGACCGCGCCTGTCGCAACTCCCGCAGTCGATCCCGCGACCGCGCCCGCGACCGCAGCGCCAAAAACACCAAAGAAAGCGGCGGAAAAAGAAAAAGAGAAGCCAAAGAGCGAGCGATGGACGGAAGCTGTTCGCTTCGAAGTTGCGCCACTCATCAGCGGCGCGACGAATGATCGTCAATCAACTCCTTCGCCAGATGGAAAGCATCTGGCATTTCGTCGAGGCCGCGGCAACATCATGATGATGGATCTCACATCTCGCGAAGTGCGAACTGTGCGCGAAGGTTGGGATCCAGATATCGAACTTCGTTGGAGTCCCGACAGTCGATGGCTTGCGTTCACCAATACAGATCGCGACTTCAACAGCGATATCTTTCTAGCACCAGCCGATGGCTCGACAGCTCCAATCAATGTCACACGCCATCCTGACAATGATGGATCGCCGCGCTGGTCTGCGGATAGTCGCATCATGAGTTTTGTTTCCGAGCGAACGAACGAAGAAGTGGATGTATGGATGGTTTTCTTGGACAAGTCGCTTGAGGGCCTTCCAAAGTTCGAACTTGAAAAATATTTCAAGGACGCAGCTGAAGCCGCAAAGAAGCGCAAGCCTCTTGCGAAAGCAAAATCCGACAAGTCGGAAACCGCCGATAAAAATGAGAAGGCTGATAAAAGTGAAAATCCGGACAAGCCTGACGAAGAAAAAACCGAAGTCGCAGAGAAAGGCGATAAGGCAGAAAAGTCTGACAAATCAGAAAAAACTGACAAGCCAGAAAAGCCAGAAGTTCCAGCCGTGCTTTCCCTTGACGACGCATACCGCCGAGTTCGTCGAGTCTCGTCGATGCCCGGCAACGAAGGCAATCTCGAAATCGCTCCCGCCGGCGACCGTATGTATTTCACTGGCGGCGAATTGCTCGATGGCGGATTGTTTGTCATCAACTGGGATGGAACTGGTCAACGCAAACTTGGTTCACGCACCAGCGTCCAAGGCATTTCACTGACCGGCGAAAAACTTGTCACGCTTTCAGGCGGAAAAGGTCAACTGACCTCGACCTCTGGTGGATCTGCTTCGGCGGCTCCCGCTGAAAGTGGCGGCAGTTCCGGCGGAACATCCATCGATATTGATTCATCCATCGTTGTCGATCAGGCCGCTCTTGTCAGGCAGAAATTTGCAGAAGCCCAGCGATTGATGGGCGAGAACTTTTATCACCCAACGATGAAGGGTTTGGATTGGGATGCACTCTCCGCGCGATATGCAGAACTTGCCACGCACGCTCGAACTGCCAGCGAATTCGATCATGTCGCAAATCGTTTGCTGGGAGAACTGAACGCAAGCCATCTTGGAATTCGTTCGCCGCAGGCGGGTGGGCGCACGGTTCTTCCGCAAGGTCGTATTGGAGTGATGGTCTCTTCTGCAACTGGAGGTCTTCGCGTCGACACAATGATTCCAGATGCACCAGCGATGACAACAAAGACGCCACTGATGATTGGCGACATCATTACCGCAATCGATTTCGAGCCGATTCGCGCAGGAGATACGCTCTCTTCGCGTATGGCCGGCACGATTGGCCGCGAGGTTGTGCTCTCGATCAATCGCACTCTTGCAGATGGTCGAGATGTTTCCTTGCAAACCGCAATTATCCCAGTGACTGACTCAGCGATCGGCAGGCTTGCATATCAGGCAACGCAAAATCGCAATGCAAAATTGGTGGATGAATGGTCGGGCGGGCGTTTGGGTTATATCCACATAGAAGGTATGGCTCAGCCGGCGCTCGACGAATTCGAACGCGATTTGTACGCGGCGTGTGATGGCAAGGATGGTTTGCTTATCGACGTTCGCAATAACGGTGGCGGATGGACTGCGGATCGACTGCTCGCATCGATCTGCTCGCCGATTCATGCTTACACAGTTCCGCGCGGCGCTGATCCCAAACACACCGATGGATATCCGCAAGATCGCCTCTTCATTCAGCGGTTCACTGGACCGGTCAATATGCTCTGCAACGAAAAAAGTTTTTCGAATGCGGAGATTGTGGCGCATGCCTTCAAGAAACTCCAGCGGGGAACGCTCGTGGGAATGCCCACATATGGCGGCGTGATCTCGACTGGCTCTGCGTCACTGCTTGATGGCACGTCCATTCGGATGCCGACGCGCGGTTGGTACTTGCTTGATGGCAAAGATATGGAAATGAATGGCGCAGTTCCAAACATTCTTGTCGCGCAAACTCCCCAAGATGAATCAGCAAATTCAGATCGCCAATTGCGCGCGGCCGTAGAGAATCTTCTTCAGCGAACGCCGAAATCTTCGGCGGCGCAAACAATTCCAGTCGCACCAAATGCCGCCGTCGCACCGAGTGGTGGTTGAACAAAGCGTTACTCTCCCACGATGGATCCAATTCGCTATTACACCAGTCGCCCTCACCCATGGCATGGACTTCGCTGCGGGAATAATCCGCCGCGCATTGTGCAGGCGTTCATCGAGATCACGCCTTTCGACTTGGTGAAGTACGAAGTCGATAAAGAGTCTGGATATTTGCATGTTGATCGCCCGCAGCGCACCAGCGCAACGCCGCCGATGCTTTATGGTTTTATGCCTCGAACGCTCTGCGCAAATCGCGTCGCTGCGCTCAGTCCGCACGCGAAGAGAGCCGACGGCGATCCGCTGGATATTTGCGTTCTTTCAGAGCGCCCAATCAGCAAGAGCGATCTTGTTATGGATGTATGCGTTGTTGGAGGTTTGCAAATGCTCGACGATGGAGAAGCTGACGACAAGATCATCGGAGTTCTGGTTGGCGATCCTGTGTGGGATGGCGCGCGCGAATTGAGCGATCTTCCGCCGCTGCTGATCGAGCGGCTTCAACATTATTTTTCGACATACAAACTTCACATCGGCGAGAAGCCCTCGACATCGATTCGTGATGTTTATGGCTATGAGCGCGCAGCACAGGTTGTGAATGCCGCGATGGAGGATTACAACGAGGTCTATCCAGAGCCACTCATAAAGCCTCTCGGCGGCGTGTAGTCCTGTTCCCGCGGCGGATCAAGAACCCCAAGCAGCCAGCAACGATGCAAGGTCTGTTCCGCCGACGGTGCCATCTTGATTGATGTCGCCTTTGCCGCTTCCGCCCCAATTGCTCAAGAGAATGGTGAGGTCTGCGCCGTTGACCAATTGATCGCCGTTCAGATCAGCGGGGTTCGATGGGACGAGAGAGATCTGGCTGGAATCCATCGCGACTGGCGCGCTTTTCCCGTGCAAAACCCAAAGGTTGTATGCCGTTACGCCTGATCCATCACCAGCAGTATCTCGTAGGAATTCCATGTATTCACGGCTGGAAGTTTGATAGTAAAAGTTCACAGCCGCGGTGGTTGCGCCAACAGGAATCGCATAATCCGTGTTGTCCCAGTATTGACCGTCTTCATAGGAATATCCGACAACGGATGCTCCCACGGCATCGAATGCAGCGTTGGTGAAACCACGCGGTGGGATTCGATTGTCAAGTTCCACAACATTAGAAAGTGCCAAATGCATCGAATGTCCCACTGGAAGATGAGTCGCAGTCGCAATCGTTTGGTCGATCACATGCTTTGCTTGATAAACCTTCGTATTGTCTTCAGTGAGCGTCGCAGTTGCAATGTCATACGCTCCGCGTTGTTCGAGAAGCGTTCCAGTCGCGTTATAGAATTTCACATTGATCCAAGCGCGTCGACCTTCTGCATAGCCGGTGGGAAGTTTATGCCCCGATTGGTTGGTGATCTTGACCCGCAGTTGATCTCCAACTTGACTCAGTTCGATGTCTGAAGAGTCACGCAGCATTTGCACATTGCGCGCAATCGCACTGTCGACGCGTTCTGGAGTCAAACCGAAAAATTCTGCATCATCACCCATCTGTGTCGCAACTCCACGCAAGACCCAAGTGTTCGATCCAGCAAATGAATGCTGTGGGACATTTGGTCGTTCGGTGGTTGGATCACCTTCATAGAAGACGCATCCGCCACCTTGTTGATCTGGCATGTGGCAATCTTGGCAACTCTTCATCACGCCGGTTGGATGATTCCCACCGAAGCGCCCGTCAGCAAAATAAACTCCTGTTGTCGCAAAGGTGCTGTTGAGCCACTCGGAATATGTTCTCTGTTCGGGGAACATGTCACCTTTATTCATCGATGGATGCGCTGTGCTGAGAGCATTCAAAGCCATTTGTCCATTAGGCTGTTTGCTGAATAAAGGATTGCTGACATCATGGCACGTTCCACAGAGCGAACTGTTGGAGTGATAGGGGGAATAAATCAATTCAGGTCCACCGTGAAAATTCTGCGGGACATCATCGAATGGTCCACGACGAACATCTTCCGGATCGATGACGAACGAAGCGTTTGCAAGATCCGCCGAAGGAAGCAATCCTGCCGCGAAGAGTGGGTCAATCACTTCCGGATCGGGGGTTGGGTCTTGACCCTTCTTGGGATATCCAACTGCGCTGTTTGTTCCTAAAGTTGGGTTCACAGTACGGTGACAAAAATGACAATTGATTCCATCGAAATCATCTTGGGTGAACTGCGAGAGATCTCCCGTCGAACTATGTCCAGACAACCATGCGCCCGGAGCGTGACAGCGAATGCAAAGTTCACCAGAAAGATTCGCGTCCTGATTTGCGATCGCCAAAGCTGCGTGCCAAACAGGATCGCGTGCTGACTGACCCATCAAACTTACAACCCAACTATCGAATGGAGCAACATTGTCGTTGTAGTTTCCGTGACAGTACGAGCAGTTGTTCGAAGCTTGAACAGGTTCGAATGCTGTCGAATCAGCGTTGGGTTGTGTTCCAGGGATAAAATAATCATTTGCGCTTGTTGGAATTTGCACTTGGTCGCCGGCGCCTGGCAGCGCAAGAACTGAAGTCGATAGAATTGCGACTCCGGTCAATGAGAAAGTTGTGATCAATGCAAATTTGGCATGCTTTGGATTTTTCATATTTGATTTCATTTTTTGAAACTTTCAATTGAAGCCAATCATTGCACAATGCATCTGCAGGAACAGAGTGATCACAGAGGCATCACAAATGTCCTTCCGTATTAAAGGTGCGTTCTAGGTGCGGAATGTCAAAATAAATGGGAAAAAAGGTATCTTTGGATGGTTATAGGACTTTTAAGGCATCCCCCCGACGCCACCACCTACTTCGGCGAGTAAAGACTTTCTTCAATCCGCTGGACAATCGTCCGCTCATACGCCAAATCGCGCCCGAGAGGCGTCCAATTCGTGTTATCGCGAGTTGATTCGTCCTTTGCATCCGCTGGCTTCGCATCAAGCTTATTGGTCCAAGTCGACGCCAAACCTCCCGAATAAGTCGAAGGCTTGATTCCTTCTGTGAAAGACCTCTCTATATAGACCCATACATCAACGTCGATTGGCCCTGTGCAGGTTTGCACATCGAATCGCTCTTGCGCTCGAGTGCTTCCAGGAATGGCTGGACCGTGCAGAATGGGATCTGTCTGAACTGCATCGAGATTGGCGCCAACTGGCACGAACTCAAATCGAATTCGTCTTCGACGACTTGCAATCGTATTCGCCGTCGCCTCCACAAATCCGTCATTATCGAATCGCCAAGGTTCGAGAGCGCCACCAGCGTGGCGAGGCTCGGTCTCGATGATTCCATTTGATCGATCAACGACAGTGACCTTGTATCCCATTTCGCGAGCTGTTTGAGCCGCGGCATCAAATGCGTCGCGGTATTGCGCAGGAGTGATCGTCAATTGGTCGGGGCCTTCGTTGGTCAGCGCGCCCATACAGCCACTCATTCCAAGCAGACTCAATATCGTGATCACAAACAATGAAAAGTGTGCATCCTGACGCATCGTATGAAAGTCTACCGTGATCCTGCGTTGGCAAGATCGATGCGCGGATCGATCCACGCGTACAAGACGTCGACCACAAGATTGAGAACAATCAACAAGACGGCATAGATCAACACAACTCCCATCACAAGCGTGATGTCTTTGCCCAAGACTGCGTCGACGAAATGGCGGCCGAGCCCTGGAACTGCGAAAACTTTTTCAACGACAAACGAACCAGTCATCGCAACGGCGGTGGCGGGGCCGAGAAACGAAAGCACTGGAAGGAATGCATTCTTCAATGCGTGACGCCACGCGGCTTGTCGGCGAGAAAGTCCCTTGGCGCGCGCGGTTCGCAGGTGATCCGTGGTCATCTGCTCCACAAGACCAAATCGAAGCAGTCGAGCGATGTATGCCGCGAAGGGGAGGGAGAGAGTCAGCATCGGCAGGATTGCGTGCGCGGGAGTTCCCCAACCAGCAATTGGAAAAATCTGAAACTTTGCGGCGAACAACACAATCAAGAAAGATCCAGTCACAAATGATGGCACGCTGATTCCGATGAGGGCGATCAGTTGCGTGCCCGCATCCAGCCACGAACCTGGTCGCAATCCACCAACAAGTCCCGCGATCGTTCCGATGACAAGCGCAATCGCGATTGCTCCAAGACCAATCGTTGCAGAAATCGGAAATCCAGCGCTGATAATTTCATTCACTGTCCAATCTGGATTGCGCATACTTGGTCCAAGATCGAACGGCGCGTCATTCCATCCCAGCACCCAACCAATACCAGTCACACGCGCGAGATACCCGCCGAAAAATGTCACTGGGCTATCAAGTTGATATTGCCGATTCATCGCGTCGACGATTTCTTGCGGAGGTTGTCTGCCTTCCTGCAACATTGGGTTTCCAGGGATCAACCACACCAAGGAAAATGTCACGGCCACTACCGCCAAGAGAACCACCGGCAATTGCAACAATCTGCGAATAATAAAACTCATCATGGGGTTGGTCTCGCACTCTGCTCGTCAACGCGGTGAAGGAGAGACAACCTTTGATCGAGTCGTGGACCGCGAATGATTCCACGCATTTTTGCGGGGTCATACATATAGAGCGTCACATATTGACAAAGTGGCAGTATTGGCATTTCTTCCTCGACTAACAATCGCTCCGCTTCGCCGAGAATTTCCATACGTTTCGCGACATTCAGTTCGGTGGCGGCTTGCTCGAGAAGCGCGTCATAGCGCGCGCTGGAAAATGCACGATCATTATTGCCGTTGCCAGTCTTTGCCAAATCCAAGAAGGTCGTTGGGTCTGCATAATCTCCATACCAACCACCGCGTGCGATCATGAAGTTGCCACGACGAAGATCTTCCTTGGCAAATTTTCCGTCTTTGCCTCGAAGTTCGCATTGCACACCAAGCCCATCGCGCCACATCGCCGCGAGTGCAATCGCGATATTTTTCACGCGCGGATTTCCAGTCATATACAGCATGTCCACAGTTGGAAATGGTTCGCCCGCTGCGTTCTCGACGATGCCATCACCGGTGCGGTCAATCCAACCAGCCGAGGCCATCTCTTCGCGTGCGCGAGAAACGTCGAATGGCAATCCTGCTGGCGAAAGATATCCATCGATTGATCCTCGCGGAACAAGAGTTGTTGCGACTCGTTCGTTCAATCGAGTCACAGAAGTGGTCAACCGAACTTTATCGACAGCGAGTGCAAACGCTCGTCGAACATGCGCGTCCGCGAATGGATTTACTCGACCATTCGAGAGCAGCGGTCGACAATTGAAGCTCCAGAAATCAGTGCCGAATGCGCTCAATATGTGCACATCGCGCCGCTCGCCCAGCGCGGGATCGGGCGCAGGCAATGCTGCAAGCGCCTCGTCTTCACTCGCTCCAGCGGCGATTCGCAAATCATATTCTTCTCGGTGGCGATCCAGCCATTTGCGCGAAGATTCGGCGAGGTCCGCACGAAACTCCGCGGTCAAATCGCTGATCCAATCGACACTTCCCGATTCATAAGCCAATACCGCGGTGTTCGCATCTTCGATGGGAACGACTTCCACACTCTTTGCCAGCGGTGTGTTGGGTCCAACATACAACTCGTTGGGTTCCAAACGCATCGAGCGTTTGTATTTCCAATCAACAAGTTTCATCGGGCCATTCGTGACCAATACTCCAGGCTTCGTCCATCCTGGATCAGATTTCAGAAATCCGCTGATTGGATCAATCCTTGTAAAACGATCGAGCGACGCTTGATTGATTGGCGCGAGGGTCTGAAATGCGCAGAGATCAAGCCAATACGGCACTGGACTTTGCAGTTCCACGACGAGTGTGTGCGGATCGGGAGTTTGAATACCAACCATCTGATCAAATGTCGCAAGGGTCGAATCCCAAAGTGCATTCGCAGTTTGCGCATCGTGCTTCTTTCCCGCGGCATATTGCGCTAGAGCATTTGTTCGCCACGCAAAAAATTCGCGCGCGCCGCGGATCGGAAAAAGCAGTTCGGAATAATCCGCAGCGGTATCGGGAAGAAGCAGACGCCTCCACGCATTTCGAAAATCTACGCTTGTCACTGGATCGCCATTTGTCCAGCGCGCGTCGGGGCGCAAGTGAAATGTCCATATCTTTGCATCGGGCGAAGTTTCCCAACTCGTCGCAACAGCCGGAGTGGGAAGACCCGTTTGAGAATCGCGAGAGCAGAGTCCATCGAAGAGCGATCGTGAGATGCGCAAGTCCTGCATATAAGACATGCGCTGTGGATCAAGAGTGAAAACATCACTGCTTGCGAATTTGATTTCCGCCGGAAGGCGAGAGGGATCGAAAGTCAGCAGCGCCTCGGAGAGGACGATGATCAAGGTGAACAAGAAAAAGGCGATGATCCAGCGCATCGCAGGAGAGAGTACGCCTTCAAGAAATGAACGCGGAATTATTTCTTCGCTGGGGGGGGCGGAGGAGTCGCGGGCTTGCCAGTCGCGCCGCCTGAAGCGCTACCTGTGCCACCCAAGAATGTCTTTTGAATGGTGTCGACAGTTTTATTGGCTTGTGTGTATGCCTCGACGAGCGATTCTGGCTTGCTCGGCACGGGCAAATTCTTGATTTCTTTCAGCGTAGTCGCTAGCGCTTTCATAACTGCTGCAACATCGGCTTGAGTTGCCAATGGGACCTGATCCCTCATATAGATAGCAAGGCTTCGATTGACTGCACGAATCATTTCTGGCTGGACAGTTCCTTTGCGAATTTGCGTAACAAAGTAACTCAAAGCGTTCACAAGGGCGGTTCGAGCGAAAGCTTGACTTGCCTTGGGCACTTGAGGCGAAGTAGAAAATGTGCAAATCGCCTGAAGGTCGTATGAGGCAACCATCCAATCGGTTTCCTTTATCACATTGGAACCAAGGGTTTTCAAGACCCCATCAGCTTGCCCGCTGGTCAATTCGATTGGTGTTCGCAAGGTTGCCAGCCCACCAGCGGCGACGAGTCGCAAAGAAGAATTTGGCTGGTTCTTCACCGCAGTTTGCTCTGCAAGGAATGAGATGGAATCTGGACATTGAAGCGCCTTCACAATTTCAAGAGCATTGGTCGCTTGGAAAGCAGATGCACTCGAGATGACTTTCTTCAAATCCGGCAAGATCATCGCCGCAAACACTGGTCGAAAGGCTGGATTGACCTGTTGCTTGGTCATCGACGAGACGACCATTTCTCGTCCACTCCGGACAGTCAACGGATCTGTGCTATTGAGATTTTTGATGGCCTGATCAATGAATTTCGTGATGTCTGCTTTCGCTGACGGATCGACCGTGGTGCTCTGAGTGATTTTCTCGGAAAGTTTCGATCCCAGTTGTTGAGCACGCGCGTCCGGCGCAAGCGACAGAGCCATAACTCCAGCGACAAATCCAACGATGATGATGCGGTTGATGCTCATGCGGGTGGAAGAGTGTAACGCAAAGAGAGTACACTTCACTTATGTTGGCGATTGTCCTTGCCGTCTGTCTTGGATCTCAATCTGGGGGAGGAAATCCGACCCCACAACCGCTTCCAATTGCCGAAGGCGCTCGTATCCGCTATGGAAATATGCTTATGCGCGAAGCATATTTGGCGGTTTCGCCGACCGACCTCTCTCCAGCGGAACTCGATGCAGCGATATTTATCTCCCGAAAAGCCGCGCTTATGCAACCTGAAGATATTGAGAGATGGCACATGGTGCTGTCGCTGGCTGGTCTTTCGGGCGACATGTCGCCTTATGCGGCGGAAGTGTCGCAAGAGGTGATTGGCCGTCTCGTCAAATTATGTCCAGATGATCAGGTTATGCGACTTCGGAGAATCTTGTTGGACATCGAACGGCGAGAAACCGCTTTCGATCGAGCGAATGCTTTTAAGAAGTATCTCACCCCAGAGGCGATAAAAGTTATTCAAGCTCCAGTTGCGTCACGCATCGCATTTGATCTTGCGTTGTTCGAATCTCGCAGAGGTGACATGGAAGCGTTTGGGAATTATCTCATGCAAAGCCTGACTCTCTCGCCAGCATTCCCCGCCGCGGCCGAGACCTCGGCTGGATTTATCAACGAACGAATCGACGATCTGGTTGGAGAGTGCGAATTGTTGGTTACCGCCGCATTAGCCAATCCAATCGAAACCCGTTCGTGGAGTCGCCTCGCCGCTCTTCTGCTTCAAGAGGGTGCGTATGGATCAGCGGCCCGCATATATCAAATCGCATTCCAGTCGATGCGGTTAAAAGAAGACCTCGAATATATTCAGAACATCCTTATGACTGATTATGCGTTGGCACTTTGGGGGGCGGATCGTCCGGTCGATGCAATTCAAGCTTTGTTTCAGTTTGTCTATGATTTAAAACTCAAGCAGACGACACTCATTCAATCGAATAATCCTGGGATCACGAGAGCTCAATGCGAGGCTGTGCCTTTAACACTTTCTCCACTCTTTGCAATGGTTGATGCGACAATTCGCGTAGAGTCGAAAGATCCTGGCGCGGCAGCTTCGATCACAACAATGGTCGCTGCGGCGACCGCTCAGTCAGAAATTGAAGACCCCACTGGAGCGCGCGAGAAAAATGCTGCACTTCTTGCATCCAACCCCGAGTTTGCAGCCCTGGCGCGCGAGGCAATGGAGTCCGCCGTGAAAGAATTGCTCGATGCAGCCACTTCCGCGGCTCTTCTCGACGCGGATGTTTCTGCGGTCCAAGGATTGCTCGACCTTGCGGAGCGCAGATTGCCGTTCAGCGACGATACGAAAATTCGATTCGGTGCTTGGAAAAAACTGAAGGAAGGCGACGCTCCAGCGGCGCTCGCGCTGATCAGTCAGTCGACATCAGTCCAGCCTTCGACGCTGTTGATTCGCGCGAAGATTCTGACTGCGATGGGTGACAACAAAGGAGCCGCGAAGATCTATTTCGACATCGCTCGCAACGGAACTGGTTCACTCATTGGACTCTTTGCTTCAAGCCGATTGAAGGCATTGTTGGGTACAAGTATTCCGGCGAGTGAGTCGG
>SXSS01000050.1 GCA_005792145.1 Planctomycetia bacterium | reverse complement strand
GTCATCTGAAGGTCGCTTGCGATCTTGGTGCGAAGCCCCGAAATTTTAAGGGTTGACCCAACACCGTAGGCTTTTTTGAGATCCACGCTTTCGTTGGCAGATTGATAGAACTCGCGGGATCGACCGATTTCATCGACTAATTGACCGGTCACTCTGCGCATCGCCATGGTCCGTGCGCGCAGGATTTTTTCGCTTGGAGCACGATCAAGTTTAATTTTCTCCGCTCGAGAGTAATTCACATTCTGACTAGCAAATGCATCGGCAATCGCGGATGTGAATTGCGATCCGCCAACCGGGAAGGTCCGAATCCAAAATTTCCCACCGGCGATGACGACTATATCTGTTGAATTTGTCCCAATATCAATGCACGAAACAGGCTCGGGCTTGTCTTCTAATTCAAAGTCATAGTGAAGCGCGTTGTATACAGCGACAGAACTGAGTGTCAGAACATCTGGTTCGAGTCCGCACTCCGAATAAAGCTTGAGCAGTTCGTGAAGGCGTTCCTTGGTGACTGCAAAAATTCCAATTGCGAGTTGTCCGCTGTCGTCTGCTGGCAGAACATGGCTGTCCCATTCGACTTCCTCGATTGGAAATGGAATTTGTTGCTTCGCTTCATATTCAATCATGCTTCGCAGCGTCTTGGCATCAACCGCTGGGATTGTGGCAAATCGAGCAAATCCAGCATTCCCTGGAAGACTCATAATGATTGGCTCGGTCGCCAACTGCTCTGCATGAGCTTGGGCGAATGCTCCAAGAGAGACTCGGATCATTCCTTCGCGGTCGGACACACTCGGGTCGGAGAGCACTTTTTGGTGGGGAATGACAGCAAAGTCAGTGACATTAATCGTGTCGCCAACCAAAGCAAGACGAATCGCCTTCAGGGCAAATTCACCAACTTCGATTCCCCAGGCGACTTTGCTCGGTTCCATTCGATTAACTCCTCTTTAACTGTTCATAAACTCAGAGCGCGGGTAGTGACTTGGACGATACGAACGTTCCGACATCTTATACGCCTCCGAAGGAGTGTGGATGCGATAGGCTATGTTGATATGCATCCCGATTCCACCCCACCGGACAGCGACGCCCTCGGGCGAACGACTCCCACCCCGCCCGTTGACATCAATGCCGCTCTGAATGCGGAGATCGAGAGGGCTCTGGGAGGAATGAATGCTCAGGAAATTCTGGATGCGACAAACACACCTCGACCAGCTGCCCGGACATCGGGGACAAACCCGATTCGTCGGACTTCTGGCGGGCGCCAACTGCGAACTGGACAAGTGATGGACGTTCGCGGCAAAGATGTCTTTGTGGAGTTCAGTCCCAAGAGTCACGGAATCTGCCCAATCACCCATTTCGAAACTCCGCCAACTGCTGGCGAAAAATTAGAGTTCGTTGTTGAGCGACTTGATCCATTTGAAGGCGTGCTGATTCTCGCCCGCGAAGGAATGATCACAAAGGCGCAGTGGGGTGATTTGAAAGTGGGACAAGTTGTCGAAGCGCGATGCGTTGGAATGAATGTCGGTGGGCTCGATATGGAAGTCGCTCATCACCATGCATTCATGCCTGCGGCGCAAGTCGATTTGCGGCACATCGAAGATATCTCTGTGTTTCTCGGTCAAAAGATGGAATGCGAAATCATCGAATTGCGCAGAAATCGCGAGAGAATGCTGCTGAGTCGCCGCCGCGTTCTTGAAAAAGAACGCATGGAAAAGCGGAATGTTCTGCTGGGAGAAATCGAAGTTGGATCTCAACGCACTGCGACAATTGTTTCGCTTCAACCGTTCGGAGCTTTCGCAGATATCGGTGGTGTTGATGGACTCATCCCAATGGGAGAACTTGCACATGGAATGCTTGAAAAAGCATCCGATGCAGTCTCGGTGGGCGATGTGGTCGAAGTCAGGGTCATTCGTGTTGATTTGACCGCTGTACCCCCGCGGATCACGCTCAGTCGGCGCAGACTTATGGCTGATCCAGTCGCAGAGTTGGTCAATGGATTGGAAGTTGGCGGAACGATTTCTGGAGTCGTGCGACGACTGATGGAATTCGGTGCTTTTGTTGAAATCGCTCCAGGAGTTGAAGGGCTTGTTCATATCTCGGAAATCTCCCACGACCGAGTTTTCAGCACCGACAAGGCGCTGAAAATTGGCGAGGAAGTTCAAGCAAAAATCTTGGCCCTCGACCTGCCAAAGCGCCGGATCAGCCTTTCGATCAAGGCGCTGAAAGATGCCCCAGTTCGCCAAGAATCCCAAGGAAGAGATGGCGGCGGGCGAAGCGGAGGTCGAGATCGTGGCGAAGCGATTCAGGCCCGCGAGGCAGACCCGGCGATGCGTAAATTACTCTCGAAATTTGGCGGAAATGACAAGAATCTGAAGGGTGGGTTGAGCTGAGTCTTGTTTTAGGTCTTGGATTTTAGGTCTTGGATTTTAGGTCTTGGATTTTAGGTCTTGGATTTTAGGTCTTCGACCCAGCAGAATCTTCCCACAAATCACAGACATCCTGTCCGTCGCTGTTCAATCGAACCAAGAGATAGGTGCGCGTTGCGCAAGAGAAGCCGATTGAAAGCGCGCAGGCACCAATCAAGAGGCAGAGAATCGTCCTCCACATATCAATCAATGATGCCGTGATGGACTGCGTGAAGCCAAGAAGTCCCAGAGGCGCTGATTGGTATGGCTCGAGGAAATGAAGATTTCCAACAGCAGAGAGCGCAGCTTCGCCACTTGCGGATTCGTATGCTCCAAGAGCGAATGACCAGATTATGGTCGCCGCGAAATCTGCAACAAGCGTTCCAAGTGCAATGACCACAAGTGAAATGAATCCATACCAGAGGAGATGCAGAGGTCGCGCGAAGATGTATGCGCCAGTTCGTTGAATGCTCTCGACCGCATCGCAACCATCGCATGCGACGGCGGGCGCAATGAGCGGCACACCAATCAACAGCACAACGATCACGATTGCAGAGAGCGCGGCCGAGATGAGCGCGATTCCAAAGAGCGCTCCGCCGAGAATATCCAAGAAAGGAAGATTTCCAAGCACGCCAAGCAACCAAGCGGGAATCCATAAAACGAATCCAAGGATGACTGCGAAAATCGGTGCGAAGATGAGCGTGGCAATTCGAGGACGAATGAAATCGCTTGCTTGATTGAATGACCAACCGCGCATGGACATATCTCCAGCGCTGAGCCGACACAGCACCCCACTCCCCCACCCAAATGCCAAGATACAAACGACTACAAAAAACACTGTAAAACAAGGGGCAGAAGTCCAAGATGCCACAGGAACGCCTACGAGGAGTGCATTCCCCGCGCCGATCGCCGACGGGACATCCGCGCAAGCAACGCTTGCGATCAATGTATAAAAAGATGTTCGAACGGCTTCGTTCAATGCTTCGAAAGACGATCGTGGTCGCGCGGCATCGATCATGCTCATAAGGTTTGAATATCGCGATGGCTCGATGGGATTTGTGGCGTTGATGCGAATCGAATCCGCCAACAGAATTTCCAGTTCATCGAGCGATGCAGTTTGCGCATTCACACGCTGCTCTTGAAGAAGTGAGGGGATGACAACTGCACGAACTGATTCTTGTGCATCGACCAATTGTTTTTCGCGGATCGGGCCAGCAAAGAGTCCTTCAGGCGAAGATGTTGGCGGAGCAAATCCATCCCACACCCTGCCTGCGGCAACAACCGTGAGCAGCAAAACAAATGTGAGTGCGATGCGAGTTGGTCGAAGTCCAGTGGATACTGCGCCAAAGAACTTGAGAAAGGGCAGAATGCTTGGCCAATCAACAGAGTCAACTCTGCTCTGGGGTTGCTGCATGGGAGGCACGGAAGAATTTGTTGGCATTTGAGATGTCATGAACTGCGAATCATGACAGAAACGAGGCAACCATGCCTGCAAGACCAACCGCCGCCAAGATCGTCAGAAAACCAACAAGCAGTCGCTGTTCCATCGACCATCGACGATTGACTTTGACAAAGGTGGAAACCGAAGCGACTTCATGCGATTCGAGCCCTTCCATTTGTGCATATGAACGGGGAATTCGCAGTGAGAAATCGCAATCACAATCTGGGCAGCGCTTGATGGTTGCTAATTCTTCGCCACGACGCCCGCATGAGGCACAAAGCGGAAGGTGAATCCATGAGGTTTGAGAGTTCTTGATCATGTTCGCCGGTTCTATGAATCCTAGTCGCAGATTGGACATTGGCAAATTCCCAGTCAAAGATTGCGCGGGGTAGAATCGGGTCTCTATGAACAAAGAACTGATTCCGGTACTCGACCTTCTCGCCACAGACAGCGCTGGATCTCTTGAACGACTTTTTGACTTTCTTCGCATTCCAAGCGTCAGCGCAGATCCTGCATTCAAGGGCGATGTGGCTCGTGCCGCGGATTGGGTCTGCGGTCAATTGCGCTCTGCTGGTCTGAATGCTGCGGTTCGACCGACCTCGGGTCATCCGATGGTGGTTGCGAAACATGAAGGACCACCGGGATATGACGGACCGCGCCTCTTGTATTACGGCCACTACGACGTGCAACCAGCTGATCCAATTGATTTGTGGAAGAGCGGCGCGTTCGAGCCTGTCTTGGTCGACGGTCCGCGCGGGAAGCGAGTGGTCGCTCGCGGCGCATGCGATGACAAGGGACAAGTCATGTCTTTCATCGAAGCGTTTCGTGCTTGGATCAAAGTTCATGGAACGCTTCCATGCTCGGTGACGGTTCTGCTTGAAGGCGAAGAGGAATCAGGAAGCGAAAGCCTCGAACCATTCTTGGAGCACAACAAGGCTGAATTGAAGGCAGATGCGTGCGTTGTTTCCGATACGGGAATGTGGGATATGGAAACACCCGCGATCACAACGAGCCTTCGTGGATTGGTGTATTTGGAAATCACGATTCACGGGCCAAATAAAGATTTGCATTCGGGATTATTCGGAGGCGCAGTTCCCAATCCAATCAATGTGCTCTCATCGATCATCTCTGCATTGCACGATTCACATCGACGAATCACAGTTCCACATTTTTATGATGATGTTGTGGAAACTTCTCCTCGCGTTCGTCAGCAGTGGCAAAAGATGGGATTCGACGACAACGAATTTCTAGGAAGTGTCGGATTGACCGAGTCGTTTGGCGAAGTGGACCGTTCAACAATCGAACGAACCTGGAGTCGTCCAACTTGCGATGTCAATGGAATTTATGGCGGGTATATGGGCAAGGGCGCGAAGACTGTCATCGCGGCTCATGCGACAGCGAAAGTTTCTTTCCGATTGGTCGCAGACCAGGACCCGCGCAAGATCATTGACTCTGTTCGGGCATTCGTCCAAGCAAGATTGCCCAAAGACTGCCGCGCGGAATTCACGGAATTCGGGGTGAATCGTGCATTTCATGTGCCGGACGGATCCGTCTTTCTTGCGGCGGCCGAACGCGCATTGAATCAGGTCTACACACGACCTGCCGTGTTGATCGGATCGGGCGGCAGTATTCCTGCCGTCGGCGCGATTCAGCGCATCTTGGGAGCGCCAGCATTATTGATGGGTTTCGGTCTCGACGACGACTGCGTTCACTCGCCAAATGAAAAGTTTGAAGTTGGTTGTTTCGAGGGCGCTCAAAAAAGTCACGCTGCTTTACTCTCTGAAGTCGGGCGAATGCGACTGTAGAAGTTTCAACATATGCGTCTGTTGCATCTGATACATCCTCTGATCTATTCGCTCGCGCTTGTTATTGGAATCTCCGCCAACGCAAGCAAAGCCGATGGACCTGTTTCGATTTCACTCGAACACTTCGGAGTTGGCGGACATTTCAGAACTGGTGATATTGTCGCGGCGCGATTTCTTTTGCAAGGGCAAATTGACCAGCCAACTCCGATCGAGATCGCGTGGGAAGTTCCTGACGGTAATGGCGACATCGCGCAGATCACTCGGCGACTTGTGCTTGATCCTGGCCAACCTGTCAGCACTTGGTTGTATGCGCGAATCCCTACCAAAATAAATCCCAGTGCCGCGATGGGAGAGATTTATACGGTGCGAGTGTGGGCACAGAACAATGGTCGTCGAACCCGCGAACTTGGCTCCGCACGAATTTCTCCCGCATCTAGCGTGAATCCAACTGTTGTAGTCGAATTGACACAAGACATCTTTGGTGTTGTGGGCAGCGGTCGGATGGGATTAGATCCATATTCCACTCCTGAGCCGGGGTTTGGTCGCATCCCTTCCATGAACGAAATCACCAAGATTGCACGCGGAATTCGAGCACAAGATTTGCCAGATCGCTGGGAAGGACTCTCGCAATTCTCGGCGTTGATATGGACGGAAGGAAGTCCGGGGAACCTCTCCGGAGACTCCGCACGCGCGTTGCGCGAATGGATTGGTCGAGGTGGACTTTTTATTATTGTGCTGCCAGAAACTGCGGATCCGTGGGGTCTTGGTTCCCCTTCAAAGCATCCATTGACTGATCTGATGCCTGACTGGAAAGTGTTGCGCGTCGAAGCAGTTCCAATTGGAGCTTTGTTGCCAGTAGTCAGTCAATCTGATCAATTGCTCAATCCGAAGGCGACCATGCCAGTCACATTTTTCGAGGAATCCGGCAAGAGCAAAGCGTACGAACCGCTGATACTTCTTCCAGTTCCGCGAGATGCTCGAACGGGTTTTCCAAGTCCTCGAAGCAAATTGCTCGACGAAAAAATTCTTGCGGTCACCAGATCGTATGGACATGGACGGATCACAGTGATTGGTCTGGATGTGGACGCTCTTTCGCGCCGAGGTCTGCAGAGCGGCGCACTTCCGCAAGCTGATATTTTTTGGAACCGCATTCTGGCGCGGCGAGCAGATTCGCCTTCGAGTGGCGAATATCAAAGCCTTGAGAAATCCAATCGAATTGCGAAGACGACTCCAAACTTTGTTGATCTTGGCAGAGGAGATTTGATTGAGGGCGAAATCGGAATGCGTGGCGAAGCGGCCGTTGGGATATTGGGTGCATTTCTGCTCTTCGTCGTTTACTGGGTGATCGCTGGTCCTGGCGGATTTGGAATTTTAAAGTGGATGAAACGCGAACGACATTCTTGGGCATTATTCGTTGTATCTGCGCTCTTTTTTGGCCTTGGAGTCTGGATCTTTGGCGGATTGATTTATTCAAGCCGCGTTCGTGTTCAACACTTGACCGTGCTTGATTCGATTTGGAGACCATCTGTCAACCAACCCGCAATCGACACGGCGATGTCCCGTGCGACAAGTTGGTTCAGCGCATATCTGCCGGGATATGGACAAACAAATATATCGATTGATCCAGAGAGCGAAAGGCGAAATGTTCTGACGGGATGGTCGGCACCAGGCAGCATGATCAGTACATTTCCAAATCCCGCACGTTCGGCAATTCCAATCGAAAATCCAAACTCTTTACAAGTCACTGCGCGCGCAACATCTGCGAGTTTTCAAGCGCAGTGGATGGGCGCAGTTCCAAGCGGCTGGGGGAAAGCGCCGTTTACTCCTGACCCTGCGCGTTCACTTGAACAAACGATCGTTCCTGGTGATCCTCTGCGAGTCATGGTGAGTGGTTTAGTGGAACACACATTGCCAGGACCGCTTCACGCTGTCGGCATCATCCATATCACGCCGATTCGAAATCCTGCACCGAAAGTGGATGCCACCAATTTGGGTGTGAATACACCCTCTGACGCGCTTCCAAACATTGGGCGATTTTCGATTTTGTCTGTATGGAAACCAAATGAGCCAATCGAGTTGAAAGAAGTTCTCTATCCAGGCGGCCCGATGGGTGTCGATGAGCGCATAGGAGATCTTGCCAACGCAATTGAAGCTCGATTTCAAAAACCATTTATTGAAGACACGCTTCGAAATCAGATAAATCAATTTGGTCAGATCACCGCAGATCGACGAAGACTTTTTTTGGACATGCTCGGCATATACAACATGTTGCAACCACCGGACTATTTCACCAAAAAACCGAATGATGCGGACCCAGTCGTTGTGCAGAGATTCTTGGGAAGATCCCTCGATATTTCCGCATGGTTTACGACACCGTGCCTGATTGTTTGGGGGTATCTCGATGCGGCGGAATGTCCGGTTCCCATTGTGATTGATGGCGAGAAGGTTCCCAGTACAGGGATCGTGTTGGTGCGAGTGGTATTTCCCCTGCCTTTGGACGAACGATTCGCCGCGCCTGAATTGATCGAGAGACTAAAGTGATGCCATGCCGATGATCGAAACAGTCAATCTGACAAGAAAGTACGGTGAGCTGACGGCACTCGATAATTTGAATCTCACCATCGAAGAAGGAACTTGCTTCGGATTCATCGGACCAAACGGCGCAGGGAAGACGACGACAATCAAGATTCTTGCGACGCTGCTGAAACCAACTTGGGGCGAAGCGCGCGTGGATGGCCATGTCGTGGGATATCAGAATCATCTCATTCGACCGATCATCGGATATGTCCCAGATTTTCTCGGCGCGTATGAAGATATGTTGGTCAGTGAATACCTGGAATTCTTTGCCGCGTGTTATGGAATTCACGGCGAGAAGCGCATGCGTGTCGTGGGTGAAGTGCTTGAGTTGACCGATCTTGTTTCGAAGCGCGCTTCGGATGTGAATGGATTGTCACGCGGAATGCAACAGCGACTCTCCGTGGCGCGCGTTCTTTTGCACGATCCGAAAGTATTGCTGATGGATGAGCCATCGAGCGGGTTGGACCCGCGTGCGCGCATCGAAATGCGAGAACTTCTGAAGGAACTGCGTCGAATGGGAAAGACCATTCTTATTTCATCGCACATCCTGTTCGAGTTGGCAGAACTTTGCACTGCGGTCGGAGTGGTCGAACAAGGCAAACTGATTTTTTCGGGAGGAATCTCTGAAATGATGGACCGCGCTGGAAGCGGCAGTATGGTGCATCTTGTCGTGGATGAACGACCGCAAGAAGCGGCGGCGCTGCTGAAGCAGGTGCGTGGCGTCTTGAAAGTGACTTTGGAACGAGAAGAAAAAGTTGTGCGAATCGACGTGACAATCGACCCCAAGAGTGGAATGCCGATCAGCGATATCCCGAGTCGTTTGATTGCGCAGGGATTTCGAGTCGCGCGCTTTTCGCATGAACCGATGAATCTAGAAACGGCGTTTATGCGCTTGACAAAAGGAATTGTTTCGTAAACTTTCGCGGAATACGGAAATGATGAAACTATGAAAGTCCTTCTCGCCGCGAGTCCAGACCGTCCAGCAACCGCATCGATCTTGGATGCGGTTCGCAGAATTGTTGCGAAGCACGCCGAAATTGTTGCTGAAATCCAAGCAGATAGCGCGGCACTCTCTGCGAATCTTAGATTTGATCGGATGGTCGCAGTCGGCGGTGATGGGACATTGATCGCACAATTGCGGCGAATTTTGGATCGTGGAATGCCGCTCGTTGGAGTGAATTCCGGCCGACTGGGTTTCCTCGCGGAATTTGATCCCGCATCATTGGAAGCGCAAGCGGAATCGATCTTCGGCCCCAATCCACTTATTCGGCAACGAATGGTGATGGATGTGATGGTGAAGCGCAAAGATGCAACCGTGGTTTTTCACGGAGTCGCGGTGAATGATGTTGTCGTGAGCGCGGGCTTTCCATTTCGCATGATCGAATTGCGACTTGAATTTTCAGGCAATGAAGGACCAGATGTTTCTGGCGACGGAATCATCATTGCCAGTCCAGTCGGATCAACCGCGTACACCGTTTCTGCTGGTGGACCGATTGTGCACCCGGATGTTGAGGCGTTGATCGTGACCCCGATTTGTCCGCATAGTTTGGGCTTCCGCCCGATTGTTGTGCCGAGCCATCTTGATGTTTCCGTTCGCGTCGAGCGTGCGAATGATGGAACGGCATTGATGCTTGATGGACAGACAAATATTCGATTGGCAGTCGGCGACATTATTCAAGTTGGCCGACATCAATCGATGGCGCGATTGGTTGGCAATCCTGACGTGACATATTGGCAGCAGTTGCTTTCCAAGATGCGCTGGGCAGCGCCGCCGACATATCGAGACCGCGGGGCTTGAGAAAAAGTCCCACGCAAGTTTATGCGTAACGCATCCGTGTGAGTTGGCGCTCGTGCAATCTTGAGAGCGTTGCCATTGAACACATCGCACCAATCAGCGCGCACAACATATCCCACTGCGCATCCCATGGATCACCTTGCGAGCCGAGGAATGCATCCGCCGATGCGCCGAGCGCGACAGATGATCTCCATTCAATCATCTCGAAGAATGCGCTGAATGCAAGTGCCGATGCGATGCAAAGAAATGCGAGCCAGCGACCTGGTTGAAGCGGCGATGTTCGCCGCAGAAGTTCACGTGCAATCAATGCGGGAACGAATCCTTGAACGAAATGTCCAAGACGGTCATAGTCATTGCGCGCAAGACCAAACCACTCCTGCGCCCAAAGTCCGACAGGCACTTTTTCGTATGTGTAATGTCCGCCGACAACCAAGATGACGGCATGCATGGTCAGCAGCACCAGCAGAATGCGCGTGATTCCATTTCGCCTTGTCAACCAGACAATAATTGGAAGTCCGACGATCACCCACGAAACTTCCATCCACCAGGTCAACCAATCAAATGGATGAAATGCAGACCATCCGAGTGTCACGACCACGATGGCCGCCAACAGCGCGCCAAAGTATCGATGCGAAGTCGTCGCCGAATTCTTCGCTGCAATTGGATGCATACACGGAAAAGTATCAGGTCTGCAAATCTCCGCGCAATTGCTCGAAACCGCCCAATGCGTGATTTCACGCTACATTTTCGGGATGATTGATATCAAGGCATTTCGAGAGAACCCCGAAAGATTTGTGCGCGGCGCAGCAGAGAAGCGAATGACAGTCGACTTCCCCCGCTTGACCGCTCTTGATGAACAACGACGGAGCATCTTGACTGATCTTGAAGTGAAGCGTGCAGAGCAAAATCGACTCAGCAAAGAGACGGGGCCGCAGATGGGAAAGTTGAAGGGTCAACTGAAAACAGCGGCGGAGGCAGATCGAGCGAAAATCCAAGCGCAGCTTGCTGATTTGGAAGCGACTCCAGTCAGACTGAAGAATGAAGTGATTGTGTTGGAGCGTCTGCTTGCCGATGTCGAACCTGCTTGGCAGGAACTTCTGCTGACTGTTCCTCAGCCTCCTGCAGCCGATGTGCCCAAGGGTGCTGGCAGCGACGACAACATCGAAATTCGCAGATGGAATCCAAAGGGATTCGATACGGCGATTCCCTTCGCAAAGAATCGTGGATTCAAGCCCAGAACGCATCAAGATTTAGTGCGCACGCTTGGTTTGGTTGACTTTGAACGCGGAGTCAAGATGTCGGGAACACGGCACTATGTGCTGACCGGACTGGGGATGCGACTGCACCATGCGATCATTCGATATGCGCTTGATTTCATGGCGGATCAGCGTGGTTTTCAACCTATGGGAGTTCCGGTGATCGTGCGTGAAGAGTGCATGATTGGCACTGGTTTTTTCCCAGCTGGCCGAGAGCAGGCTTATCACCTGGAAGAATCCAAACGCGGCAGTAATCACGATTTATTTCTGACCGGAACAGGCGAAGTCGGATTGATGGGACTGCATGCCGATGAAATCATTCCGCTGGAATCTTTGCCGTTGAAATATGTCACCGCATCGACCTGCTTTCGCCGCGAAGCTGGGGCCGCCGGTAAGGACACTGCGGGCTTGTATCGCATTCATCAATTCGACAAGGTCGAGCAGGTTGTGGTTTGCAGAGCGGACGACGCGGAGAGCCGTGCGTGGCATAAGACAATGTTGGAATCCGTAGAGATGATCTTGCAGTCGCTGGAATTGCCGTATCGATTATTGCAATGTTGCACAGGCGATCTTGGAGTGAAGAACGAGGACATGATCGATGTTGAATCGTGGATGCCTGGACGCGGCGAAATTGGTGCCGATGGAAGTCCGACGGGCGCATTTGGTGAAACACATTCAGCGAGCAGACTTGCGGACTTCCAATGTCGCAGATTGAACTTGCGTTACAAGGATGAACAAGGACGAACAACGTTTGCGTATGCGCTGAACAACACCGTTGTCGCCAGTCCACGAATTCTGATCCCCTTGCTTGAAATGCACCAAAATGCCGATGGATCTGTGAATATTCCAGTCCCTCTGCGTTGCCATATGGGCGGACGAGAGCGAATCGAGCCCCCAAGTTCGTGAGGTTTAGAGCTCGTGAGGTTTAGAGCTCGTGAGGTTTAGATTTGCCGGATGACTTGAATCCGAGTCTTACGGTCGGCCGCCAGTATTCACAATCGGATATGGACTGAGAGTGGAAGGCTTATTCATTAGCCAGAAGCGCGCCCAGTCGTCTTGGACTTGGCGCAAATCCACATCGCCAACCGTGGCTGAATTCATATACGCCTCGTTGATAGAGAGTGAAGTTCCTGCAAGTTCTGGAGTTTGATCTCGTCCAATGACCACTGCATTTGCGCAGTAGGACTTATTGCAAGCGTCATT
>SXSS01000049.1 GCA_005792145.1 Planctomycetia bacterium | reverse complement strand
GGGGACCTTCAAAAACATTTGTCTGGTTTGCCGAGGAATTTGGCGAATTGGCGCACGCGATCGGCAAGCATGAACGAGGTGATGGCGATCCGGCAAATTTGCGCGAAGAATTCGCCGATTGCTTGGCGTGGATGTGCACGCTTGCAAACATTTGCGATGTCGATCTCGAACAAGCGATTCGGGAAAAATATATGACAGACGGTGGACCGAAAGGCACGAAATGACCTCTGCGTGCGGAGTCTGTGCTATCCACGAAAACGAAAGACTCGGCGAACTTGTCGCATGGGAAAGTGATCGATGGATTCTTCGACATCACGCTGCCCCAGCTCCATTGGCTGGCTGGTTTCTTTTGGACACCAAGCGACATGTCGCAAGCGCCGCGGACTTTGACGCTCTGGAAGAGGCGGAATTCGCTCAAGTTCTCGGTGCGGCGATGCGGGCGATTCGCAGTGCGGTTGAAGTTCCTCGTGTCTATGTGATTCTGTTTGGCGAAGGCGCGCAACATGTGCATGCGCATCTCATTCCGCGAGATCCGTCGCAGTCTGGAACTGCAGCGTGGGAGATTGCCGATTGGTACAGAGCGGTTGATTCTGGAAAACGCCCCGCAGCGCCATCACAAAATGTCGCGTGTGCGGTGCAGCGAGTCCGTGAAGAAATGCGAGCGACTGTCAAGATTTGATTGGATTCTCTGCGTTTGCAATATGAGCCGCGGCAGTTCCGGCAACAAAGCCGCTTGCCCACGCCCATTGAAAACTGAATCCTCCAATTCGACCGTCGACATCGAGCATTTCGCCACAAAGAAAGAGCCGTGGACATTTCAGGCTTTCAAGTCGATCGATGTTCAGTTCTACAAGCGGCACGCCGCCCGCGGTTGTTTCTGCGGCGGTAAAACCGCGGGTTCCACTTGGAATGACTTCGCATGCAGTCAGATTTCGCACCAACACACTGCGTCTTTCACGCGTCAATTGTTGCACGCCACAAGCTGGATCGACGGCAGCTTGAAGGCACGCTGCGCGAAAAAATCGCTCTGGAAGTCGTCCTTTGAGAAAAGATAAAAGACTTTGCCCTTTGGTTTGCACAAGTTCCTGCTCGAGCGATTCTGATCGCACCCCAGGCATCCAATTGATTCGCAGTCGCGCGTTTGGATCGACATCCAAAAGATGAAGCCAGTGTCGACTGACATCGAGGACCGCGGGTCCAGTGAGTCCGAAATGCGCGCAAAGCACCGCGCCGCAAACGGGAGCAATTGACTTACCCGCACTATCGCGGGCGGGCGTTCCATCAGCACGAATCGCCGTCAACTCTGCGGGAAGTGCAAGACCGCTGAGCGCCGTCAGCCAATGATCCGTTGGCAGTGTCAGTGGCACAAGCGCAGGGACGACGAGAGGCGTGATCGAATGTCCAAGGGATCGCGCGATTGTGAAACCGTGGCCGTCTGATCCAGATTTCGGCAGGCTCATACCACCCATGCAAAGAATGACGGTTCTTGCAAGCATCGTCTCTTCGCCGAAATGAATTTGAAATCCTCCATCAACTTGAACAACACTTTCAACGCGCCGCGGGTGAAGGATCTTTACGCCAGCTGAATGCGCAGCACTCACCAGCGCATCGAGCACGCTGCGAGCCTTGTCGGTCGTGGGAAAAAGTTTTCCAGTTTCCTCGCGCTTCAGTTCAACGCCACATTCTGCGAAGAAATCGATTGTTGATTCGACTGGGAATCGGCGCAGAATTCGTCGAATCAATTGAGGAGAGCCGCCGGCATAGTCCCGTTCATCAACCACGTGATGAGTGACATTGCATCTGCCGCCGCCTGCAACGAGAATCTTCGCTCCAAGTGTTCGAGCGCCGTCGATGGCAACGATTTTTAGAGTGGGGCTTTCACGCGCTGCCCAAATTGCAGCGAACAGTCCTGCCGCACCTGCGCCAATGATTGCAATGTCAACGCAGGGGTGAGAGGGGGTGTCGGCGCTCGAATCGTTCACGGCTTGGCAGAGAGCGTAAAACTCTCCTCAATATCACGGAATTTCTCGCCGCTGTATTTCACTCGAACTGCGGCGCCAGCTTTTCCTTGCACGATGAATCGAAACGTTTCAGTCGAAAGCCCAGAGATCCCTCCATCGACGGCGAGTTCCTGTGGATTGAAACGAACAGGTTCGAATGTGGTGCCAAGTCGTTGAGGCATTGGGCCAGCGGAGACAACGGTGATGTTCGCTCCGTCGACTGTCAATCGATCGGGCATTCCGATGTGCTTTTTCTCTGCGCGCAAAGTACGGGTTGGTATGCGGCGATCGTTGGCGATTTCAATCGTGATCATCCAAAGGCCGTCGCTCATCGGCTTGATCAGAATCGACTGGAATCGAAGCAGTGGCATCTGCTCGGCGTGAAATGCGGTGAAGGCAAAGTTACGGTGCGCTTCCTCTTCCAACATAAAAGGTGGCGGAATTCGGCTTGACCATTTATTCCCGCCGCCAATTAAAACAGTTCCATATTCGGGGTGCTGCAATTCCTTCCAGTCCGTCGTTGTCTGACCAAAGAGCAGTCGATCGCGCCAACGCGTCATCTGTTCGGGCGAAGGATCAGATCCATTTTGCATAATGCGTTTATCACTCCAAAGTTCGTTGGTGAACGTGATCACCCCAAGCGATTCGGCGAGCCAATTCACAAATCCGCCGTGGACGGTGTACAGATCCTGATAGATCACCATTGAACGATAGAAGGGGAGCATCTCTGCACCAACATTCGCGATCGAGTCATATGTTGCTCGATCGGCTCCGACATATTCGCCCTCGAGATAATTCGCGCCTGGTCCGCGCAGAATCATTCCGCCAGCATTGTGATAACTCTGGCCTGCCGCAATGTTGGGATGCTTCAGAATCCACTGTGCAACAGCCTTTGTTTCTGGAAAGCAAAGTGGAAAGTCTCCAGCGCCGTTTTGCACATGTTCTGGTTGCCAGTCGGCGGGCCAATTTCGATTCATGTCATATCCACCAGGTCCGTCTTCGTTCACTCGGCCATCTCCATCGTTGTCGATTCCTTCGCTGCCCGCCATCGACCACTCTCCGTACTCCATCGTTCCGTCGGGACGAAGTTCTGTCGATACTCGTTCAAGGATGCGCGGGTCGCGTGCATTGCGGCGATGGGAACCCTGTGGATCCTTGCGCCACATTTGTCCGATGGATCCGTCACCGTCAAGATCATCTGGTCCATCGTCGTCGCACACTCCATCGCGATCATCATCCGTGGGTTGCATTCCAGTTCGCGACGAGTGCGGACTATTTTGTTGGTTGAACCAGTTCGCGCGTCCATCTGGATTGACCGAAGGAAGAAAATAGAACGCGCAACGATCGACGAGTTGCGTCAACGCCGGGACTTTTCCATACGCGCGGCAGAGATAGTCAACGGAATACATCACAGTTTCCGTCGATTGGATTTCATTGCCGTGGATGTTGCCATCGATCCACATCGCAGGCTTGGAAGTATCTGCGCCAGTCGCGGGATTATTGAGAGTGATGACAATAAGCGGTCGATTCAGCGATGATCTGCCGATTTCCTGTAGCGAGAGCAAATTTGGATACGCAGCCACCAGATCATTCGCCATCTTGAGAACATCGGGATAGTCATAGAAACGATTCCAAGCGATGTTGACTTTGCCAGGCAATTGCTGTTGGGCTGTTGCGGAGGCCACAGGAATCACAAGCAGTAGAAGTGCCGAAAACAATTTGCCGATTTTCATGGGATGACCTCCGTTGGCAGAGTGACCTTCTCGCCAGTGATCGACGCGCGATATGTTCCGCATGGTTCCCATTTCACTTCAAGAATGGTGGATTCAAGATTGTTTGGATCGGCGGATGAAGACTGCACAAGCCACCGAAAAGATTTTTGTCCACCTGCGCCAGCGAGTCCATCGACGATGGTCACGCGTTGACCTGAGAGGATTCGATCCTTGGGAGTTGAGATTCGAACAATGATCGGGACTGGTTGATTGTTTGTTCGCCCCATCGCGGTCGCGGTTGGAAGCCAACCGTCGTTGAAAATTTCCGCCTCGATTTCATATACACCAGGCGCGCTCATTTTTGATTTCAAGTTGCGAAGCGAAATCTTTGGTTGGCGCGTGGCGAGCTCGCTGAGAAAACCTGCGACAGCATCGCCAAGCTTTGGGATTTCACTCGGAGGCGGATTAGATCTAAAACCAGCGCGAAATCCGCCAATTTCGACTGGTCCAAGAGTCGGGTGATTAAAAGGAGTCCACGGCAGAAACCCCCGACCATCTTGATCACGGTCGTTCCATGCAAGCCATCCCGCGCCTTCTTCATCGGCAGCTTTTTCTGGAGTATTGGCAGGAGGCGTAGGCGTTGCAGGCGCAGCGGGATCAACTGGCGCAGCGGGAATTGGCGAAGCATCTGGTCGTCCCCACGCTTGAGTCGCAAATGTCGCAATCCCTCGATGGGCATACAGCCACAGCGCAAACGATCCCGATGGATCACAGTCAACTGTGCGAGATTGTCCGGAAAGATCTCGCCATTTGCGTCCCATTTCTTCCCAAGTTGAAGCATCGCCAGGATCCAAAGCGAGTGGAGTTTTTCCAGTGATGTCGCGCGGTTTCGAATCCGGAGTCTTCACCAAATTATCCCAGCGCCCAATGACAAGTGCTCCGACGATGCGCGGATGTTCAAATACGAATTTGAGGAGAGCCTGCGACTCGGGCTCGCTCATTTGAAAATGGCCAGCGGAAGGATCAAATTCAGGCCATCGATGCGGAAAGTTGCGGTCGATATCAACGCCACCTATCTCGTCTTCCGCAATAAGTCCATCGTGATCTGAGTCCAATCCTTCTGTATAAAGCGTATAAATTGCGCGCTGATTTTTCGTCGCGTCTGGAGTTTTCAGAAGCCGAGGTTCGTTGGGATCAGCAAGATGCGTCGGCGGATCGTTCGCAGGAGGGTTGATCCTGCGCATCATCGTGATCGCGCCATCGCCATTGATGTCACGAGGAGGATCTTCGTCAATGCGTCCATCGCGATCTTCGTCAACGGGTCTTGTATTGCGATTTGCACGGCTATCAGAGGACATGAACGTATCGAGAAACACATCAGGATTCGCGCAAGGAATGAGATAAAAAGTATTCTTCTTCAGAATCTCTGGAGTTTCAAGAAGTTTATTGATAGACGCGACTGCGATTGCGACCGAACTCGGTCGGCTTCCATCGAGACCGCTGACGAGCAAGATGGCTGGTTTCTTCTGCGCATCCACAAGATTCTCGCTGAGTGTGATCGCCTCGATTGGCTGGCCAGACCAAGATTTTCCAATGGTGGTAATCGATGCCCGTGCACGGTTGTTTTGAACAATCGTCCGTGCTTGCGCAATCGCATCACGCGGAGTGATGATCGGTGCGGCAGGTGGGTCACTGCAAAAACCAACTGCGAGAAGAGCGATCGGAATCCAGAACATGTTTTACATCTCCGTTGAAAGCGTTGCATTATCCATTGTGTACAAGCCAACGAGCCATTTTTCGACAACATATGGATCAATATGAAAGACACCTTCGAGTGTCCCTACACGGACGACATGCCTTTTCGAGTTGTCAGCAGGTGTGGAGAGTTTCACCTCGATCGCGTCATACGGCGAGGGTGGAACTCCGATACAGCAACCATCCCATTGATTCAGCATGACAAGGCATTCGCTTGATTCTGTCACGATGAGTGGAAATGCGATGAATCCAGAGATTCGGACATACGCACCATTGAGCAGTGCAATTCGCTGCGGAATCTCTTTCTCGCCGAGGCGGGGGATATAGGTGTCTGATGCGCTGATCAGCAATTCCCAAGTCACCTCGTATGGACTTTCTTTTGTGCCTTTGCCGTGGATGACAAATTTTCCGTCTGCGGAAATCTCATCATCCTTTTGAACGAGTCTTCCTGGTCGAACCTTCGCATCTTTGATTGTTTGATCAAGACCTTTGGTAAATGTTCCAAGAGGTGTTGATGCGGAAGCGGGTTCGGCGGCTAATGGTGCTTTTGGTGCGACAGGTGGGGGAGTTATCGTTGGGACTGAAGTTGCCGCGCTGCTTGCAATCTCACCTTGGGTAGTAGGAGAGGACTCTGGGGCTGGGATCAAAAAAAGCACCGCAAAACCAGCTGCAACAAGAATTGTGATTGTGATCCAGAATGTTCGCATAGTAGTTTTTGGGCGGGAATAAAACCTTATGCGATCGGACGCAAGTGTCGAGCGACTGAAGTTCGATAAGACTTGATTGCGGGAATGATCCCCGCAAGAGCGGCAAGCACAACTGCGCCCGCTATCACAAGCGCAGCGGAGCGAGGATCGATCGTTCCTGCGACTGTGATTCCAATGCGCTGCGCGAGAATTGCGCTTGCAATGGCACTTCCACCAAAGGCAAGAATCGCGCCGAGAATGGAACCAATCAGACCAATCAGCGTGCTTTCAGTGATGGCAAGTGCGAAGACACGCCACGCGCTTGCGCCGAGGACGCGCAAGACTGCAACTTGACGGCGACGCAGTTCCATTGATGCAACCATCGCAAGCATGATGCTGATCGCACTCGAAACCAATACGACGACCGCCATTGCAAGGAAGAGCCAATCAATGTCACCGACGATCGCCATCAAGCGTCCGATCTGTTGAGCGGGTTGCGCAACAGTGATCGCCATGTCGCGGCGAAGTCGGTCAAACTGCGCGGCGATTGATGCAGATGCGTCGCTTCCTGGTCGAGTTGGAAGTCGCAGGAGAATCCCAGTCACAAGTTTGTCAGCGTCGGTCAGGTCTGCAGCATCGACGTGTTCGTGGTCATGTGCATGATCGTGATCCGCATGATCGTGATCCGCTTCCTCTTCGTGCGCCGCTTGATCAGCCTTTTCTCGGCGGTCTTCTGCATGAATGATCCAAGTGCTTTGCAGATTGGTGAAAAGCGCTCGATCGTGGGCGGAGCCAGTTGGTTGCAGAATGCCAACAACTTCGTATGGATGGTCCGCATGTTCGTGTCCGCCTTCTCGGCTTGCACCGGTTCCGTGGGTGAAGACAATTTTCTGGCCGACGCTCAAATTATGTTCACTCGCAGCTTGCGATCCAGCGACGACCTGAAAATCTTCAGCAAATGATTTCCCGGATGCAAATTGAAATGGCTGTCCGCTGACAGGTTCGAAGTTGCTCAAGAACTCCGGGGTTGTCGCCATCACCGGGCTTCCACGAAATGAATCGCCGAGTTGAGTTGGAATTGCCCATTGCCATGGAAAACTATTTTTGATCTCTTCTAATTTTGCCCATGCAATTGGATTCGCAGGAGCGTTGGCATAAAAAAGTCCGTTGAGAACTCCGACGAGTGGGCTTGCGTCCGCGCTCACTAGAAGATGGATGTTTCCAGTTCCGCGCCGAAATGCTTGCGATGCCGCTTCACGCAAAGACATCAGCACTAAAAGCAACGCCACTGCAATGGCGACCATGGCGACGGTGACAGAACTTGCCAAGAATCGTGCACGAAGGCTTCGCAGCACGATGATCATGTCATTCATCGGACTGCCTCCGTTGGCGCAAACTGTGAGACTTCGACAATTCTTGTGAATGCCTCGCGTAGAGAAGGATCGTGGCTTGTCACGATGAGTGCAGCCCCCGCAGCACGAGCGGCTTCTTTGATCAGATCAATAGCCATTCGTGCGTTGGCAGGATCGAGGCTTGCGGTTGGTTCGTCCGCAAGCACGACGCAGGGTTCTCCAGCGACGGCACGCGCGACTGCCACACGCTGCTGTTGACCAACAGAAAGCATTTCGACTGGAGAATGTGGATCTGCGATTGCGAGTTTGCTCAGCGCGGATTCTGCGCGTGAACGCTGCTGGACAGTCGAGTATCCCGCCAACATCAGCGCCATCATGACATTTTCAAGGGCTGTAAAACCTTGCAGCAAGTTGAATGTCTGGAAAATCATTCCGATATTCTTGCCCCGAAAAATATCGCGCTGTGCCCCGTGCAGACCCAGAATATTCGTTCCGCGAATTCGGATTTCGCCGGCGGAAGCATTTTCGATTCCTGCAATCAAGTGAAGCAATGTCGACTTGCCAGATCCAGATGAACCTGCGAGCAGGACATGTTCTTTCGATGCGACATGGAAGTATGGAATCGAAAGTTGGAAGCCTCTGCGATACGCAAAGTGCAGATCAGAAATTTCAATTCCGTGGGTAGCGTCAGAATGTGTGGGCGATGCGCTGTTCATCTTTATAGCCTAGCCAAGATGATCATCCAATGTCGCTCAATCCCAGAGCCGCGCCATACAGTCCAAGAACTCTCTTGCGAAGTGCAAGGTCGCACGATTCGGTCAAGTCGCCACTCGTGCCGATCCAATCTTGCGCATCGCTCTTTGCATGGTTGAGCAGTGAAAAGTCTCGTGTCAAATCTGCAACTTGAAGCGGAGGAAGTCCGGATTGACGTGCGCCAAAGAATTCGCCTGGGCCACGCAACTTCAAGTCAAGTTCTGCAATCTCAAATCCATCGGTACTTTTTGCAATCGCGTCAAATCTGCCTTGAGCGATGTCGCTGGGAGGGTCGCCGATCAACACGCAATATCCAGGCTTTCCGCCACGACCGACGCGCCCCCGCAATTGATGCAGTTGCGCAAGTCCAAACCGTTCCGCATGCTCGATGATCATGACAGTTGCGTTTGGAATATCAACTCCAACTTCGATGATGATCGTCGAGACGAGCGCGTCGATTTTCCCTGCACGAAAGTCTTCCATCACTTGATCACACTCCGCGCTCTTCATCTGGCCGTGCAATTGGCCAATGCGACACCCGCGCAATTGACTTTCTGCAAGACTTTTCGCATGAGATGCAACATCTTTCAGGCCAAGTTCGCTTTCTTGAATCGCAGGAACGACCACGAACGCCTGCTCGCCACGATCGATCCTTGTTTTGAGCCACGCGTATACCTCGGGAGAGCGGATGGATGGCATCACGCGTGTTGTTGGGGCTGTGCGTCCGGGCAAAAGTCCCCGCAATGAACTGACATCCAGATCGCCAAAGAACGAAAGCGCAAGCGTTCGTGGAATGGGAGTCGCCGTCATCACAAGAGTGTGTGGGACTTGTTCTGGAGTTGCGCCCTTTGCCCGAAGCGCGGCGCGTTGTTCAACTCCGAAGCGATGTTGCTCGTCGATGATCGCGATGGCCAAACTCTTGAAACGAATTTCTTCCCCAAGCAACGCGTGCGTGCCGACAGCGAGGTCGAAATCTCCAGATGCAAGTCCATTGATCACAATCGCGCGATCAGCGGTGCGCAAACTTCCGCTCATTCCAGCAATTCGAACTCGACTGCCTTTGAGCATCTCTTCCACAGTTCGCAGGTGCTGATCCGCGAGGATTTCCGTTGGCGCAAGCAGAACTGCTTGATGCCCATTCGCAATCGCAGTCAACATTGCATGCACGGCGACGGCTGTTTTTCCCGATCCAACATCGCCTTGGAGAAGTCGATTCATTGGAATTGTCTTTGCAAGATCATCTGAAATTTCTTTGCACACTTGCCGCTGCGCATCGGTGAGAGCGAATGGAATACGCGCGAGAATTTTCTGCTCAATCGCAGGTGTCAACGCAAGGGATGGCGCGCTCATTGAATAACGAACCTGCCATCGACGCATCGCCATCGCAAGTTGCAAACAGAGCAGTTCGTCGTATGCCAATCGCGTTCTCCCTCGTTCAGCTTCAGTCGCATCTTTGGGAGCGTGGACCATTCGATATGCATCTCGCAGTGAAACAAGACCGCGCCGAGCGATGATCTCTGGACGAATCAGATCGACAACGGATTCGAGCGCGGGTTGCAATACAGCGCCAAGAACTTTTTCGATTCTCGCCGTTGCCAATTCTTCGGTTGCCGAATAGATCGGACGCAATCGTCCCGCACGAACTGGCACTTGATCATCTTCGTTCACTGGTTCCCAAAGTGGATTGACCATTTCGAGATATCCGCCGCGTACTTTCGCGCGACCTTTGGCAATTCCCATTTGCCCAGGATGAATTCGCTTCATCAGCCAGGGAGCGTTGAACCAAACAAGTCGAATCGTGCCGCTCTCGTCCGCGAGGATCGCTTCGACTCTTGGTCGGCGAGATGGAATATGACGCACCTTTTGGATTTCGCCGCGAACGGTGCGAGTGACAGATGCGTCGGCAAGCTCTGTCGCCTCCTTCGCATCCGTGACCGCGGCCTCGGCAACTTCTATTTCATATCGAATTGGGAGATGATTGAGCAAATCTCCAACAGTCCGCAATCCTAAATATGCAAAGCGTGCGCCGATCTGGGATCCAACTCCCGCGAGGTGGACGATGGGAGCATCGAGAGCAATCTTTGTTGTTGGCTCTGCGTCTGGACTCACGCTTCATACGATAGACGCATGGCCCGGAAACCCTTTGATCCTTCACTTGCAGCTGGCGGATTGTTCGACAAGGCGGCATCGCCCTCGCAGTCGAATGAAGAATCGAAGGTTCCGACAGTGCTTGGCGTCTCGGATCTTTCGTTACTCATCCGCAATGCGCTCGAAGGTGGTGTTGGCTCTGTTCGCGTGATTGGTGAGATGTCAAATTTTCGCGCCGTGCAAGGGCACTGGTATTTCTCGCTCAAGGATGCGAATGCTCGAATCGATTGCATGATGTTTCGGTCTGCGGCGGATCGAAGCGTTTGTAAACCAACAGATGGAATCGAGGTGATTGTCACTGGACAGGTGACCCACTATCCGCCTCAAGGTCGCACGCAGATCCAGTGCGCGAAATTGGAATTGGCCGGAGCGGGGGATCTTGATGCGCAATTCCGGCAACTCTGCTTGGAACTGCGTGGACTTGGATATTTCGACGACTCCGCAAAGGTCGAGATTCCGGCGATGCCAATGTGCATCGCACTCTTGACAAGCGCGGGCAGTGCGGCGGAGGCGGATTGTCTTGATGCCGCTCGCCAGACTTTTCCATCAACGAAAATCATTGCCGTCGATATTCGTGTGCAAGGGGCGCAAGCCGCGCAAGGAATTGCCAATGCGATTGCCGCCGTCGATGCCTCCGCGAAACGGCTTGGAATCGAAGTCATTCTGCTCGTTCGAGGTGGCGGAAGTCGCGAAGATCTTTGGGCATTCAACGAGCGTGTGGTTGCCGACGCAATTCGCCGCTGCGCGACTCCAATCGTGACTGGGATCGGGCACGAAATCGATACCACGATTGCAGATCTCGTCGCGGATCTTCGCGCGGCAACTCCATCGCGTGCAGTGACTGAAGTTCTTCCCAAGCGCGAAATCCTGCACGAACAACTTGCCGCGCTTACTCGACGACTCTCGCGTGCTGTAACCACACATTTCGAGCGCGCTCGAGCACGAGTCGAACTTGCGGCGCGTTCGCGCGGATTGATTGATCCACTGACGGGTCTGACTATTCATCACAATCGTTTGATGCGCAGCGCGACGGCGCTTGTTCACACCATGCGACAGAGAAACAATCGGCGGGAGCAACTTCTCGCAGGTTCGCTCGCGCGGCTTGCGCAGGTTCATCCGATGAGTCGCCTGAAAACAGCGGATGCGAAAATCTTGGCGGCAAGCGCAAGTTTGCGACGCAGCGGGCAAACTCTTGTTGATACAGCCGGTCGCCGCATTGAATCGTCCTCGCGCACGCTCGAAGCGATTGGTCCAATGGCAGTCTTACAACGGGGATATTCGCTGACTTTGAACTCCAGCGGAACGCCAGTTCGCAGCGCGGAATCCCTGCGCATTGGCGAAAGTATCGAGAGTGTTTTTGCCGATGGGCAAGTTGGAAGTGTGGTTGATCGGATTGTGCCTTCAAAGTCCACGAGCGCATTACCAGCAAAGCCTTCTGATGGCGGATCACTAGACTCCACACTATGAGCGAAGCGAAATCCAATCGAGCAGCGAGCAAGCCTCCAACCGTTGATGCCGAGGATCTCTCGAGCATCACATACGAAGCCGCATTGACAGAGTTGGAATCGATCATCGCCCGGATCGAATCTGGTGATGTTGCGCTCGAGGAAAGTTTGCGTCAATATCGCAGAGGCGCGGCGCTTGTTCGACGATGTCGAGATGTTCTGGATGGAGCGCGCGCTGAAATCGAACGGATTGCAGCAGCGGATCTGATTGCTAAAGCCGAATCGACAGGCGCTTGATGCGCAGCAAACGATCACGATGAACGACACGCTCTTGATTTGGATCCCACATCTTTTGGGTCTGGCTTTTGTCTTCGCATTTGGTGCATGTGTCGGTAGTTTCATCAATGTTGTTTCACTGCGAATCCCAGAAGGAATGAGCATCATTTCGCCGCCGAGTCGCTGTTCAATATGTGGTCGCCGATTGACGTGGTATGAAAATCTTCCAGTCATTGGTTGGCTCATCGCTCTTGGAAGATGTTGGTCGTGCAAGTCGCATATCTCGTTTCGATATCCTGCGGTCGAGATCATCACTGGTGGACTCTTCGCTGCGTATTACGCTGCGGTCTTTGTCGCGGATCCCTATGGATGGCTTGGACGATTTGGAGGCGGATGGTTTCAGAGTCAGGGTTTTATCGCGACCATTCCAGCATTCGCAGCGATCGTTGCACTGCTCGCCGCGCTGTTCGCCGCGACATTGACTGATCTTCGAACATTTTCGATTCCACTGTCAATCACTCTGACTTCGACACTCATTGGACTTGTGGCGTGGACTGTGCAGGGGATGATCACATCGCCAACTCGCCCGCAACCTTGGCCTATTCCTCTTGCTGAAAGTTGGCCCACTTGCGCCGCGGTCATCGGAGGAGGTTGCGGTACGGCGATTTCCCTCTTGTTGCTTGCAAAGGGAACTTTTGTCCGATCTTTCAGCGACTATCACGAGTTTGTCAAGGAAGGGGAAGTGCTGGCGGATTACCCTCACGCTCGCCGCGAAATGAGGCGTGAATTGGTGTTCTTGCTGCCGATCGTTGCTCTCGCCGCGGTTGGTTTTTTCGCTGGGAAAGGGATGGATGGTTCTCCGCCACAAGTCCTGCAAAGCCTTGGAGGAGCTGGGCTTGGATATTTTGCTGGGGCTGGAATAATGTGGTTTGTCCGCATTTTGGCATCGTTGATCAAGGGCGTTGAAGCCATGGGTATGGGCGACGTGCATTTGATGGGTGCCGCAGGCGCGACACTTGGATGGATCGACCCTGTAGTGGCTTTTTTCCTCGCACCGTTTTCTGGACTTGCATGGGTAGCAATCAGCGGAGTGTGGGGATCGGTTCGCAAGGGTTCATCTCGTCGCGAAATTCCATACGGTCCCCATCTTGCGCTTGCGATTGTCGCTGTCGTCCTTCTTCGACCCGTGATCATCGACGCGGGCAGATTGCTCTTCCCAGGCTTGATTTCTGCAAATACCTCTTTACATGAGCGACCTTATCGGTTCAAATAGGCGCACGCTTTCGGAATGTCCGAAAGTAAAAATCACGTTTGGAGAAAGGACTCTCGAATGAAAAAGACATGGATTGTTTGCGGCGGTATCGCCATCCTCGCCCTTGCGGCGGGTTGTGACAGTTCGGCTCAAAAACAAAACGCAACATTGCTGAGCGAGAATGAAACGCTCAAGCAACAGCTCGCAACAAATTCCGCGGCGCTCGAACAAGCAGACCGCGAGAAGCAAGCCGCGATTGCGCGTGCTCAGGCCGCAGAAGAACAATCGAAGAGTTCGATTGCAGATCCTGCGACCGCGGATACTGGCGCATTTGCAGGAATTGAAGGTGTGACCGCAACAGCGCAGGGTTCGGACATTCACGTTTCAATCGAAGGCGATGTCCTGTTCGACTCGGGTAAAGATGTGCTGAAAAGTGGATCGAAAAAGTCACTCGATAAAATCGTCGGAATCTTGAAGGACAATTATGCATCCAAGTCGGTTGATGTGGCGGGATTCACGGACACGGATCCGATTAAGTATTCCGCATTCAAGAACAACTACTACCTCGGCTTCGAGCGGGCGTATGCAGTTCGCGAATATCTGATCTCCAAGGGATTGAATGGCAAGCAGATTTCGCTCTCAAGCTTCGGCCCTGATGTGCCTCTCGATTCCAAGGCAAAGAGCCGACGCGTTGAGATCGTCTTGATTGGTCAGTAAAAAAAACGCCTAGAATTTTACGCCGAGACCTTCGGCGCGAATCTTCTGCATCAGTAATTCGACTTCGCCCAGTACGCTCTTCAGCCGCTGGGCGGAGTCGTTTAATGAGTTATATAAATCTGGGTTGCTCATCAGTTGCCCAACTGTCCCCTTGCCATCTTGTGCCTGCTTTGTCAGCAATTCAATTTGTGCAAGGGTTTTTGAGAGTTGGTCAAAGACTGGTTGGACACCAGCAATAAATGCGTTTGCGTTGCCTTGCACACTGTTGACGGTTTTGGTCAGTGCCATCAAAGTTGATGCCATCGAATCGATCACGTCATTTGCCTTGGCGACTGCGCTCTTCGCATCCGCGAGCATTTGCTCGTCTCCAAGCCATTTCTGGGCATCTTTGCCCAGTTCATCAATTCTCCGCATTGCCAAATCAAGACCAGCAAGTTTTTCTCCAAGCACGCGGGAAAGACGCTCCTCGATTCCCTCAAACTTTGCTGTGACGATCGCATTTCCATCGTGCGGTAGTGTTGCGCCGCCAGTCGAATATCCAACTGGAATCGCAAAGTCCAAGCGCGCGGTACCACCGATCAAACTGGAAGTGACTACCGCATCGACTCCAGCGGGAATATCAATTGATCCGTTGATATTCAAAATAATTTGCACCGGGTTTTCGTTGTCAATCACAACCTTGACTTCTTTGACCTCTCCGATTGGCACGCCAACAAGTGTGACCTGACTTCCTAATCGCAATCCGAGTGCCTGATTCGCATGGACCGCAACATCGTATGACTGTCGAAGCGATGTGTTGATATTGCCAAAGAGAAGCAATAGAAATGCGAATCCCACGACTCCCAAGATGGCGACAATTCCAATGACGAAGTTTCGAGTGGTTTCTTTCATAACTACCTTTGAGCTCCATCATCCCTATTTCCACGGATTCGTGCTAGTTCATCAACGCCAAGTTCTCCACGCAGAAACTGACCTGCTATTGGATCGGTTGTGGATTGAAATTCACCAGCAGACCCTTGCAGGATGACTTTTCCCTCGTGCAGAAGCACGAGATGATCTGCGATTCGATACGCGCTGACCAAATCGTGCGTCACAACGATGCTTGTAATCCCAAGGGTTTGCGATAATTTCAAGATCAGTTGATTGATGACTTCCGATCGGATTGGGTCAAGGCCAGTCGTTGGCTCGTCATAAAGCACCACTCTGGGTTCAAGCACGACCGCGCGCGCTAGGGCGACGCGCTTGCGTTGTCCGCCAGACAATTCGGCAGGCATTTGATCAATCACTTCGTCCAGAGCGACCAAATCCAGAACTCGCTTGACTTTCTCTTGGATGACTTTTTCATCGATCATCCCATGCTCACGCAGTGGGAAGGCAATATTTTCCCGCACATTCATTGAATCGAAGAGAGCGCTCTGCTGAAAGAGAAATCCAATTTGTCTGCGGACGATGCCAAGTTCTCGCTCTGGCAATTTGTCAATACGAGTGGATCCAAACCAAACCTCGCCTCGATCTGGACGCAGTAATCCAACGAGATGTTTCAAGAGGACGCTCTTGCCGCATCCTGAAGCGCCGAGGACCACGGTGATTTTACCGCTGGGGAATTCGAGATTGACTCCGCGAAGTACATCGCGCCGAGCGAATCGCTTGCGAAGATTCACCACCCTCATATCAATCTGAACGCTCATAACTTCATCCTATGATCTCCTTGGCAACACCATGGCACATCAACAGCGCGAAAATCAAAAAGCAGCAACATCCGACATTGTCCTGCAAAGTACGGTCTTCGCCGTCGAGCGTTTGCAGGTCACCCTGCGCGGGGGGGAAACGGCTGTTCGTCACATCGTTCGACACCCTGGAGCGGTGTGTGTTCTGGGAGTTCTCGACGATGGTCGGCTGGTCACAATTCGCAATTTCCGAATCGCCATCGGAAAGTGGATGAATGAATTCTGCGCAGGCAAGTTGGAACCTGGCGAAAACCCACTTCATGCCGCTGCCCGAGAATTGGAGGAGGAGACTGGCTATCAAGCAGGCACGATCGAATCACTTGGAACCTTTTATACATCCCCAGGCTTCACCGACGAATTGATGCACGCATTCGTCGCTCGTCAACTGCGCCCATGCCCCGCGCGTTTGGAATTGGATGAGCGGATCGAGGTTGTCCTGAGGACCACCGACGAGTTTTCGGAGTTGGTTCGAACTGGCGAAGTCTGTGATGGAAAAACGCTGGCAACATTTCTCCGTTGGCAGTTGGCGCAATCATGACCAAGAATTTTTACGATGGCGACGCTTCGGATTCTTGCGACCCTCTCTTGGGCAGCGTGATGCAGGAGAATTTGATTCCAGAGCGACCTTGGACATGGTCAATTCCAGTGGTTCGCATCCGAAGTTATTCGATTCGATTGCATGTCACCTTATTGGCGTTCGTGGTCCTGCAGATTCTCAGGACATTTTTATCGTCGGCTACTGGCCCGCTTCCAAGCGAAAGCGCGCCGATGATTGTTTCGCTTGTCGCGCTCGTTTGGCTCGTCATAATTCACGATGCGGCGCGCGAATTCATTTCTCGAAGAATGGGAGCAGAACACTCATCGCTCATGCTTTGGCCCGCAGGCGGAATTTCCTGGCGGCAACCAAGCGATGTATGGGTCAACCGACTCTCGTCTGCTCTTGCTGGTCCAGTCGCATTATTGTTCGTGGGTGTTTGTATTGCTGGGACTCTCTTCGTTCGCCTTGGATCATGGCAGAGCGCGCTTCTGCCATCTCCACTTTCCCTCGAGGGGCTTTCGCTTTTCGATTCTGATCGATTCGGCGCAATTCTTTGGTTGATTCTGTGGACCGATGCGATGGTTCTGGTTGCAAGTCTCTTCCCGATGCATCCATTTGCAGGTGGGCGAATCGTGGCATCGCTCTTGGAGATTCGATTTGATTTTCTTCGAGCTCAACGCATTTCACTTATCACCAGCATGCTTGTGGGAATCCTGTTGGCAATCCTTGCTTTGGCATTCAATTCGCTGATTGTTCTGCTCGCGGCAACGGTGGGCATTGCGACTGGAATGTCCGGCGCTCGCGCATTGATGCAGAGTGAATTCGCCTCTGGCTTTGTGCAATTTGCGCCTCGCAATCAATCAAATAGTGCGGATGAACATCGGCGAAAAAAAGAAAGCCTTGCCGCAGAAAAGTTGCGGACCGAAGAGGCGAAAGTAGATGCGATTCTTCGCAAGATCGCGCTGTCTGGGATGAATTCTCTTTCGTGGTCAGAACGCAGATTGCTCAAGAACGCAACTCGTCGCAAGCGAATGTAGGCTCACACTATGGGTGCATACGACCGTGATTACTGGAAATCAGATCCGACATCGCAAACGCGTTCGATCGGCGGGGGGATGAAGTGGACTGCGACCACATGGATCATCGTTGCATGCATTGCGATCTTTGTGCTGGATGGTTTTCTTCCACGGCAGTGGGTGGTCACCGAATCGAAGTGGCAGCCTGGGCTTCCTGATGATGTGCAGCGAATGATTCTGGATGGGAAATTTCCCACATCAACTGCCCCGCCAGACCAAAGTGCAAGCAAATTCTCGATTATCGAACAACCTGTATATGCACAGCAACCAAGCGGCCAAACCCAACTTGTCGCTGTCAACACTCTTCAGTCCATGCCATTTATTCAGAAATGGCTCTATTTTTCGACATCGACTGCGCTCTATTCAACGATTCCTGGGATCGGCACAAGCGCATTGCAACTCTGGAGATTCATCGGATTTCAATTCTGCCATGCCAGCCTTCAGCATTTGCTTTTCAATATGCTTGGGCTCTTTTTCTTCGGACCTGTTGTGGAGCGCTATCTCGGAGCGAAGAGATTCACAGCTTTTTATCTCATCTGTGGAATCGCAGGTGCGCTCATGTATCTGTTGCTCAACTTAGGTTTTTTTATTGTCACGGAATCGACCAACGGCCGCGTGATGATTCCTGGACTTCTTTCGAATGATCCTGATATGCCACTCGTCGGCGCAAGCGCAGGAGTCTTTGGAATCATCATCGCCGCAGCGCGCCTGATGCCCGACGCAACTGTCTTGTTGTTCTTCGTGATTCCAATGCGCTTGAAGACATTGGCGTATGGGCTCGTGCTGATCGCAGCCGCAAGCGTCTTGCTGAAATGGAAGAATGCAGGCGGCGAAGCGGCGCATCTTGGCGGAGCAATCGCTGGTTGGTATTTCATCAATCGTCCCGAAAGACTTCGCAGTTTCTTCGATTTTCTTGGTCGCGCAGATCCCACCAGCACGTTTCATTCTGCTCGCAAGGTTCAACGCGCAGGATTGGTTGATGGCCGAGGACCATCCAATGCGGAAATTGACCGAATTTTGGACAAAGTTCGAACCGGCGGATTGGGATCGCTCAACGAATCTGAGCGGCGAACATTGCGCGATGCAACTCGGCATCGAAGCGACTCATAATGCGGTCGAATTCGCTTTCCTTTGAGGTCTTGCGCCGATGCACTTGCGCAATTGGAGCGCATGCTCGTCGTGGTCGAGTCACAACGCCGCACGGAACTTTCGAAACTCCAGCATTTATGCCTGTTGCGACGGCAGCTGCGATGAAAGGTCTCACTCCCACACAAGTTCGCGCCACTGGCAGCGAATGCATCTTGAACAATGCATTTCATCTCCTACTGCGCCCCGGAGCTGAGCGCATCAAGAATCATGGCGGCGTCGAGAATGGCGGAGTCCATAATTTTATGCGCTGGAATGGTCCGATCCTGACGGACTCGGGTGGATTTCAAGCCTTCTCGATGGCGCAGATCAATCGGATGGATGAAGACGGCGTCACATTCAAATCATTTATCGATGGCGCGATGGTTCACCTCGGTCCAGAGTCCAGCATGAGCGTGCAACAAGCGCTTGGCGCAGATATCGCAATGGCATTTGATGATTGCCCTCCCGCCGGAGATGCGATCCCGGAAACTCAGCGCCGCGAGCGAACATTGCAAGCAAAGGATCGCACCATTCGTTGGCTCAAGCGCTGCGTCACTGCGCATCACCGCGAGGATCAAGCGCTCTTTGGAATTGTTCAAGGTGGCACCGAACTTGATCTGCGAACCGCATCCGTCGAAGAGACTTGCGCATTCGATCTCTGCGGATATGCAATCGGCGGTGTTGCGGTGGGCGAGGGGACCGATGCGATTGAACGCGTCGTTCGACACACCGCGCCGCTTTTACCCGCCAATCGTCCGCGATATCTGATGGGTGTCGGATATCCAAGAGATATCGTGATGGCTGTCGAAAGCGGTGTTGATATGTTTGACTGCGTCTTGCCGACTCGAAACGGTCGAAACGGGATGGCCTTCACTCGCGATGGCGCGCTTCGCCTGCGCAATGCGATTCACTCGGACGACCCAAATCCCATCGAACCCGACTGCGACTGCGAAGCGTGCGCGGGCGGTTTTTCCCGCGCATATTTGCGACATCTTTTTATGGCCGGGGAGATGCTTGGGCCGACATTGGTCTCACTTCACAACATCCGCCTCTTCCAAAGGCTGCTACTAGACATTCGGCGTGCAATAGAGGATGATGCGTGGCTTCAATTACGCGACCGTTGGCCCTGTGCAAATCAGGTTCAAGGTGAAACTCAAGAACTCAAAGGAGTATCGGATGAATGAAATTATGACGACATCACTTCTGCTCGGATCACTTCAAGACGCGCCACCACTTGCGGGCGAAGCTGTTGCACCCTCGACGACAGCGTCAACCACAGCAGCAGGAACCGTCCCCGCAGGAACAGGGCCAACTGCCGCCCGTCCAGCGCAAGATCCATTTGGAATGATTTGGATGCTCATTCCATTTCTTGTCATCATGGTCTTGGTCTCCGTCATGGGATCCCGCCGCGATAAGAAAAAGCGCATCGCACTTATGTCATCAATAAAGAAGCATGACGAAGTTCAAACAACTGGCGGCATTATTGGTTCAGTGGTGGAATTGAAGGATGACACCGTCGTCTTAAAGATCGACGAAAATTCAAATGTACGAATGACATTTGCGAAGAGCGCAATCGTCCAAGTCATCTCTTCTGGTTCTTCATCGGAAGTCGTCCAAGGCATCAAATCATGAACATCAAAATTGTCCCGCGATTGATCTTCGCAATCTTTGTCATCACTCTCTGCGTGTGGCAGGTCTTTCCACTTGATAGTCAAATTCGCCTTGGAAAAGATTTGCGCGGAGGAGTCAGTATGGTCTATTCCGTGGCGATGCCGCCAACGGGAGATTCACAGCGCGTGCTTGCTCAGGTTGTTGAATCTCTGAAGCGTCGCGTCAATCCGCAGGGCGTGCTCGACATCTCTCTTCAACCGCAAGGAGCCGATCGCATCGATGTTGTGATGCCATTGCCATCGCCAGAAGTTCGTGAGCTCGGCGATTCGTACAGAGCGAAAATCGCAGCACTCGGCATCCAGATGACGATCACCAGCCGCGAACTCGAACAAGCATTGGAAGCGGGAACAGCGGTAAATTTGGCGCCTGCGCCTGCAAGTGGTGCCGTGGCCGGACCTCGAAGAACCGCGCTGGCTGAATTGCAGACAGCTTTCAATGATGCCACATCCGCTCGGATCGCATATCAAGCTGCGATTGCACAGAATGCATCTGCGACAGATATTTCGGCCATCGAAGAAAAGATCGCCAAAGCCGAAGTCACCGAGCAAACATTGAGTGCTTCTATATCTGCAACAAACATCGACGAAGCAAGACTCAAGCGCGCATTTGGTCTCTCGAATATGCGGCCTTTCGCCAAGGATGCCAAGGGTGAGTTCATCACAGCGGCAGATGGAAAACGCGAAACAACGGCCAGTCCGCGCGAAGTTGAAGTGAATCAACTCAAGATTCAGTTGCCAGACTTCGCGTCAGAAATTGATGCGCTTTCGCAAATGCAGATCGACTACGCATCCAAGGTCACTGGCTATGACGATCCTGAAGATCTCAAGCGACTCTTACGCGGCGCAGGCGTGTTGGAATTTCATATCGCAGTTGGCGCAGCGACTCCAGAAGGAGTCAATCCAGACGAGATGCGAAAGCAACTTGCTGAACGCGGTCCAGCCGGTACTGATTCTCCGGTCGCTCGTTGGTTTCCGATCAATGATCCAAAGCAGTGGGGTGATAGTCCAACTGCCATCGATTCGTTGATGGCAGATCCTGCTTCATATTTGCGCAGTCGCGATATGGTTGGCGCGAAATATGACGGAGTTCCTTATGCGCTTCTCTATGTCACAGATGCGATGAGCCTCGATCATCTTGGTGGTCGACAGTGGTCGATGAAGAATGTCTTCCCAAGTCAAGATCAGCTTGGTCGTGTGGCAGTTGCATTCCAACTCGATCCTGCCGGTGGCACTTTGATGGGTCGATTGACAGGCGCAAACATCGGTCGACCGATGGGAATCGTGCTTGACGGCCAGCTTTTTTCTGCGCCCAATCTTCAGAGTCAGATTTCCAACAGTGGACAAATCACAGGCTCATTCAGCGATGAAGAAATTCAATATCTCGTTCGCGTTCTGCAAGGCGGCGAATTGGAAGCAAAGTTGCAACCAGAACCGCTGTCTGTCAGCATCCTTGGTCCAGCACTTGGTCGTGATAATTTAGAGCGTGGATTGTGGGCGGTCGTTCTCTCTGCCTTTGCGACTGCCGCCTTGATGGCGGTCTATTACCTCGGCGCTGGATTGGTTGCAGACTTCGCAATCATTCTCAATGTTGCAATGATCTTTGGAATCATGGCAGGAGTCGATGGCGCATTCACTTTGCCAGGGCTTGCAGGTGTCGCACTCGTCATCGGTATGGCGGTCGATGCCAACGTGCTTATCTATGAACGAACCCGCGAAGAACTGATTGACAATAAACAGCCACTCAAAATTGCAATCGATCTGGGATTTGCGCGCGCATTCAATGCGATCATCGACGGCAATGTCACAAATCTGATTGTCTGCGTCGTGCTGTACAAGTTGGCTGCAACTGAAGTGAAGGGATTCGCCCTCACCATGATGATCGGCGTGATCACGACTCTCTTCACGGCGCTCTTCTGCACAAGAGTGGTCTATGCAATTTTGATCAACTGGTTTGGGATGAAGCGATTACCGATGTTGCCAACAATTTTCCCTTGGCTGATGAAGTTCCTCCGGCCAAGCATTGATTGGTTGAGCATCCGATATGCACTTTGGAGTAGTTGCGGTGTGGTTTCTCTCATCTGCCTTGCTCTTTGTTGGTCTTCAGGACGAGAGATGCTCGAGACTGAATTCCGAGGCGGTGTCACGATGACTCTGATGACCCGCAAAGCTGTAACTGGCGAGCCCGCTTCTGCAAGTGGTCGTCTTCTGCTCAGCCGGGAAGCTGTCGAAGAGAAAGTTCATCAAATTGGCGAAAGCTCGACTGATCCAATTCTTCAGGAACTCCGCACGGCGAATATCCTGACAGTTGGAGACTCGACTTCTGATGGTCAAGCCAGTGGATTCCAAGTCAAAGTCTCCAACCCCGCGCAATTGGCTTCCGACAAGACTGTTACTGAACCCCTTGTGGACGCAGTTGCAAGTGCTTTTGCCGATTCCCTCGATGTGGTAAAGCCAGTCCAGTTTGCAGGATCCGATGACCCAGAAGGGGCGCTTTATACCCAAGCAATCACTTCCGACACGATTGGAGCTTCGATTGGCAAGCCCGAGATCAAGGATTCTTCCCGCGACTTCCTTGGGGGAGTCGTGATTGTACTGAAAGACCTCCAGCCTCCAATCACTATCGAGGCGGCAGAATCTCGCATCGCCCGTATGCGAAAGCAGCCAGACTTTTCCGCTATCAGTTCTCGACTCTCGCAAGTTGTCGGAGTGCAGTTGGTAGATCCGGCGAATCCCGCAAAGGGTTGGTCTTCGATTGCCGTTATGGTGATGGAGCCAACGGCTCTCTTGAGCAAGGTCGATGCCGCAACATGGGAACGCGTTGCCGCCAAACCAGAATGGCAGCTGATTCAAGCTGCATTTACCTCAAAATTGAGCTTGGATCAGGTCAACAGCTTCTCGCCAGTTGTCGCCGCCAACTTGGCTGCAACCGCAATTGTGGCGATTATCGTCAGTCTGATCGGAATGATCGTGTACATCTGGATTCGGTTTTCCAGCTTCCGTTACTCCATTGCGACCATCGTCGCTGTCGCATTTAACGTCTTGGTTTGCCTCGGTGCGTTGGCTCTAAGCCTTCGAATCGATGGGACCAGCTTTGCCAATATGACTCTTATGCAAGAGTTTCGAATAGATCTCAATGTTATTGCTGCCCTTTTGACGATCATTGGATACTCATTGAACGACACAATCGTCATCCTCGATCGCATCCGAGAAAACAAGGGCAAAAAACAGTTTGCTTCTTGGGAAAATATCAACAATGCGATCAATCAAACTTTCAGCCGAACGCTGATGACTGGTGGAACCACCCTTCTCAGCGCAACGGTCTTGTATCTCTACGGAGGTCCGGCTATTCAGCCTTTCGCCTTCACTTTCATCGTTGGTCTGCTTGCTGGTACGGTCAGTTCTGTCGTGATTGCCGCCCCTATGACTTATTTCAAGGGACAAGATCATCCAGCCACTGGTCTCGCCAAAGCAGACTCCGGAGGGGTCGTCAACCCCACTCCGGCATAGTTTCTTTTCACGGACGGTTCTTTCAAATTCTGGACATGGAGGTCCAACAATGACTCGCGGAGCTAAGATTGTCGTTTTTTCTGTCGTAGGCTTATTCTTACTTGCTGGGATCTATTACGGTTTTATGGCGCCAACCACGCCAACAGATCCGATTTCAGATTCAACCCCACAAGTCAGCGAGAGCCCAACCCTCACAATGACACCGGCCATTGATGGTCAGCCACTCAACGGATTGGGCAACAATGCTCTTCCGGCAATTGGCGATCCCGCAACTGGCACTGCACTCAACTCAACCAATCCAAACAATTGGCCATCGGTTACGGATCCTGCATTTGCACCATCGTCAGGTGGTCCAATCGCAACGCCACCTGTTGTTGTTCAGAATCCTGCCGTTGGTGGCGGCGCAGCATTTCCCTCGGATGTGCAGAATACAACCCCTGGTCCTGTCGGACCTTTTGTGACCAATTCACCAGCGCCAACCGCGCCAACTACACCTGCAAAGAAAGTCGCGCCTGCGAAAGCAAAGACTTCGTCTTACACGGTTTACACCGTCGAAGCAGGTGACACGCTGACTGCGATTGCAGGCGAATGGTTTAGAGACACCAGCAAGTGGAAAGAAATCGTTGCTGTCAATCCAGGCTTGAGCGCATCGAATTTGAAGATTGGTCAGAAGATCAATCTTCCAGCAAAGTCAGGTAGTGCATCGACGAAAGTTGCGACAGCAACCAAGTCTTCCGCGACAACGGTGACAGCTGGCAGCCAGCACATCGTTACTGCGGGTGAAACGCTTGCATCAATTTCGGATAAGGCCTATGGAAATCGCACCAACTGGAAGAAGATCTACGAAGCCAACAAGTCCGTGATTGGACAGAATCCAAGCACGCTCAAGGTTGGCATGAAGTTGACGATTCCAGCCAAGGGCTGATTTCAAGCCAGTCCATTTTTCGTTTTCAGTTTCGCAACCTCCAGGCTCCCATCGGCTCAAAGCTGATGGGAGCCTTTTCAATACTCGAGCGACAAGAGCGTGCTATCGTCTGCGCTCGATGAAATACACGGCTGTTCTCGTTCCTGGCGATGGAATCGGTCCCGAGGTTGCGCAAGCTGCCCGCGAAATTCTCGCGGCTGCAAAGGCCCCGATTGATTGGGTCGATTGTTTGGCAGGAGTTGCCGCGCTCGAAGCGGGGGGCAAAGATCTTCTGCCCACGGCAACGATCGAAGCGATTCGTAAGCACGGGGTCGCGCTGAAAGGTCCATGCACAACTCCAGTGGGGGGCGGTTTTTCTTCGGTCAATGTTGCGATGCGCAAGACGCTCGACTTGTATGGCGCTGTCCGTCCAGTTCGCTCGCTCAATGGAGTGCAGACGCGCTTCGACAATGTGGACATTGTTGTTGTCCGAGAAAACACAGAAGGCTTGTACGCCGGAATCGAGAACGAGATCACCAGCGGGGTGGTGACAAGTCTGAAGGTCGCGACTCGCGTTGCATGCCTTCGCATCGCCGACTTCGCTTTTCGATATGCGATTCACCGCAATCGCAAGAAGGTTTCTGTTTTTCACAAGGCGAACATTATGAAGCTTTCCGATGGGATGTTCATCAAATGCGCTCGTGAAGTCCACGAATCAAAGTATTCGTCGGTGCAATATGAAGAACTCATCATCGACGCAGCCTGTATGCGATTGGTGCAAGACCCGACGCGCTTCGATGTGCTGCTTATGGAAAATCTCTACGGCGATGTCATCAGCGATTTGTGCGCAGGGCTTGTCGGTGGACTTGGGGTTGTTCCTGGCGCGAATCTTGGCGAGCAATGCGCAGTCTTCGAGGCCGTGCATGGAAGCGCGCCAGACATCGCAGGAAAAGGCGTGGCAAATCCATTGGCTATCACTATGAGCGCGGTGATGATGCTGAATTACATCGCCGAAAAACATTCGGATACCTCGCTTGCCGCAATTGCCACGCGCATTCGAACCGCCTATGACCGAGCGCTTGTTGAAGGATGCAAAACGCGTGATCTAGGCGGAAAACTTGGCACAAACGAGTTTGCGAAGGCCGTGATCGATCGGTTATAGCCGCTATGAATCCAAGAATGAACTGACCGCGCGGAAAGTTTCCTTGGGAGCGTCATAAAAAATAACGTGCCCCGCGCCTTCGATCAATACTCCAGTCGAGTCTCGAATGCCGTGCTGATAGACATTCAAGAGTGACGCATCGGTGATTTGATCCGCGGATCCATACATAATCAGTGTCGGAGCGCGAATCGATCCCAGGCTGTCTCTGTTGCCGTGCATTAGAAAATCTTGCAGTGCGAGGATCATCTCTCGTTGCTTTGGTAATTGAGCGATCGAACGGTCGACGAGAAATGTCTTGAAAGGTGTGGGGATCGGTGGAGGCTTGGCAAAGCAGAGTTGAATGACACGATCAAAGTCTGCCGCATTGGCAATCAAGAGAGGATTTTTTCCTGCTGCAACATCACGCATAAAAGCATTCACTTTGGGAGCCTCCAACCCAGCCGCAGATTGCAGCACGACTCGCCGAACAGAATTCGGATATGCCGCCGCATACGCCGCAGCAAGCGCGCCTCCCATCGATTCTCCTACAACATCAACTCGCCCAAGATTCGCAGCGATACGAAAGTCTTCGATCCATTTGACATATCCCGCACCATCCAACGCAGGCTGATCGGCTTGAAGAATATTCGCGCCAAATCCAGGCATATCTGGGGCGATCACTCTGCGGCTGGAAACAAACCACCTCATCTCGGTCATCATTGCTTCTTTGCTTGTTCCCCAGCCGTGCAGGAACAAGATTGGTGTGCGGTCAGGCCGCGCGGGGTCATCTGAAATGGAAGTGCCGCCATCAAGCGTCGGCGTGGCAATTCCGCGCACCATAACTTGCTCCAATCGCACTCCCGAACTGAAACGCCCAACAGCAGTTGCAACCGTATAAAACCCCGTGGGCCAATTCCACAATATGACGCCGCACGCGATGAAAGTCGCCAAACAAATCGCTGCGATCTTCAGCACGCGAAGAATCACCCTGTGCATTCTCGATCGTTTGTGCTTGGGCAAAGCGCTTTCTATTTTGGTTTGACTTTGGCTTTGACTTTGGCTTTGGTCCACCAATGTGCTCCTTCAATTTGTGCCGTGATTCGCTGGATGGATTGTGTCGATGGCAATCCTTTGGCACCTTGGGGCGAAAGACACTGCCCGATCAATTCTAGGATGTTCAATGGGATCGGTGCTTCGACTTCGATTCGTTTGCCATTCTTTGGATGCGCAAATGCGATCCTCCACGCGTGCAATCTGAGCGTCGGCGGTAGATGTCGTTGATTGGCGGGGAGCGCGCTGGTATTGGGCGGCAACAACGATCGATAGACTCGATCTCCTTCGACAGGTGCGCCGAGATATGCCATATGCGAGCGAATTTGATGCAGTTTTCCAGTTTCAATCGCACACGCAACCACTGCCATCTCTTTCGATGATGCAAGCACGCGCCAATGCGTGGCCGCACTCTCGCCACGAGGTGAAGGCACGCTGATTTTCATATCTCCGCGTCGAACTTCGCTGAGAGATTGCCGACAGCATCCTTCAACACCTGGCAGTCTGCCACGAACGATGGCCAGATATGTTTTCTCAATCGTGCGCGCTTCGAATTGACTGCGAATCTTGTCGTATGCATCCGCAGTGCGAGCGACAAGAATCACTCCCGACGTTTCTCGATCCAAGCGATGCAGAAGTCCGAAGTCCCGTTCTGTTCCAAGTCGAGTCAGCGCAATACGCTCTTTGGCAAAGATCCCGTTCATCAGGCTGTCATCGAGATGCCCGATTCCAGGCTGCGTCACCATCCCTGCGACCTTGTTCAAAGCAAAGACATCATCATCGGAATAAATCTCGCTGACAAGAACTTTGGCATTGGCGGTTGGGGGTGCTGGCACGCATCTATCATCGCAGACCATTGGCATAGATGTCCACCTACACTTGATGACCAAGAGATAGCCCGCAATATGACAGAGATCATCCAACACACCAGCACCCGCCTCGCGCCATTTGGAGAATCCATCTTCAGCACAATGAGTCGATTGGCTGTCGAGCACAAAGCAGTCAATCTTGGGCAGGGTTTTCCAGATTTCGATGGCCCAGACTTCGTAAAAGATGCCGCAAAGCGAGCGATTGACGGAGGATTCGGCCAGTATGCGCGCGCCTTTGGATTGCCAGAAACAAATCGCGCGATCAGCCGTTACACCGAAAGGTTCTGCGGCTTTGTTGCGGATTCCGAGCGTGAGATCACCGTGACGGCGGGCTGCACAGAGGCGATCGCCGCGGTTCTACTGGGCTTGTGCAATCCCGGCGACGAGATTGTTCTTCTTGATCCCTCGTATGACTCCTATGCCGCATGCGTCGCAATGGCCAGCGCAACCTCGCGCAGAGTGCAATTGAAAGGTCCTGACTTTCGCATCACCGATGCTCTCTTGCGTCCTGCATTTTCCAAGCGCACTCGCGCGATCATTTTCAATTCCCCGCATAATCCAACTGGCCGAATGTTTGACGAGGCTGAATATCAAATCGTCGCAGATCTCGCCAAGGAGTTCAACGCCCTTGTCCTTTCCGACGAGGTGTATGACGCGATCACTTACGCAAGAACCCACCGTTCGATTTCGCAGCTCGCAGGAATGCGCGAGCAAACAGTGATCTTGGGAAGCCTAGGAAAAACTTTCTCAATGACAGGTTGGAAAATTGGATGGGCGATTGCGCCAGAGCCAATCACTCGTGCAATCCGATCCGCGCATCAGTTTCTGACTTTCTGCGCAGCAACGCCATTGCAACGCGCCGCGGCGGATGCGCTCAATTCCGTGTGCGATGATGGTTCGTACCTCGAAGAACTCCGACGGGATTATTCCAAGCGCCGTGCAATTATGTTGGAGATTCTTCAAGAGGTTGGATTTTCCTGCGTTCAACCAGAGGGTTCATATTTCATCTTGGCTGATGCCGTTGGCGCTGGATTTTCAGATGATGTGACCGCCGCGAAAGCGTTGGTCAAAGCAGGGGTTGCCACGATTCCGGCGAGCGCATTTTATGACCCTGCAAGCCCTGATCGGCGCTGGTTGCGCGTTGCATTCTGCAAAAGGGAGGAGACAATGCGCGAGGCGCAAAGGCGCCTGAAAGACCAACCCCTGCGGCAGTTGGCTAATTCTCGGATTTGATGTACACTCAACGCCCCATGTACGCGATTATTGAAGATAGTGGAACTCAGATCATGGTCCGCAAGGACGATGTTCTTGATATTGACCTTCGCAAGATTCCAGATGGAACGACCACGCTGACTTTCGGCAAAGTTCTTGCCGTTGGTAAGGAGGACGGATCCGTCGCTTCAATCGGTCTTCCATATCTGAACAAAGCCACCGTCACTGCCGAGATCATCGGTATCAAGCGTGGAGCAAAGACTGTCCTGAACAAGTACAGCCGCCGCAAGGGATATCGACGACATAAGGGGCACCGTCAGTCGTATGTCCAAGTGAAAATCTCAGACATCGTTCTGTAACTTTTCGCTCGTTTGTCTCGAAATCTTTTGCAACGAATTTTCTGCAACGAATCCGTTCAGCTGTCGCCAAGAATCTCCGCCATTTTTGCGGGTGATTCTGATTCAAGCGTGAACGCACTCAAGCAAGCAGCTTCAATGAATGCGCGACTTTGCTCATGGTGTTGTCGCCCGAGAAGTCGTCCCTCAGCGCCACTGCGCAGAGTGTGTGCGATGAGCGAAAGATGATCGCCTGATTCCCATTCACTCGGCGCTGGCGCGGTGTGCTCGACCAAGGCATTCGCCGCATCTCTCCAATCAAGTGTCGCATCGTCAACTTGAACTGCGCCAAATGGACCGCAAGCAAGCGCTTTTCTACTCCATGTGGGATGTTGATTCGATGCCATGATGAGACCAGCACGACCATCCGAAAATTGGCAGGTCAATGCAAATGATCCAACCCACGATCGAAGTGAACGGCTCGCAGAATCTGGATGTTCATCACTCGAGCGTGGAATTCTTGGACCGCCAACAGATGCACTGACACGATTTGGAACGCCCATCCATTTCAGAAGTATGCCCGCGGCTTCTTGTATGCGAGCAAGTATCGATCCGTGCGCCATTGATCCCAGCGATGTGATCTGTGCAATATCAGGCGAACCTGATTGAGCGAAGATCTCGCTTGCTTGCCAGAATCGGCCGTCCATTGGAATCCCAGGCAATGCCACCTCGCCGATATCCGATGCGCTGCCAATCACGCTGCCAAGCCACGGTTCTGTTGAAAAGATAATTGGATGATTTGACGCAATTGCATTTTGTGCGGCAGAGTTTCCAAAGCCGACGAAGAGCAGGGGTATCTCCCGCATACTGGAAGAAAAAACTCGAAGGTCGGAAAACGATTTGTCCTCGCAATCAAGGCAACTTCGCACATCTGCACGCGGCGATCCCACTGCGATAACTTTCAATCCGCTTGCGCGAACGCTTTGAAGCAACCAATCCGCCAGCGGCGCATCTGACCAAATGCACAGAACGCCTGATGACAAGCCTTCGCGATTGAATTGATGCGTCCCGTTGCGATTCGCCACGATGTCAGTCTACGACTACCCTGCGTGGGTGGTCAGACAATCGCCCCCGACATTTGTCGGGCGAGGAAAGTCCGAACACGGCAGGACACGGTGGTGGCTAATGACCACCAGCCTCGACGCAGGCTCGGGACAGTGCCACAGAAAATAAACCGCCGGTGCCTCACGGCAACGGTAAGGGTGAAAAGGTGCGGTAAGAGCGCACCGCTCCTTCGGTGACGAAGGAGGCATGGCAAACCCCACCGCGTGCAAGCGCAAGCAGTCCTCAGGCGGGTCCTCCGCCACCTGCTGTCCGTAGGTTGAGGACGGGTAGCGTGCTTCGAGACCATCGGCAACGGTGGTCCAGAGAGAAATGATTGTCACCCGCAAGGGAACAGAATTCGGCTTACGACCACGCGCGTTGGGCGGATCCGCAAGGGTCCGCCCTCTTTATTTGGGTTCGCGCAAAGAATGAAAGCAACGCTACTGCAAGCACTTGTGCTCATTTGAAAGCAAAAAACTGCTTCTAATAAATAACACAAAGAAAAGTATTGATTCTCAATTAGAAATCTGTAAACTCGATCCAACTATGAACCCGATCATAAAGACAAATAGTCTTCAGTCTTACACAATACTTTTGTATCGCAAGGCGGTCCATCCAGAGTTCTTCGCAATCGAAAGCCGAAAGCGAATTGAAAATGGTGGAATCGAAGCAGAGGCTTGGATTTTTCGCGGAGGACATTCCATCCGCTTTCAACAGGACAAACTCTGTCTTTGCGAAGTGGTGACGGATCAACCGCATATTCTTCCAGAGCGCGGATTGTCCAACAATGTTCCTTGCGCGGGCGAGCACGATCACGAAGAAAGTCTCTCTGAAACACTCAAGTTTATGACAACTGTGCAGACAGAGACTCTTGCCGAGCATTTGTATCTTGGCACATACAAGGAGATGCAAGCGCACGCACGGGAGAACGAATCTTTGGTCTGTGATTGGATCGATCCAGTCACTCACAAAGCCAATCTTTCGGTGATTGATTTGCAGCGTTATCGATCTGAGATTCATGTTCAGTGTTGGCATCTCCGCAGCGATTGCGGTTTGGTTCTGCGAACTCAGTCCATGTTTCAGTTGATCGAGACTCCAACGAAAACTGAAAATCGCAAGAGTAAATAAAAGTTTGCGTGATTTCGTTTTCCTTCAGGACTGATTCGAGTCAGGATCTCTCCCATGTCAACGAATTCCAGATCAGCGCAGCAATTGGTTCGGACCGATCTTCTCTTTGGGATGATCGATATCCCCCGTGGATGCACACCGTCCAAAGTGGAGGTGACTATTTCCAGCGCGGTTGAAACCAAGGCGAAATCTGAAACGAGCGTTGCAGAAGTCGGCGTTACTCCACGCATCCCCAATCAAAGAGCAGTTCTCGCTTCGACGACCGCGTCATTTGTGCCAGTGCAAAAACGCGACGCTGCAGAAACAGGCTCTCTTTGCCAGAAGGGGAAGAGGCTTGCCGAACTCCGCGAGCGGCACGATATGGAGTGCGAACATTGCACAAATGTTCGTGGGCATATTCAAACGGTCTTTGGAGAGGGCAGCCCCGACGCGGACATATTTTTTGTTGGCGAAGCACCCGGCGAAACCGAAGATCGCATTGGGCGCCCATTCGTGGGTCTTGCAGGCCAAAAACTGGATGAAATGATCCGCGCAATGGGACTTCGGCGGGAGGATTGCTATATCGCAAATGTCCTCAAGAGTAGACCACCCGAAAATCGAACCCCGCTTTCGGCAGAAATCGAACTTTGCGGTCCATATCTTGTGGATCAGATTCTTATCGTCAATCCAAAGGTGATCGTGACTCTTGGGGGACCGGCGACAAAATTGTTGTTGAAAGTAGACTCAGGAATCTCCAAATTGCGCGGTATCTGGGCAGAATGGATCCCCCCAGCCAGCACGCGCCGAAGCCCGATTCCTCTGATGCCAACCCATCATCCCGCATATTTACTGCGGAATTACACGGTGGAAACGAGAAAAGAAGTCTGGTCTGACTTGCAGGCGGTGACACGGAAAATTACCCAGCCTCAGAATCAATAAATTTCATTTTCGTTCGAACTAAATTTTTATTTGAAGCGTAATAGATTGCGATTTGTGCATCCTTACAGTGAAAAGTTTCGTATAAATGCATGGAGGAAGTGGAAAGGAAAGAGTCTGAAAAACTGAATTGAGCCAAACAGGATTTGGTTCCATTTCATAGAGCAAAGTAGATACCCCCACGAGGAGCCCGTCGCGTTAATTTCTGCGATGGGCTCTTTTTTTCTTTGCCCTTTTCTGTTTTTCCCAAGGCCAAATTTTACAAACTCATTTTGAGGGTCTTTTTGAATCCAGCACAATCGTGACCGGACCGTCGTTCTCCAAAGAGACCAGCATGTTTGCGCCAAATTCTCCGTGCGCTACACGAATGCCTCGCCCCAGCAGTTGCGCGGCAACTTCACCGCAGCGAATGCGAGCAACATCTGGTTCTTCTGCTTGCGTGAAACCAGGTCGGTTGCCACTGGAAAGATCCGCAAGCAAGGTGAATTGACTGACGAGCAATATCGAACCACGAGCTTGGTGAATGTCCCAGTTCATCTTGCCTGCCTCGTCGCTGAAAATTCGCAGAGAAGCGATTCGCTTGGACATCCAAAGGACATCGCTCTCGTCATCGCCGCGTGCGATGCCCAACAAGACGACAAGCCCCCGATCTATAGAACCAGTTTCCTTCGAACCAACTTCAACCTTGCCGCGTGTCACTCTCTGAAGAACGGCAATCATCGGCGAAGTCAGACCTTCATCAACGCAAGCGCCGCGCTGGAGACGAGTGCATTTCCCTTCGGGTCAGATTCAACTGGACTTTGCGAATATTCGCAGAGTTCCGGCAGACCTCCAGTGACAATTTTTGCCGCAGTCATATTTCCGATGCTGCACCAGCGTTGATGGTTCCTATCTCGAGTGACCTTGTGAAGAAAACTTTGGATATTCCCTTCGAGATATGTCGCAAGAAGAGATCGATCATACGACTCAACTTGTTTACGAATCTCGCCCCCAATAGGAGTTTCATCCCCAAATTGCGGTCCAACGTGACTGAGATCGGCACTGGCGATGACCAACGTTCGGCCGGGCGCTTCTGCGATCGAAGTCTGCAGCGCCGAGACGATTTCGTCGAAAGACACGCGCGCGCCATCATCAGAAAGAAGTGGGACGAGTGGGCTGGGCACAAGCGCCGCGACGATTGGGACATTTCCAAATACTGTGTGAATCCAAGGAAGATGAATCGATATGGAGTGTTCACCTAGATGATCGACTTCATCCTTGAAGAGTCGATCGCCAAGTTTCTTATGCAGCGAGTCAAGGAATGCAACATCAGGCTTGAAAATGCCAAACGGACTATTGAATCCAAATCGACTCATCACAACGCCGTCACCTGCGCCGAAATGATTCGTGCCCAAGATGACAATCCGATCAACTTTTGTGTCCGTTCCAAATGCCTTGTATGCAGCGGCGTATGTTTTCCCACCGCGGCCATAATCAAGATGTGGCGCAACAATGCCCAAGATTTCTCCTTCGAGTTCCGGGTCTTCCGCTGCGGCAAGCATCGCACGAATGCGCTCGGTTGCTTCGGCAGCATCTTCTCCCGCGGCATCCGCGGCGTTCGTGGAGAACGCGCCGCTTTCGCGCACGCGATCCATCGCTTCCTTTTCCAAGCGGTCACAATTTGGTCCCCACAATAGTCCAGCATCATCCAGAACGGTCACCAACTGAAGAAGAAATTCCTTGGGAGCGCCTGTCGCCTCGCTGATCTCGTCGATCGTTTTTTCTCCTTGAAAAATGGAAAGCAGGGGCAGCAACTCCGGCGGAATGACGGGACTGTTTCCATCGCCTCGCAGATTCGCAGGGTCTCGCAAAGCGAGGAAAACCTTCTTTTCCGCATTTTCTACCGCAATTGGCATAAATTGGCGGACATGGGGTCGCTCACGATGTGCTGGTATCTGGTCCATAAGGAAGGTCGAGTGTATGGCAAAATCAAATGTTTTATCTGCCACTCGCAGAGGAAATCTTCTCAATCTTGCCGAGCAAATTCAACTTGCTTTACGAATGACCGATAGTGGATCAGTTCACATTTGATTTGTTTGGTCTATGCTGATCAACCCACTTCAAAGTGAACTGTTTCATTTGTTTCTGTCAGTGCTTTATTCACCACACGGCTCAATCAAGAATTCAAAGGATCTTTTGACAATGAAATCATCTACTTGCAATCGTCTGCTTCTCGCCCTTGCCCTCGTTGGATCAACGACAACAATCGCGTTCTCGCAGCAGGCTGCGCCGCCGTCGGTTGGTGGTGCGGTCATTCCAACCAAGCCACCGGGAAGTCAATCGGATGGAATTTTGTCGACCAAAAATCAACAGGGTGCAAGCGACCGTGATTTGATGTCCCCGTCCAAGTCATCAAATCAGGTTGGGGATCCAGGTCTTGCCAAGCCAATACAAGATGGTTCGCAACAAGTAGATATTCCATCCGGTCCACCACCGATTGTCTTTGATCCACCAATTCTCGATCTTGGAGAAATGCAAGCAGATGTTCCAAAGACAGGGAAATTGATCATCCGAAATGTGACTGACAAGCCCGTCACGATTGCACGATCAATTCCAGGTTGCGGTTGCACCACGGCGAATGCACCGAAGGATCCGATCCCAGCGGGTGGATTCTCCGAGATGGAAATTACGCTTAAGCCAGGACCAAAGCAGGGCGTGAAGTTGTCCAAGCGCGTCACATTTCAGATCGAAGGCGCAGCACCAGTCATTCTGACTGTCGAAGGAAACGTGGCGGCGTATGTCACGATCACTCCCGATGTGATTGAAGGTCCCGCAAAGGCTGATGATCCTGGAAATCTTGATGGAAAACTTGTCGTCGCTGCTGCAGATGGACAAGCATTCAAAATTACTGGAGTCAATCCACCTGTTGTTTCCAACATCAGTCCAGATGCTGCCACAGAGCACATTCTCAAGATCGACTGGGCGAAATGGGAAGAACAAGGACGCGCAATCAAAGTGACTGTTGCGACAGATCATCCCAAAGCATCTTCTGTCAGTGTGATGATCAAGAGGCCAATGGTTGCTGGCGATCGTCCAACGCCACCGCCGCCAACGCAGCGTGCCGTTGCAACGCCAACAAGCGAACTTGTGCTCGCAGCGCAACAGGGAAATGTTGTGAAGGTCAAGGAATTGCTTGCTGTTCCAGGAGTGAATGTCAATCAGGTCGATGGCGATACTGGCAGAACAGCTTTGCACTGGGCGGCCCGTGAAAATCGTGGAGAAATCGTTGCGATTCTTATCGAAGCAAAGGCCGATGTGAATGTGCAAGACCGAACTGGAAAAGGTCCATTGACCCTCGCGGCTGAAACTGGAAGCGTTGATGCAACGCAGAAACTTGTTGATGCAGGCGCAAGCTTGACAGCTCGGGACTCCATCGGCGGAACTCCTCTCACCTGGGGCTGCGGATTGGGTTCGGCGGAGACGGTCAAGATTCTGCTCGCAAAGGGAGCTGATGCAACTGTGGTCGATGTCAACGGATTGACTCCGCTCATCTGGGCGGCTGGAATCGGCAAGCCAGAAACTGTCGCTGTTCTTTTGGAAAAATATCCAAATCTTGATTTGAATATCAAAGATGGCGTCACCGGAGACTCCGCTCTGATGCGTGCTGTTCGAAGTGGAAAGATTGAAAGCGTTCGCATGCTGATTGAAAGAAAAGCAGATGTGAACTCCCTCAATAAGCAGGGATATACGCCACTTCAACTCGCAGCTCTTTCGGGAACCGCCGAGAAGGCGAAACTGTTGATCGAAGCCAAGGCTGATTTGAATACCAAGGATGCAACTGGACGGACCGCGCTTGATCTTGCGCAACGACGAACAGATGCCTCAGGAAAAGAAATCGCTGATTTGCTCCAAAGCAAAGGCGCAGTTAGCGCAGTGCCAGTTCCTGCGGAAACTCCCGCAGTTCCTGCTGCGAAATAAATCTAGCACGATCCAAATTTTTACTGGATTTTTCAACAGATTGCTCACCAAAGGCCTCCGCAATTGCGGGGCCTTTTTCTTTGGGTTCATTGCAGTGGTTGCGATAGAGTAGAGCCATGACTTCAGCAACTCTCCAATCGTCGACAACATCGGGCAAGACTCCAAAGGCATATCAGGCGCTCATCGAACGAGTTCGTGAGGCACATTTGCTTGGGGCGACGGGTGGGATTCTCAGTTGGGATCAAGAGACAATGATGCCAGCAGGTGGAGTCGAATTGCGAAGTCAGCAATTGGCAATTCTCGCTCGACTGCAACATCAGATGTCCACCGATCCCAAAGTGGGAGAATTGATTTCGCAGTGCGAGGCAGATCGCGAGTTCATGGCGAGTAATTCTGTCGAGTCCGCAAACATCGTCGAATTGCGCCGCGACTTTGATCAAGCGACGAAATTGCCAGAGAGGTTGATCAGCGAATTCGCAGAAGTTTCCAGCAAGGCCCAGCATGAGTGGGCGACAGCACGAAAGGCCAGCGACTTCAAAATGTTCTTGCCTTGGTTGGAAAAGCTTGTAGCGCTCAACCGCGAGAAAGCGGCATGCTTGGGGATTCCATCTGGCGGAGAACCATGGGATGCGCTCGCAGATACATACGAACCTGGTTGCACCGCGGCATCTGTCACCAAGGTATTCACTCCACTTCGAGCTCGTTTGGTCAAATTGCTCGGCGATTTGATGGGAGGATCGCGTCGACCATCGAATCGATTCAACGAACTTGCATTGCCGGTCGATGCACAGGCAAAGTTTGTGCGAATGGTTGTCGAGTCAATTGGATTCGATTTCCAAAGAGGGCGTTTGGATTCGAGCACGCATCCATTTTGCGGTGGCAGCCACTGCAATGATGTTCGCATGACAACTCGTTATAGCGAAAGATGCGTGAATGATGCGCTGGGATCTTCGATGCACGAGGCTGGCCACGGAATGTACGAACAAGGATTGCCAGCTCGAGCAATTGGAACACCTGCCGGCACCGCGGTTTCGCTTGGAATTCACGAAAGTCAAAGTCGTCTTTGGGAAAATCAAGTTGGGCGAGGACTTCCATTTTGGAAGTGGTGCATGCCAAAGCTTGAAAGCTTCTTTGGCCGAGGCGTCGATGGCTTTTCTCTTGATGAGTTGTATGGCGCGGCAAATATCGTCGAGCCTGGATTCATTCGAGTCGATGCAGACGAGGCGACTTACAACATGCATGTGATGGTGCGGTTCGAAATCGAACGGTTGCTCATTGCGGGTTCACTTGCGCCGAAGGATTTACCTGGAGAATGGAATCGCAGATACAAGGAATATCTGGGTCTTACCGTGCCAGATGATCGAAGAGGGTGCTTGCAAGATGTGCATTGGAGTATGGGCGCATTTGGATATTTCCCGACGTACACGCTCGGCACTTTGTATTCCGCGCAATTCTTTGACGCTGCAAAGAAGGCGATGCCTGGGCTTGAAGATGGATTTGCCAAAGGCGATTTCGTGCCTCTGCGAGAATGGCTCAACCGAGAAATTCACGCGCACGGTCGCAGATTTTTGCCCGAAGAACTTTGCAAGCGAGTGACTGGATCGGGGCTTTCTTCGGAGCATTACCTGAACTATCTCGAAGGAAAATTACGCCCGCTCTATAATTGCTGATTCGGCACATTCTGATTCGCAGGCGCTGGAAGTTTTTTTGCCGGGTCACTTGCGGCATCCTTGGACGGATCCTTGGACGGATCCTTGCCAACATAAGTCGTCGCATCCATTCTGCCAGGAAGTCGACCCGTTGTCGCAAGAATCGCCACAACCATTGTCCAAAGCGGAATCATTCCCACGCCTGGTATCGCCTCTGCAAGGAATACGGCGAAGAGCAGAATCGGTCGTCCAAGCGCCAACCAGATCAGCACGCCTGTCACGAGGTCGATACCGATGACGAGAGGTTGTGCGACTACGGTGGGTGATAAGAAGAAACTCAAGCCGTCAGAAACAAGGGCAATAGCCATTGCAAGCCCTATTCGGACCCACGAAGGAGATTTCCAAATATTTGATGGTGCGGAATCTGTCATTGCGAGTAGGCTCGGAGGACTCTACCTGTTTTCCTATGGCATACGAACAAAAAAATATCCGAAATGTCGCAATCATCGCCCACGTTGACCACGGAAAGACAACGCTGGTGGATGCAATGTTGCGTTCATCAAGCGCTGCTCTTGAAGTCGAGACCGGAGCTGAATGCGTTATGGATTCCAACCCACTCGAGCGCGAGCGGGGGATCACCATCCTGTCGAAAAATTGCGCAGTCAATTATGTTGTGAAGAAAGGTCCGCATGCAGGTCTTGCGATGCGCGTCAACATCATTGACACACCAGGCCATGCCGATTTCGGTGGCGAGGTCGAGCGCGTTCTTCGTATGGCTGATGGATGTTTGTTGTTGGTTGATGCGATGGAAGGTCCGATGCCACAAACACGCTTCGTGCTTTCGAAGGCACTTGAAGTTGGATTGAAGCCCATCCTTGTCGTCAACAAGTGCGATCGTCCTGATGCGCGGCCATCCGAAGTTGTTGATGAAGTCTTTGATCTCTTGATTGATCTTGGCGCGGATGAAATTGCGTTGGACTTCCCGGTTGTCTGGGCATCTGGTCGTGATGGTTGGGCAAGTCGAGATCGCGATGATCGGTTGAACGGTGTCGATGATCTCTTCGCGACAATTGCGGAGCGCGTACCTTCGCCAAAGGGTGACATAAATGCGCCTCTGAAATTTCTTGTCGTGAATCTTGATTCGAATGATTATGTCGGACGACTTGGTATCGGGCGAGTTTTCGACGGCGTGCTGAAAGCAAATATGGCCGTTGTGGTCTGCAAGGCTGATGGATCATTTCAAAAGGCTCGCATTCAAGGAGTGAAACGGTTTGAAGGTCTTGCTCGAATGCCTGCAGAGTCCATCGAAGCTGGAGACTTGTGTGCCATTGAAGGCATAACGGATATCGAGATCGGTGACACGGTGTGTTTGCCGGACAGCCCGCTTCCTATGCCGCGAGTCAAGGTCGATGATCCCACACTTCACATGATTTTCCGCATTAATGACGGCCCTCTCGTTGGGCGTGAAGGCAAATTCGTGACCAGTCGCCAAATTGCGGAGCGACTCGAGAAAGAACTGCGTGCCAATGTTGCGCTGCGCGTTTCGCCAGGTGATGGCGCTGAAGAATTCCACGTTTCTGGGCGAGGTTTGTTGCATCTTGGCGTGCTTCTGGAAACGATGCGGCGTGAAGGGTTCGAATTGACGGTCGGAAAGCCAGAAGTCATCGAGCGTGAAATTGATGGCGTGATGAACGAACCCTATGAAAAACTTGCGCTCGATGTCGCCCAGCATGTGATGGGTGGCGCGTTGGAATTGCTTGGTCAACGAGGCGCTGAAATCACCAAGTTGGATATGCGCGGAACGAGAGCTCATGTTGAAGCGGATATTCCAGCGCGCGGTTTGATTGGTTTGCGAACTCGCGTCTTGAATGCAACTGGCGGCGAAGCTGTCATGCACCATTCATTCTGCGACTATCGGCCGATTCGATTCGCTGCTCGCAAGCGACAGAATGGAGTTTTGGTCGCTGTTGAAGCTGGCACTGCGACGACATTCTCGCTCTTGAATTTGTCCGAGCGCGGTGTGATGTTCGTCAGCCACGGCGATACTGTGTACGAAGGTATGGTTGTTGGAGAGCACAACCGCGATAAAGATTTGCATGTCAATGTTGTCAAGGCGAAGCCGATGTCCAACGTTCGAGAATCCAACAAGGAAGCGACGGTTGTTTTGAAGTCGCCGCGTCCGCTCAGTCTGGAAAGTGCTTTGGAATATCTTGAAGTTGACGAATATGTGGAAGTCACCCCAAGTTCCGTGCGAATTCGCAAGAAAATCTTGAAGGAAAACGACCGCAAGAAATTGGTTCGTCAGCAAAAGGATCGGGAAGCTGCTGGCGTCGGGGCGGACGAGTAAGCCTGTCTGACCGTAGGATTCGTTGAATGCCAACGATCGTGCAGAAATTCGGTGGGACCAGCGTTTCGGATGTTGCGCGCATTCGGCGAGCTGCTGAGCGAGTTGCGGATGCTCGCGCATCAGGATTCGATGTTGTCGTTGTCGCTTCTGCGATGGGAAGCACCACCGATGATTTGATCGCACTTGCAGATCAGGTCTCGCCTTCTCCTGATCGACGAGAACTGGACATGTTGATGGCCACTGGCGAACAAGCAAGCGTCGCATTGTTGGCAATGGCATTGCGCGAACTCGGTTGTCCTGCAAGCAGTCTCACTGGCGGACAAGCGGGAATTCGAACCGATGGCGTTCATGGTCGCGCTCGTATCACGCGAATCGAATGTGGTCGATTGGAACGATTGATCTCACGGGGTGAGATTCCAGTTGTCGCCGGGTTTCAGGGGACGAGCGATGAAGGCGAGATCACAACCCTCGGTCGTGGAGGAAGCGACACGACCGCAGTTGCAATCGCGGCCGCGCTGCGAATTTCAGAATCGGGTGGATACTGCGAGATTTTCACCGATGTCGATGGTGTCTACACGGCGGATCCGCGACTTGTCCGTTGCGCTGTCAAATTGCCGAGAATTTCCTATGAAGAAATGCTCGAACTCGCCACGCTTGGAGCAGGGGTCTTGCATGCTCGAGCCGTTCTATTCGGTGAAAAGTATGGGGTACCGATTCATGTCAGGCACAGTCAAAAACCAGATCATGGAACAATGATCTCTCGGGAGAATCCAAATATGGAAGAACTTGCGGTCGTGGGTTGCGCACTCAAGGATGAACTTGGGCGTGTCAGCATTCGCCAAATCAAGAATGTTGTCGGCCTTCAAGGACGACTTTTTACTGCGCTCGCACATGCGAACATTGTTGTTGATGACATCATGCAGACCGAACAAGGTTCTGCAACGATGATTGCATTCACTGTGGAGCACGCCGACCTTGCAGATTCCAAGCAGATCGTGGCGAAGATTTTGCAGGAGTTGACCGAGGGCGAAATGTCCGTCGAGGTCGGCCTTGCGAAAGTTTCTGTCGTTGGTGTTGGGATGAAGAGTCACGCTGGAGTTGCAAGCCGAATGTTTCGAGCGCTCGGCGAAGCGGGCGTTGCAATTCATAACATCACCACAAGCGAAATCAAGATCAGTTGCATCATCGACGCCGCAAATGGTCAGCGTGGACTCGAAGCAGTGCATTCCACATTTGGACTTGGGCTTGGAGCAAACGCAACGATGGCCATGCAGACGGACTCGACGCGATAATGACTTCCGATTTCAGCCAGAATCTTTGGAAGGCTGATCAGCCAAGCCCAAATTCTCCTCAGCCACCGTCGCTTCCAGGGCTGAAAGTGATTCGTTTGCTGGGAGCGGGGGGGTTCGGTGCGGTATGGCTTTGCGAACAACAAGGGCCTCTTCTGCGACAAGTTGCGGTGAAGGTCATGCGCACGGTGATCGCAGGTCCGAGGTTGCGTCAGCGCTTTGAATCTGAACGTCGATTGCTTGCGCGCATGGATCATCCTGGAATTGCGCAAGTCTTCGATGCGGGAGAGTCGCAGGATGGCAGTTTGTTTTTCATTATGGAATTGGTTGAAGGGGAGCCAATTCTGGATTGGTGTGATCGCAATCGATTGTCGATCGAGTCCAGATTGGGATTGATGCGGCAAGTTGCGATGGCAGTCCAGCATGCGCATACAAAAGGAATCATTCATCTTGATCTGAAGTCCGCAAATATTCTTGTGCGTGAAGTTGATGGTGCGCCAATTGTGAAAGTCATCGACTTTGGAGTCGCTCGCCTCGCAGATGATCCAGATGCGATTGTGACCATGCAAGGTGATGGAGGGGGACCGGTGGGGACGCTCGAATACATGGCGCCTGAGCAACTCTCGGGCATTCGTCAGTTGGATACTCGTGCTGATATCTATTCACTCGGAGTTGTGCTGTACCAAATGCTGACTGGATTTTCGCCATTTGATTCTCGACAACTTCGAGCGGCTGGAACTGTCGAAGCACAGCGCATTATTCGTGAAAGCGAACCTGAAGTTCCAAGCGAGCGATTGCGCAGAGCGGATGCCTTGGAGAGTTCAGAAGGAGAGTCGCGTGCCGAAGCCCGTGGGATGAATTCCGCCAGACTGCTTCGGACGATTCGGGGCCAATTAGATTATGTGGTTTTGCGCTGCTTGGAGAAAAAGCCAGAGGACCGATATGCGACATGCGATGCACTGAGCGAGGACATCAATCGATGGCTTCTGTTCGAGCCCGTTCATGCTCGCCCAGCATCACGAGAAGTGCGTCTGCGAAAGTTTGCACGGCGCCACAGAATTGGACTCGCCTCTGCGGCATTGATCGCAATCGCGTTGATCGCAGGCACGGTGGCAATGGCGTATGGACTTGCCGAAGCGAAGCGTCAACTCGCGCGTGCGGAGCGATTGCATCGGTTCAACACTCAGATGATCAATTCCGTCACTCCTGATATCGCCAAAGGAATGGATACGCGATTGATGTTGATGATCTTCGATCAGTCGATGGGCGAAATTGATGTCAAGTACAGCGACGATCCCATTCTTGCCGCGGATGCGCATAGCACCGCAGGCTTGGCATATCGATCGATTGGTGAATATGCCAAGGCGTTTGAACACATCAAGAGTGAAGCCAAGATCATCGAAAGTCTTTACCCGCCGAGTGATCTGCGAGTGCTCAAGGTCCAGAATGATTTGGGCAATGTGCTTCTCTTGAGCAACCGTGCTGATGAAGCCGCGCCGATCTTTGAAAAAGTTCTGGAGGGTCGCCGAAAATCGTTGGGTGAGGATGATCCTGCGACTCTCGCTTCATTGCACAACATTGCGTGGCTTCGGGACGAACAAGGCAAAACAAAGGAAGCGGAGGAACTTTATTTGCAAGTTGTTGAAAAGAAGAAGGCGGTCTTGGGTATGGATGATGAAAGCACGCTTCGTTCAATGGACAATCTGGGTGATGTCCAGCGTCGAATTGGAAAGTTGGATGAAGCCCGAGCAACACTGGAAGAAACTGTCGCTCAGCGAACCAAGCGATTCGGTCTTGATGCTCCGGACACGTTGCTTTCACGAAACAACTTATGCATGGTCTTGAAAGCGAAAGGCGATATTGCAGCCTCAGAAGAATCATTCCGAGCAAATGTGAATGACATGATCAAAGTTTTTGGCGAGGATCATCCTTTTACACTGATTGCCCAGAACAATCTCGCCGCAATTCTTCGAGATTCAAGGCGGCTTGCAGAAGCAGAAGAGATTTATGGCTTGATCTTGCCACGATTTGAAAAACGATATGGAGTCAACGCGAAGTACTCGCTGACAGTTCAAGGGAACTTGGCAATGGTTTTGGAGATGCAAGGAAAATTCTCCGAAGCAGAACCGATCTATCTGGAAAATCTTGCTCGCAAGCGTCAGTCGCTTGGCGATAAGGCAGAAAGCACGCTCGGTTCGCTGAACAATCTTGGTTTTCTCTATATGGAAATGGGTCGGGTCGTCGACGCGGAGAAACTCTGGCGCGAAGCTGCGACTGGATACAGAGAAATCTTTGGCGAGCGAAGTCAACAGACAGCGGCGACATCAATCACATTGGCGCGTTCACGATTGAATCTTGGCGATCCCAAGGAGGCGGATGATTTGGTTCGTATCTATGCAGAGGATGAAACGATTCAGTTGCCAAATTCGATGCGGCTCGTTGCGATGAAGACTCACGGTCGTGCGCTTGCTGCGCTGGAGGATCTTTCTGGGGGGATGATCTGGCTTGCCAAGAGTCATGAGTTGTCGATCAAGATGGGTGACGAAAAGGAGGCGCGAGATATTGCTTCCAAGCTTGTGGATATCGCGCTGAAGGCTGGCGACAACCCGAGCGCTGAAAAATGGACGCAATCCGCCAAGGAGAAATAGCATGCGTTTGACCCTTGTGGATGGTTTTGAATGGATTCGCCTTGTTTTGTAGAGGGTTTAGAGATTTTACAGAACATATATTATCGGACTTTCGACGTTTCAAAGCAATCGCAATTGCCTAAAACCAATGACTCCAAATGATCCAATTTCTGCCGCGCCCAAGGCGCAATCGATGGTGCCACTCTGCTCTGTCTTCAGGCGATATCTCAAATCGCAAGGTCTCAAATACACCACCGAACGCGCGGACGTCCTCGATGCAATCATCGCCCGCGATGGTCTCTTCGAGGCCGAAGAACTTTTGCTCGAGTTGCGCCGTCGTGGTCATCGAGTTTCCAAGGCGACCACCTATCGCACGATCAATCTTTTGCAGAACGCCGGCATCATTGTGCAGGCGTTGTTCGATTCAAAGCAATCCCATTACCAATTGATTTATGGCAAGGAACCCCGCGACCATATGGTTTGCATGAAGAGTGGACGCTTGGTCGAATTTCAAAGCGCCGAGTTGACCATTCTTCGAAATCGAATTTGCAAGGAATTGGGATGGCTGCCAGTTGGGCATCGATTCCAGATTTATGCCGTCAGTCCTGAAGGTCAAGCCGGTAAGACTCGATGATCGAGAATTGTTGCAGTGCGAGCATTCTGCGAAGAAGACATTGTTGAATTGTCCGCGCATTTAGAAAACGCAATCTGAATTTGAATTCGTTTTTCTGGAAGGGCGTCAATGATTTTCCGCGCCCATTCGACAACGAGCACTTGCGAGCGGTCAGCCAACAATTCATCCCATCCGATTGATTCGAGTTCGTGTGAATCCTTCATTCTCCATAGATCGATGTGAATGAGCGGCAAACGACCTCCCGAATAACTTTGCATCGTGACATATGTCGGGCTTGCGACCGTCTGTGGATCAATGCCCAGTCCACGCGCCAATCCACGAACAAACGATGTCTTTCCTGCGCCAAGTTCTCCGTCGAGTGCGATGAAGTCTCCTGCTTTCAATCCTTTGGCAAGCTGTTCGCCAAGCGCTTCGGTTGCCGCTTCGTCGGCGAGAAAAATCACGTGCTCAGTTTTGGGATGCTTCAATGAAGCCATCCTAGATTTGATGCGTCTTCAAGCGCATCTGCAATTTCAACAAGCACGGATCTTGCGTCCTCGGCTTGCGGCTGAAGAATTAATCCGATGGCAGTCCATCCTGCAGGAACTTCAGCAAGCGCATCAATCGCGGCAAGCAGTTCGTGATCTTCGCCATCACTCAACGCGTGCCGCAAAAGATGCCCTCGGTTGCAGGGAATATCCGCCCCGCTCAGTCGAGCTTGCATCGCAACACCAGAATGTTTTGTTGATGCTTCAATGATTCGTGCTGTATCGAGACCAAGTCCATCACTAATGTCAATCATCGCATGCAGGTTTTGTCCAAGCTTGTCGGCGAGTTTCTGCGCTTCAGCGACTCTCGGCGTGAAGGTCAAGTGATGACCAAGACCATCCTCTGCGAATGAACCGCCAAGTGGACCGCTGACAATCAGTCGATCTCCAATCTTCGCTCCGTGGCGCGTGACGACAATTCCATTCGCACGAGGCGATGCCAAAATCGTCACCGAAAGCGTCAGCGGACCCGCAGGATCATGATGCACTGATGTATCGCCACCAATCAGCGGGCAGCCGAATTCTGCCGCATACTTGCGGACAGATTCGAGCAGTTCGCTTGCGCCTTGCGCTCCGAGGGATTGTGGCAGTGTCACCGATGCAAGCGTCGCAACAGCGATGCCAGCCATCGCAGCAACATCGCTGACATTTCGTGCGACCGCTTTGCGTGCGACAAGATCGAGCGGGGTGTTCGCAGTGAAGTGTCGACCTGCGACAACTTGATCGACGGCGACGAGCACTTGCGATGATGTCAGTTGGATAAGCGCCATATCGTCGCCAGGAGGAATCAAAATATTCTTTGGAAGAAATCCATTCGCCGCCACGGCAAGCGCAAGAATATCCCGCTCATTCACTCGATTACTTGCTGGATCACTGCGAGTCATTTTGCACCACGATTTTGAAGAAGTTCTTGAGCAAGCTTCGCATGTCGCGCCGAAGCCCCCTGTTCTTTGCGGATCACATCTCGTGCAGCCGATGCGATTTTTTCTCTTCGCTCGGTGTCTGCAAGGAGTTGGGCAATTGTTGTTCGAAGATTCTCTGCGGTTGTTTGCACAAGTCCCCCGCTCTTTATAAGCGCATCCGCAGTTGATTGAAAATCATCGACACGCGGTCCAACGATCACAACTTTTCCCAATCCTGCCGGTTCCATCATGTCAGAACCGTGCAGATTTCCAAATGTTCGTCCAAGAACCACCACGTCGGCCAGCGCATAGGCCTTGCGAAGTTCGCCAATCGTGTCCAGCACAAATCGTCCGGATGCACTTCCGGCGCGCTTTTCACTTCGCCTGACACATCCTGGCAACGCGCTGGAAGTTTGATCAAACCACTCAGGTTTTCTTGGCGCGCACAAGAGTTGCACGCCTTCAGGACAAGCGGCAGAGATCAGCATTTCTTCGCCAGGAGCAGTCGATCCTGCAACAATCAGCGGCTTCGAGCGATCAATCCCCATCTCGCGGGCCAATTCTTCGGCACCATCGACATGATCTGCAATCTCCGCAGTATCCCACTTCATCGTTCCAGTGACTGAGATTCGATTGCGTGCAACGCCCATTGCCTCGAAGCGATCTGCATATGCCTGATCTTGAGCCGCAACGCGTGACAATCTTCGAAACATTGGCGAGAGAATCAAGCGCACCCGCAATGAGCGTGCAAAGCTTCTTGCGCTGAGTCTTCCATTGATGACCGCAATTGGAATTCCGCGATTTGCGCAAAGTCGGGTGAAGTTCGGCCAGATTTCTAATTCCATCAATAAGACGACATCAGGTTTGACCGCACCAAGAAAACGGCGGACGCTCCACGAAAAGTCAAATGGATATCGCACAACCGTATGTCGAGAAGCAAATACTTTTCGTGCGCGTTCAATTCCAGTGTCTGTCGTGACGCTGATGATGACTTGCGCATTTATTGGAGCTGCAGCCAGAATGTCAGCGAGGATGCGAGCAGCGTTGACTTCTCCCACAGACACAGCGTGAATGAGAATGCGTGATGCGCGCCGAGCCCCAGTCTTGCTGCCCTCTTGTTCCGGCACACGGGGAAGTCGCCATCCAAGTCGCGACGACCAATCCGTGCGCAACTTTCCCCGCTTCCACATAGAAACAAGCCAAAACGGCATAGTGACTATGGCAAAAAGAAGAAAGGCAATATCGACCACGATGCCCATAGAACCCAAGAGTATCCGACCCCGCTAGTCTCGATGCAATGACTGTGGCATCGTCAATCGCACAAAAGTCCAACTCTTCGTTTGTTTGGGAGATTGGCGTTGACACCGGCGGCACATTCACGGACTGCATCGCACGGTCTGGAGATCAAGAAACCGTTCGCGCAAAGGTCTTGAGCACTGCTGCGGTTCGTGGGCGACTTCTCTCGATTCGTTCTTTGATTCTTACCCTTGAAATCGATTTGCCTTTGGCGGATCAAACCATTGATTCATTCTTTCGTGGATTTGCAGTTCGGCTTGCGGGTGCTGCGAATCTCTTTGATTCTTCAAAGTCAACTCACCAAGAGAGCCAAGTCGTTTCTGCTCGGCGTCTAACATCAGGCACGCTCGAATTGACCATCGATCGAGAATCTGCTTTTGAGAATGTCAATTCTGCTGTCAAGGAAATCTTCGTCGATCTGATTGCGCCATTCGAAGCGCCACTTCTCGCTGTGCGCTTGGCGATTGGTCGACCACATCCCCTTCCTCTAACAGACTGCAGGATTTGCATCGGAACGACTCGAGGAACGAATGCGCTGCTTGAAGGTCGAGTGACTCCAGTGACGCTCTTTGTCAATGAAGGACTTGAAGACATTCTCAGTATTGGCGATCAACGGCGGCTCGACATCTTTGCTCGTGCGCCGAGCAAGATGCGAGCGATTGAACGAAACTCTGTCGGTGTGCCGGCGCGCTTGTCACACGATGGAAAGGATGTTCGTCCGCTTGATGAGCAACTCATGCGATCCCGCGCCCGAGAAGCATTTCGTCAAGGATCACGCACGGCTGCGATTGCGCTCTTGCATTCCGATCCAACTCGAGCATCCGCTGTTGCGCACGAATTGAAAGTCGCCGAAATTTTGCGCGAGGAAGGATTTGCGTGGATCTCATTCTCGCATCAATGCGGTTCGACCAGCCGATTTGAGCCGCGCGCTCGTGCCGCTGTTGTTGATGCTGCGCTCTCTGGTCCAGTGGGAGAATTTATTCAGTCGATCGCACACTCTTCATCTGGCGCAGAAATTCTGATGATGACAAGCGCTGGTGGTTTGATTCCCGCTGTCGCATTTCAACCGCGTGAAAGTTTGCTTTCGGGTCCCGCTGGCGGAGTCGCGGGTGCCGCGGCGATTGCCGCAGCCTGCGGGTTTCACCGCTGTGTCACGCTTGATATGGGCGGTACGAGCGCAGATGTTGCGCGAGTCGACGGCGCGCCAGAAATGCGCGACGAAACCACTGTGGGCCCAGTGTCGATTGCATCTGCGTGCGTTGCTGTCGAAAGTGTTGCGGCGGGCGGCGGTTCTATTCTTTGGTGGGATGGCGAAGCGATGCGCGTTGGTCCACGCAGTGCGGGAGCTTCTCCCGGACCCGCGTGTTATGGCACGGGGGGACCGCTGACATTGACCGATGCGAATGTATTGCTCGGTCGCATCGATCGTACGCAGTTTGCAATTCCAATTTCTCTCGATGCCGCACAAGAACAAGCCAATGTCTTGCATGCACACATTGCCAATTCGCGCCGAAAGATGTCGATTCAGGAAATGCTTGAATCTTTTATCGCTATCGCAGACGAGGCGATGGCTTGCGCAATTCGAGCGGTGACTGTTCGACGCGGAGTCGATCCTGCCGATCACGCACTTGTGGCATTTGGCGGCGCTGGCGGATTGCACGCCTGCGCAGTTGCGCAGCGGCTTGGAATTCGTACGGTTGTCTATCCAGCGGATGCAGGTTTGCTTTGCGCAAGTGGAATTTCTCGTGCGCCAATCAAACGCATAGTGACTTCACTCGTGCTTTGTGCGCTGAGCGATTGCGATCCCCCGCTTTGGGATCGACTGCTGCAATTGCAAGATCGAGGGCGAAATGAAATGGGTCTCTTGGGAATCTCAGAATCGTCGACCGTGATCACTCGCCAGATTGCGTTGATGCGCTTGGCTGGAAATGATGAAAGCGTCGAGGTCGAAATCCCACCTCATTGCAGGCGCAACACATTGGTCGAATCATTGACCGCAGGATTTCGGTTGCGCTTTCGGGAGATTTATGGCTTTGATCCAGATCAACATCGCAAGATCGAAGTTGAACGAATTCGACTTCACATTGAAGCATCGAGATCGAACGCGGCTTTCACACGCGACGCTTTCGTGCAAAACAATCAGCCCGTTGAAGGTCCAACGACCATTATGCGTCGAGACTCGACTGCATTTGTTGCTGCTGGTTGGACATCGCATCATCATGCAAATGGCGCAATGATTTTCAATCGAGTCAGCGAAGTCACCACAACTGCGGCAAATACGCACGAACTTCTCGCAGCACAGCTTGGTTCGATTGCGACTGATATGGGCGAGCAGTTGCGGCGCACAGCTGTTTCTCCAAACATCAAAGACAGACTTGATTTTTCATGTGGTTTGTTGGACTCGCAAGGATTTCTTGTCATCAATGCGCCGCACATACCCATTCATCTCGGCGCGCTTGGATCGTGCATTCGTAGCGTGAAAATTGAGCATGATTTCAAGCCTGGACAAGTCGTCGTCGTCAATCATCCCCGCTTTGGTGGTTCGCATCTACCAGACTTGACGGTCATCACGCCGATCTTCACGGAATCCAGCGAATTGATTGGTTTCGCGGCAAATCGAGCGCATCACGCGGAGATTGGTGGGTCGCGTCCAGGATCGATGCCGCCTGATGCAACCTCACTTGCTCAGGAAGGCGTCGTGATCGAACCAACAGTGATTGTGGAAGATGGCACGGCGAGGTTCGATCGAATCGAGAATCAACTTCGCAGTGGGCAATGGCCCAGTCGCTTGATCGATGACAATCTCGCGGACCTTCGTGCCCAAGTCGCTGCGAACGAACTTGCCGTCACGCGTATGCGTCGACTTGTGAGCGAATGCACGATCGCATCTCTGCGCGCAACTTGTGATCGTCTGCGAGAATCTGCTCGTCGAGCGGCCGAGCATGCGATCGAACTGCTCCCAAGTGACATTCCAATTTCGCAAGAGCGACTCGACGATGGAACAATTCTCTGCGTGCGAATGAAGCGAAGTTCCAATCCCACTCGTCTGGAAATTGATTTCACATCAACCGCCAACACCCACCCTCGCAATCTCAATGCGCCATCTTCAGTCACCAGGGCCGCGGTGATGTATTCCATTCGCGTTTTGGTTGGCCAGTTTCTCGGCGCAGATGGCCCGGCATTCCCGCTCAACGAGGGACTTCTTGATCCCGTGCAAATTACCCTTCCGAATGCCACAATCTTGTCCCCAGATTTTTCGGGATCTCCCGAAGCCTGCCCCGCGTGCGCAATTGGACAAACTGAAACAAGCCAGCGACTTGTCGATTTGTTGTGGCGCTGCTTTGATCTTGCGGCATGCAGTCAAGGGACGATCAATAATTTACTTTTTGGAAATGCACGATTTGGCTTTTATGAAACGATCGCAGGCGGAGCGGGTGCAACTTGCGATGGCGATGGTGAAAGTGGCGTGCACACGCACATTAGCAACACGCGCATTACAGATGCTGAAGTTTTGGAGCGGAGATATCCAGTTCGCCTGGAGGCTTTCCGTGTGCGCTTGAATTCTGGCGGCACGGGAAAGTACCGAGGTGGTCACGGTCTCGTTCGCCGAATTCGATTTCTCGAAGGGGTCGACTTGTCGTTTCTTTCACAGCACCGAGTCGAATCTCCCTATGGCCTTTCTGGCGGCGCGCCTGGAATGAAAGGTTCACAGCGAATAATCCGTGCGGACGGTCGCATTGAAGATGTCGCTGGAATAATCGCCGCGCGAATGGAATCAGGTGATCAATTCGAAATCGAAACTCCAGGCGGCGGCGGCTTCGGTTCGCAAATCAGCACGCCTTGACTGCGTTTTCGATCGCAGTGAAGTCCACTTGAACCCGTGGGTCCTCGCTGATTGACGCATATTTTACAATTCCCTTCGCATCGATGACGAACGCAGATCGTTTAGAAACGCCTTTCATCCCAATCAAATCTTCGTGTAGGGCGCCATACAAGCGAGAGACATCTTTGTTGAAATCGCTCAGGACTGGAAATGGAATGCGCTCGAGCTCGCGGAATTTCGCAACAGTAAATGGCGAATCAACGCTGATTGCGAAGACCTTACATCCAAGAGAAGCCCAATGATTCCAATGATCTCGAAAGTGGCATACTTCAGCTGTGCAGATTGGGCTGAATGCCAAAGGGATGAAGAGCAAGACGACCATTTCTCGGCCGATGATTGCGCCAACATCAACGGGTTGACCAGGTTGGCTTGAAAGAGTGAACACAGGGGCTTTTGATCCGACAGTCAATGGCATCTCGTTCTCCAATATCGAATAGGTAAAAGAATTGGCATCCAACAGAGATGCTTTTGATGACAATATCACGAAACATCTTTGCTTGCACAAATTTTGCCTCTTATATCGATCGACACGACAAGTCAGTCGCCGTGCGTTCGCTAGAATTGATTTCAGTTCACGGACAGAATCACATTTCTCAATTATGAATTCTAAAGCGTCCGAGATTCCAAATTGCCCCCCTTCATTCTGGTCGCTGATCTCATCGGATCTTCGACCTGACAAAGAACGGTGGCAATTCGCAGCAAGAATTGCCATCGGTGGAATGCTGATCATTGCAATTCAGATGACGCTTCGTTTCGAGATTCTCTATCCAGGGATGAGTATTTTGTTGATTGTTTCAGAACTTCGCGGCGCCGGTTCGGTGACTCGATTTGTACTGAATCTTTTTGCGGCAACATTTGGCTGTGCAGCTGCGGTGGCGTTAGGCGCACTTTTCATCCAACAACCTTGGTTCCTGCTTTTCATTCTGTGGTTGTACATCGTTGCGATCATGTATTTCATGGGATCAACCCGATATCGGGGCACGATTTTCATCATGGGATATCCCTTTATTGTCATCAACTTCATGACGTTTTTTGACAAGGAAAACGCGGAGCACATTGCAATTATGGTTTACAAGTCGGTCTTGGTTGGGATTTGTGTTGTGGCATTACTGACGATCTTTCTTTGGCCGTCTCATCCCAGTATTACTCTGCGAGAGCGCATCGTGAAATCGCTTGGGCGATCACACAACCTGCTCAGATCACTGATTGATCACATGCAGAACAAGGAACCATTCGATGTCGCAAATCGCTTCCCAGATTATTATCGCGCTGACATTATCGAAAATTTGCAACTTCTCGATCAAGCCGAGACAGATTCTGGTTTCGATGAACGCGAACATCCTGACCTGAAAACATTTCTTGCATTTGAGCGTCAGTTGAGTATGGGAATCTATCTTGCTGCACAGCGATTTGCTTCCAATAAATTTGAAGCGACTCCAGATGCCATCGAACTTTTGACGGCGCTCGATGTTTTCTTGTCCAGATTGACTGAAAAGATCGAGCATCTCTCCCATTTCGCAGGTCTCGACGAAGCCCTTGTGCGACTTCAAGAAGCGGCACGAAAACAGAACGATCATCCATCCTTTCGATCCATAAGCAATCTTGCTTTCGATGCGCCTCTTGCCGTAGCCACGTTAAGAACTTTCACGATCCTTGTGCATCGTCCAGACTTTGCGAGTGTTCTCCTTGGAAACATTCGAAGATGTCTTCCGAATCTTTTTCGGCAGCGTATTTTGATTCCAAATATCCAAGCGTTGAAACACTCTGCAAAATGCGCGACCTCAATTTTGATATGCGCTCTCGTTTGTATCACATTGAATTGGGACAAAGGAATCGGATGCGTCGAGACAGTCATGTTGGTGGTGCAAGCAACATTTGGTGGCACGCTCATGATCGGGAGTCTTCGGATGCTCGGTGTCATGATCGGTTACTCGTTGGCAGTTTTCACGATCATTTTTTTGATACCAGTCGTGACAACACTGACTGGTTTCCTTCTGATTTTCGCACCTGTGCTGTTCTGCGCCGGATATGGCATGCATGGATCACAACGGGTCAGTGTTCCCGCGCTTCAAATCATGATTGTCTTTGACTTTTCCCTCCTGCAGGTGCTCGGACCAGATATCAGTTTGTATCCAACGATGAATTTTTCACTTGCGGTGACAATGGGTGTATTCGTTTCATTTTGCGTGTACCGATTTCTCTGGCGAGCACGAGCAGTCGATGGACTTCAAGGAAGTCTTGCCGAGATGCTGCAAAGCGTTGCAAGCGTGATGCGCGTTCGCTTAAAGGGTGTTGTCACTCGCAAAGAAATTCTCCTAGCGGAAATCAAAATCGAAGATGAATTTGCCCGATTTATGAAACTTCAAAGCGATGCGCAGTTCGAGTCCTATTGCCCCACCGCGGGCATCAATACTCGTTTGCGTGCCGCAGTTTTGACGCATCAACTGTGCACAGAATTCTTGCTGCTCTTGGATTCGAAGACCGCCGAAGCCCAAACTCTGACCAGCAACCTTCCAATTGCAACCGCGTATGTCGAAAACTTGGATCGCTGCTGTCGCATTCTGCGTTGCCAGCCTGACACGGACTTTGTTCCTTTGCCTGCTGCGGGAGATGTGCCGACTCCGTGGACACTATTCTTGCAGCGCGGGAATAGTCAAATCCCAGCTTTACGAAGTGTGATCAATGAAATGATTGCAATCTCTATCAGCGATTCCGCGCTCGGTCAGTCCAATCACAATCAACCGCGAGTTGGCAGTGCTTGCTGATCAATCGTGATATCAATTCGCTCGATGCGTATCGCTCGACCGCCGACTGGATCGATCTCGACAACGCACCCGCACGCACGCTCGCCACCCTCTCCCATTTCGAAATTGGTGTGCACGCCAGTCGTCATCGCACGCAACACGCCTTTGATGTCTCGCCCGATGATGCTTGCATACGGCCCGCACATTCCCACATCCGTGATGAAGGCAGTTCCGCCGGGCAAGATGCGAGCATCCGCGGTAGGAACATGCGTGTGCGTTCCGATCACTGCCGCGACGCGACCATCCAAGTGATGGGCAAGCGCAGCTTTTTCCGAAGTCGCTTCCATATGCGCCTCGACGATCACGATTGGCGACTTTTCTGGAAGTGCAGCGAGGACCGCATCCACAGTTGCAAACGGATCGTCAGCATGCAATGACATAAAGACCCGTCCCAAAACTGTGACAACAAAAATGTCTCGTGGGCGCTCGGGGGTTGCGGGAATCCGAATCCACCGTTTACCCGGCGCTTTGGAGGAAAGATTTGCAGGGCGAGAAATAGGTTCTGCAGGATCTTCAAGGACTGGAGTGATTCGAGGGTCTCGAAAGGCGTGATCTCCCAAAGTGACCGCATCGGCGCCCATCTTGCGAAGGTCGCGATACAAATCAGGCGTGATTCCAGAGCCATTTCGCAGATTTTCGCCATTGATCACAATTGCGTGTGGGGCGAAGGTTTGGCGAAGAATTGGAATGGCATGTTGAAGGGATCGCCTTCCGGGTTGACCAACACAATCTCCAAAAAAAGCAGTCACAATTCCGCCGTGCATGGATATACTCTACATGGCGTCGCGAATAATGACCGAGTTGGTTGTTGCGCGAACGCCGCTGAATGATTGAAGCAACGTACAAAAAGGGCGATCGTGTTCGTCATCCTTCCCGTCCTGAATGGGGGATCGGTGTCGTCTCCAAGATCGAAGTCGTCACGCGCGGCGATTCCACGGACTTGAGGGTGTGGGTTCGTTTTCCTTCGATTGGCGAGAAAACATTGCTTGCCAGCGCAGCTGCACTAGAAATCCTTGATGACCAAAGTTTTTCCAGCGCCGTTCATTCACGACCATCGGTGACGGATTTCGATGTTGCCAAAGGTGGCGGATGGCTTGGTTCAATTTCCAAACAATCCGCAAATGATCTGATGACAACTTTGCCTAGTGAAGCAACCGATCCATTTGCGCATCCAAAGCGCAGATTGGAAGTGACGATCAAGCTCTATCGATTCGACGGTTCGCCAGCCCGCTTGGTTGAATGGTCCATTGCTCAAAGCGGACTTGATGATCCCATGTCAAGGTTCAATCGCCAAGAACTTGAGCAGCTCTATAAGAAGTGGTTGTTCAATCTTGATGCCCATCTACTCAAATTGCTCGGTGAATTTCGCCGCGAAAAGACGCTCGTTGACCAAGCGCTTCTCAACGCCCCACCGCTTGCAGTGAAGGCTGTGCGTCGGCAACAAGCAATGTTGAAATAACGACATTATCTTTCCCCAAGTCCTGCGTTCCTTTCTCTTCCTGTGATTTTCTTCTATCGATAGTATTTGTCGCTGAGATGCTGAACGTAAATTCCAAATCAATTCCTGCTCGTCAAACTCAAGGACATCGTGGCGCAATTCGTCCAACGATTCTTTGGGGAATCGCAGTGCTGGTCTTGATTATTGTTGGTGTCACGCTGGGAATATGGAACTCGCGAATACACGCACGGTTAGAACTCGTCGAAAGCGAACGCAATTCGGCAATCGCAGATCTCGAACATGTTCAGGAATCTCTCAAGTCTGCGCTTGCCGAAAGCGCGGCTCTGTCTTTGGTCCAAAAAGAAAAACTTGCACAATCCGAAGCTCGTATCGCCGAAGCCGTCCGCTTGGCTGAACAAGCCTCGTCCCGTGCGACTGCGGCGCAAGCGCAAATCGAACTGCTGACTTCGCGGGCAACTGCTGCTGAGCAACAAGTTGTCCAAGCTACAAAGTCCGCAGAAGATGCAATGAGTCAACAGAAGAAATCGCAAGAAGGCGTAAGTCACTCGTCTGCTGATCTTGCAATCACCACTCGTTCCCACCGCGTTCGTGAATTTATGGAAGGTGCATTTCATTCCTTCGCACCTGCAACAGTTGGTCCATCCGATGCGACTGTGAATGGCGTAATGAAAGCTGCGCTCGATGAGCTGAAAAATGGCGGACTTGATGACGACCTTGAGGCAAAGGCGCAACTTGAGTCGACGATTGCAACGATTCTGATGAATGGCGGCGAATACTCACAGGCCAAACCTATCTTGGATAATGTCCTTCAGTATCGGCGGAAGATTCACAAGAGCGACAGTGCCGATCTTGCCGACGCAATTGGCGATGCATCACGGGTTCGAATTTTGCTTGGTGATTTAGCAGGTGCTGAACCTTTCGCACAAGAATCGTTGGCGATGTATCAACGACTTTCAAGCGGCGATCAACTTGTTGTCGCATCCGCTTTCAGCAATCTTGCGCAGCTCGAGCGCGCTCAAATGAAGTGGGTTGAGGCCCAAGCCCACTGCGAGCAAGCAATCGCAATGTTCAAGCGTCTTCGTGCTGGAAACAATTGGAATCTCGCCCGTGAACTTCATGAGCTTGGAGAACTTCATGATCAATGTGGGCGTTTGACTGATGCTCAGCGTTTGTTCGAGCAATCACTCACGATGAAATATGCCCTCGTGCAAGGCGATCATCCCGACATTGCCGCTGGAATGACAAATCTTGCCGGCGTCCACCAATCTCTGGGCAACTATGAGCAAGCTGAAAAAATATTGGTGAAGGCGGTTGAAATGCAGAAGAATCTTCATCAAGGCGACAACTTGCTTGTCGCGGATTGCATGAACAATCTTGCAAGCGTTCTTCAATCACTTGGGCGATCTGCAGAGGCGGAAAGATACTTTCGACAGGCGTTGTCAATGAAGGAGAGGATCCTGAAGTATGACGATCCAAGTATCGCCAGCGGACTGACAAGCCTCGCATTTGTGGAGCAAGCGCAAGGAAGAAACGACCTCGCGGAATCTTTGCTTGTTCGAGCACTCGATATGCGCAAACGGCTTCATCCTGGAGATCACGCAAGCACCGCACGCACGCTGAATTGTTTGGCCTGGGTTATGTTCGATCAGGGAGAGTTGGATGAAGCTGTGGCGAATTCCCAGGCGGCGGTTGATATGTACTCCCGCACCGCACCCGATGGCAACGCGCAACGGGCAGTTGCAATTGCGCTTCGAGCACGGATCGCAAACAAGCAAGGAGATAGTGCGATGGCCACCGAGTTGATTTCGCAGGCGCAAGCAATGGTGCTTGCCAAGGAACCTGCGACTGGCGCGAATGCCAAAGCTGTGATGACCCTCAAGAATGAGATTGAGGGGAAATAGTTTCGCCGAGAAAGAGCGTTACCTGATTGGATTGACTCTGCAAATCCACTTATTCCTTCTCTGACATCAGAGTCGCACGCACTTCTTTCAACTGGGTCAATCTTTTCTCATCCACTTTTGGATAGTGCAGATTGAGAGACGCAAGCGTGTCAATGATGATTCCAGAAACGACGATGCGCGTATACCACTTGTTGTCGGCGGGAATGACATGCCACGGAGATTCCTTCGAAGATGTTGTTTGGATCATCGATTCATAGGCGTCCATATATT
>SXSS01000048.1 GCA_005792145.1 Planctomycetia bacterium | reverse complement strand
GCGGTTCTGCTCGCGGAGTACAAAAACCGTGATACTTCGCCGACCACGATTGCTCGCTCTCACAATTCTCAATGCGGCCATTCTCGTTGCAATCATTGCGATCCCATTGACTCGCAAAGCTGAAGGTCAAGATGCTCGTACGGTGAGATCACATGCGACATATTCAATGGCTGGAGGAAATGTTGGGGGCTTTGCAACCGGCGCGATTTACATCGTCGACGAGACGCACGACGAAATGATCGGCCTGATGTGGAATGACAAGTCCAAAGTCTTGACTTCGATCGGATACCGGAATCTCGCCGCAGATAGTGGCGCATCAACGAGACCGCAACCGTGAGGAATATTTCATGAAAGCAAATCGACTTGAATGGGGCTTGGCGACCTCTGCTTGCGTGCTTGGAACAATTCTGGTGATGTTGTGTCTACTCCAACCACTTGATCCAAGCGCGCACGCTGGAGAATCGATTGGTCCAGCCGCGAATGGAATCGGAGTCATGGCGCTTTCGAATGGCGAAGGACCTGACAACCGCCCAAGCGAATGCGTTTATCTTCTGGATAATCGAAATGAAATGCTCATGATCTATTCGGTTGAAATGGTCGGTGGCAATCGAATTCTCGCTTTACGCACAGCAGAAAAGTTGCCAAATCTTTTCCGCGCCGCACGGCCGCGATAACACGATGCGCGCTCGCCCGGTCGAGAGTGTCACCGCCATCTCGCGCGCCGCGCGATTCACTAAACGATCTATCAAAGCCAGCTCAAAGCGACATGCTTTGCGGCTCACGTTGTCGATGCTCGATATGACGACCCTCGAAGGAAAAGATTCCACAGAGAAGATTCGTGCGCTTTGCCAAAAAGCAATCTCTCCAAGTGAATTCTGTTTTACTCCGCCTCTTCCAAGCGCGGCAGCAGTCTGCGTCTATCCCGCGCTTGTGCCGATTGCGCGTGAAGCTGTCGCTGGAACGAACATCAAGGTGGCATCCGTTGCGACAGGATTTCCCAGCGGACAATATCCCCTCGATGTTCGGCTTGATGATTGTCGAAAGGCAATCGAAGCCGGCGCAGATGAAATCGATATGGTCATTTCGCGCGGACTTTTCCTTGCAGGGCGATACGACGATGTTCGGCGTGAGATTCGCGAAACGCGCGCGGCGTGCGCGGCGGCATCAAAGTCAATCGGCCGTGATCAAGTCCATCTGAAAATAATTCTCGAAACCGGCGAACTAGGAACGCTTGACTCCATTCGATTCGCAAGCGATCTTGCGATCGACGCAGCAACAAGCGTTTCTGGCTTGCCAGATCCAACGGACGGCGAAGTATTTATCAAGACTTCAACTGGAAAAATCCAACCCGCCGCCACAATGCCCGTCACTCTGATTATGCTCGAAGCGATTCGCGATCACTTTCTTGCAACTGGTTTGCGCATCGGAATGAAACCGGCGGGGGGCATCCGCACTGCAAAGAGTGCTATCGCTTATCTCGTGATGGTGAAGGAAACGCTTGGCGAAGAGTGGTTGACGCCATCGCTTTTTCGATTCGGAGCATCCACACTGATCAATGATGTTGTGAGGCAATTGATTCGATTGGATATGCCGCGCGCATCACCAATTGCCGGTGCTGTTCGATATGCAGCGTCGTACGATCCGACGGAATAAATTTCTGTTGCTTGATTCCGCAGCTCGATTCTTTGTGTTGCAATGGCGTGCTGCGGACTGATTCGCCCTCGGACTCAAGCAAATTCAGAATGGTTTATGAGAACGCCGCGGCGACGGCGCACAAGCAAATCGATGTGCGTACCCAGCCGTTGAAAAATTCTGCCGGGCGAGTTCCGCAGGCGGCCGACATCACTTGCAAACAAAATTCGTTCAACCGGATCGTGTCGGTCGCCGAGGACTGTTTGAGCCCGGCGTGATCTTTTCAAGGCTGATCGCTTATGCATTTCCGCGGCTGTGTCAGTATCTGTATCCGTTGCTGTATCCGCAGCTCTACGGCGTTCCCCATGATGCAAGCAAACTGGCGAGATCAGATCCATCTACAAGCCCACTTAAATCAATATCCGCAATCGAATCCTGCACTCCCCACGCGGCAAGCAATATGGCGAGGTCCAATCCATCAACATCACCATTCAAATCCAAATCTCCATACGCGCGCTCGCATCGATCCGCCTTGCTATCAGCATCTATATCTTTCAAATGTATTTCCACTCGCGCATCACCAACAAGAATTCCAGATCGTGCTTCTCGGTACGCACCAACCGCTGCGTACTCGCCCTGAACAGCGACTGCGAATCCAGGACGAATCGGTCCACGATTCTCCCATCCCGATCCCGTCTGCACAAAATATTCATGAGAACCATTGCTCTCTAGACTTGCCCATGAGCCGACAAACAATGCATCTCCATCGATTGCTACACGCGCTCCAAATTTTCCCCCGTTGACTGGCGATGCGGATTGAATTGTCTGCGTGAGTTGCCACTGTGAGCCACTTGGTTCAAAAACGAAAACAACACTTCCACTGAGTGAAGATTGAAGTCCTGCGCCTGGAGCACCAACAATTATTCGATTGGCATCGATCGCAACGGACGATCCCGCACGTCCAGCATTTGCGGGAAAACCCACCATTCGCACCGGATTCTGCCATCCCGTTCCTGTTCGCTGTGAAACATAGACGGCTCCAGTTTCGAAGCCTCCCTCAAGCGTGACATATGGCGCGCCAATCACGATGACTCCATCTGAAACTGCAACTGACAATCCGAAATTGCCTTGGTTTGTTGCATCAAGTGGCTGAAGCATTTTCACCATTTGCCAAACAGAATTAATCCGCTCAAAAACAAATACACGTCCGCGCTGAATGGTGCCACTGTTCACAACCGTCTCTGGAGAGCCAACAACGATCACATCGCCCTGCATTGCGACGGATGCCCCAAATCTGCCTGAGTCGGTCGGACTCGAAGAGACCAAGGTTGCGTTCAATTGCCACGGGGCTCCCGATGTTGATTTTGAGAAAACCGAAACATCTCCAGCGGCGTTGAAGCCCTGCACATCTCGGGCCTCGCTGCCGATAGCAATAAAACCACCATCAACAGCAACTGATCGACCAAAGAGATCCAATGAATTGGGATTTATATGACGCAGTGTCGTCACAAATTGCGTCGTGCTTCCAACGATTGAAAAGACGCTCGCACTTCCTGCAAAGTTGCCGCCAACATCATCGCCGTATGCGCCAACGACTGCGGTGCGGCCATCCGTGTCGACTGCGTATCCATAAAAATTATCGTCAACGATGTCCTGCGATGGCAATGCCGCGATCACGCCACCTTCACAGAGAAATCGAGCGGAATCTGTACAGATCGCGGTAGAGAGCAAATCACAACGATCAAGAACTCCATTGCCATCACAATCACTCGCAGAACCATCAGCAAGTTGCATGATGTCCACTCGACCGTCCTGATCACAATCTCCAAATGAACCTGGGGGTACTGAACAACGAAATCCGCGAATTGCTTCGTTGGTCAAGACGATTGATCCAGCATTGTCGCGCCCAGCATCAGAACCATTCGGCGCAATTCCTGTAGGCGTATTATTGAAATTCACCAAAGGATTTGAAAAGTTATCAATTCGTGCTCCAGGCGAATATGCCATGACCGTTCGGTAAACCGTCCCACTTGATCCACTAAAGCGATGGCCAACTGATTGCGGAAAGATTCCGCCAGACGTGCAACCGCCACCATCGTTGGGCGCGTGACAACAACCCATGTTGTGACCAAGTTCGTGTGCAAATGTTTGGCTCGACAAACAGCTCCACGCGGTCACGCTGAAACCGATTCCCGAAACAGATGGGTCATTCGCCGGCATCAGATATGCGATGCCGCAATACTCTCCATTCGAACGAATCATTGCGACAAGATCCGCGCCTGCCGCATCACGGAGTTGATGAATCTCCTCAAGAATTCCATCGCCTGAACTGGCGAGCGTGTTCAGATCCGTTCCAAAACTTACTTCTGTATACGAAATTTCGGTATCGAAAATAACTCGAATGCGTGGAGCAATTGCGCTGTTGGAATATGCCGCATTCGCACTTGTTTCTGCAAGATCGACAAGCGCTCCAAGTGGACCGACTCCGCCAGCTTGTTCGCGCGCCGCTGGAGTGGTGATGACCAAGACATCGACCGTTGGAGCATCAACGCATCCTCCAGCGATTCCACCTTCAACTTGGCCATTCAATCCATTCCCAAGAAGTTCTTTAGGAGCTTCGACTGCTCCTGCACAATCTTTCATCGCCTCGGGTGGAAGAATTTCGAATTGCAGTGGTTTTCCAACAACTCCACGCGCTCCCCAGCGAATTCCAGTTCCATCTACAAGAGTGGCCGCAAGGAAACCAGCTCGTTCGACGACAATCGCCTGAATGGGTCCATCAACATCATTGCCAGTCAGAATGCACGATCTTCTGCCAACGGCACGCTCGGTCACTTTGGACGATGTGAAGTCAATTGAACGAGGCCACTGTGCTTGAAGATCATTCCACCCAGCAGCAACCTGTGGTGCTGATGTATTGGTTTTCCCAGTCGCCTCCAAGCCCAAAACAAATAGGAGCGCGAAAGAAATAAACATACTTACATCCTAGGGGGGAAGTCGCGAGGTGCAAATGGTTTTGGCGGGAATTTCAATCTTTCTATAGCAACACACGCACGCTCGACATCCGCGAGTGCGGCACGAAGTCTCCGCCACGGCGCGAAAATTGCGTCAAGATCTAATTCTTTTGTGTGTTCAAGCACGCTTGTCGCTGGAATCTTCACACTTGGAGCTGATAACGCTTTTGTCGCATCTTCCAATTCGCGAATCATTCGCTCAAGATCCGCGCGAGCTGCGGCCAATCGCAAAGCCGCAGGCCTTGCGCGCGGCGCGCCATCTGTCTTCTTCCACGAACCCGTGCGAGATGTATTGCCTCGTGGCGCACCACGACCACCGCGTGATCCACCGAAACCACCACCGCGTGGTCCACCGCTGGAGCGATCATCGCCAGGTCCATCATTGTTGTTGGGATTTCCTTGCGGATAAAACGGACGATTTGGCGGGAGAGGCATAAAGAGCAATCGTAGAGACTCGCACTCAACTGTGGTATGACACTTCGTGTGAGAATGACACAAACAACAATTGCCAAAGTCGCGGTTGTGGGATCTTTGGTCATTTTGGGGGCAAAACTGATGGCGTGGTGGCTGACACGGTCTGATGCCGTTCTCTCGGATGCCCTCGAATCGATCGTCAATGTCGTTGCAAGCGTGATGACTTTGGGGGCGGTTCAACTTTCTGCAAAACCTCCAGATGAAGATCATCCATACGGACACGGGCGAGTCGAATTTGTCAGCGCCGCAGTTGAAGGTGGAATGCTTATCGCAGCAGGTGCTTTCATTCTGATTCACTCGGTTGGTTCACTGATGGATCGTTCGCCACCGATTGAAAATGCCTCTTGGGGAATTGCGCTCGTCGTCGCCGGCGGATTGATCAATCTGTTGCTTGCGTGGATGATGATTTCCGCTGGGCGCCGCACAAACTCCGCCGCGCTGATAGCCGATGGTGTTCACATACTTTCTGATTCACTCACGACAGCCGCGGTCATCGCTGGTCTGATCATCATTCACTTCACAGGATTATGGTGGATCGATCCAACCATCGCATTGATGTTGGGATGTGTGTTGATTTATATGGGATGGCATGTGGCAAAGGGTTCGGTCAATCGTCTGATTGATCGTCAAGATGATGGCGATATAGAAACACTTCAGACGCTCTTGAAAAGTCATTTACCAAGCGGACCGAACTCGCCGAAAATTTGTTCGTTTCACAAAGTTCGTTGCCGCCATGATGGAAGCATGCACTGGATTGATATGCATATTCAGTTGCCTGGAGAAATGAGTGTGGCGCAGAGCCATGACATCGCAACTGTGCTGGAAAAACAGGCAATATTGGCGCTTGGTGGCGCAGGAAATGCGACGGCTCACTGCGAGCCGTGCGCCGATTGTTCTTGCGATCTCAAACGATCCGCAAGCACGTCATAAGAACCACAAAAAAGCGCGACGAATTCTGGCAACCCGCGGGTGAAAAGGCCAATCAGATATCCAAAGATCGTTCCTCGAATCAATGCCCACGTTGCATAGAGAGCAACCATTGAAAGTGGACCGTTCTGCCGACGGGTGATCCGCCACGACTTTGCAATTGCGGGAAAGGCGCCCATACGACCAGATGCTGGATCAATGACCGCGATCCCCGCATAGACCAACCGAAACTGAAAATAGATGCTGAGAAAAATGAACGGTATCCCAACGATCAATACCGTCAACACGATCGCGCCGATTTGACCTGTCGGATCTCCTTCATTTATTGCGACCGCCAAACTAACGACAAATGACACAACGATCGCGACGATAATCCATAGCAAGAGTGGAATGAACCCAGACAAAATAAGCACGATCGAGAAGATCGAAAAATCCCAGGCACGAAGATATGGCGCAAAGAGATCGGATCGCTTGGGGGACTCGTTTCGAATCGCGCGCAATCCAATCAGCGCTGCGCCATAAGAAAATGGAAGAGCGACCAGTAGAAAAATCGCGACGCTGATAAAAACATTCGAAATGGCTTTGGTCATCAAGCCAGAGAGTTCTGTGATCGATTGCTCGCTCGAAAGATCAATTCCTTTGGTTGGATCCACCAAAAGATCTGCAAATACAGCCCAAATTGCCACGAAAGCTGGAACACCAGTCATAATCGCGGTGATCACTCCAGACCAAATCAGTGCGGCGCTCGGTCGAACAAGCGCGCCACCAATTCGGTCTTGGATTTCACGAAGGAGCGTCGGTGGTTGGGTTGGCAAATTGATTATTGTGTTGATCTGTAAAGCCATCTCTGTTCAGCAACATGGTGTACGCCAAACCATACATCGTCAACGCGAGCGGATAACCCAGACCGATCACCGGCAGGCAGCAAGCAAAAAGTGTGGCAATTATCATGACATACACCGTGATGAAAAGCCCCAAAAGAGAAAGTGCGCGGCCGCGCGTCATCTTCCAAGACATTTCAATGCACGCTAGTGGTCCCCGTGCGGTGATCGATTCGTCGACAGCAACAAGCAATGCAAAGGACATTCGCAGTCCGATCCAATACATCACTACCACGCAGATGAGAGCCCACCCACAAGCCGCAAGAATGGCGACGCGGGAATAATTATCGAAATCAGTTTTCTGAAGACCATCCTTCATTGCCTCCAAGCCATCACCAAAGAAGGCGATCGCTGCTCCAACACCAACCGCGCAGATGATTGGAATCAATAGAAGGATATACATCAACACACATGTCCCCAAGACTGTTGGAAAACGGCGATACCCACGCAGGATGTCCCCAATCATCGGAGTCTGTCCGCGCGCGGCGCGTAAGCCCATCCAAATCAATCCTGCGAGGAGAGGTAGAAGAACAAAGATTGAATAGATCAAAAGAAAACATCCAAGCCCCCCAGAAATTGCCGACCATACTGGCTGATCCGGGTTCTGTTGTTGACCAAAGAGCAATCCATTCTGCGCAATATTGCCGATTAAAGTTGGAATACTCGCAGCGATAAAAATCACGACGCCAGCGGTCAACATCAGCCAAGACTTCTTGTATATCGCCCAACTTTGACCCCAGACATTTGTGAATGAATAGTCCATCATGTTCTCCTGAATATGTATTACTTGGTGATCTCACTCGGACTTGCAACTAGCTTCGTTGGCTTTCCCAACTTCCCCGCCCAGAGAATTCCTTGTTGAATGTGCTGACGAAAGAGCGGCTCCGTAAAGGATTCTTTCGTGTGGCCACCTGCTGTGTACCAACATCGACCGCTCTTCATATCGCGCCACCAAGCGCAAGGATGATCTCCATCCATACCACCGCCTTCAAATGTGGATTCATCCAATCGTGCAAGCACATGAATGCCATCAACTTTACGGGGATTT
>SXSS01000047.1 GCA_005792145.1 Planctomycetia bacterium | reverse complement strand
TGATTGTCACTTCGTGGGCAGGCCGTTCAGAGTATTTCAACTCTGGATTCTCCTCCGCGAAAATCTTTTCCAATTCCAGCGCTATCTCGTCGTCGGGGCTTGCGCCCATCACAATCTTTCCAGAAGGCACGAGCAACATCTCCATGCCACTTGCTTTGTCCTTCACTCGCCACGGCAACTTTGTTTCGGTGATGCGCTTGAGAAAATCCGCATCGGTGACAACCTTGGGATCAGGATTCTTTTCGAGGACTTCAGCCCAAGAAAGTGACGATGCAGGTTCTTCAAGTGCTGGCTTTGGAGTGGTAGCCGATTGACTTGATTGCGAAGGCGGACTCGATTGAGTCTGCGCTTGCTTGTCTTCGCAGCCAAATGCCGCCACCATCACCACCCCAACCAACATCAGCAGGATATTGCGTCCGGAATTGATCATCGTGGGTGGAGTATATCCGTTGCAATCGCCCCAGCGAAGCCGAGGTCTCACACCATCGCAGAAAGCACTTCGAGCGCGCGGCGAGCGGCGGCGAGATCCGCTTGCGCTTGCGAAAGCATGCGCCTGGTTTCCTCGATGACTTCTGGCTTCGCTTTGGCGAGATAGCCGGCATTGGACAATTTGCCTTCAAATCCAGCAGATTTTCGCTCGCGGTCAACAATGATTTCTTCCAGTCGCTTGCGCTCTGCGCCGACATCAACGGCATCGACAAGCGCGGAAAGTAAAAGTTCGCAACCTTGAAATGGAAATGGCACAGCATCGGCCGGACGAGTTGCGCCATCCGAACAATCAGCACGGTCGAGACCCGCAAGCGTCTCGACGGTTCCACTTCCCTGCGCAACAATGTCCATAATCTCTTTCGGCGCGTGCAGCACGATGCGCCTTCGATCGTGCACTTGTCTTTCACCACGCACATTGCGAATTGCCATCACCAGAGTTTGCACGCGCTGGAAAGATTCGATCGCCTGCGCATCATTGAGCGCGTGGTCAGGCGCGGGCCAACGAGCGACCGCGAGCAAATCGGACGCTGGCAAATCAAGTCCACGAATTGGCGCAGTCGAGACACTTCGCACGGCGGTCCAAAGAACTTCGGTCACGAATGGCATCACAGGATGCATCACGCGCAAGATGCCGTCCATCATTGCCCGCAGAACCGCTTGCTGAACTGGATCGTTTTTTACGGTCGGCTTGATCGCTTCGAGATACCAATCGCAGAAATCGCGCCATACAAAGTCATAGAGCGCGTCTGCGATTGGATTGAATTGATATTCGGCCAACGCGTTCTCGATCGTCGAGACCATTCTGCAAAAACGAGCGACAATCCAGCGGTCTGGCAGTGAAACGGGGATGACCGGCGTTTCTGAAGTTGAGGCAGTCCCCAACTGCGAAAGCGCAAACCGCGATGCGTTCCATAACTTTGTCGCGAAGTTTCGTCCCAGATCGAAACGACTGGATGTATTTCGCGCCAGCGGAACTGCATCCGTCGCAGATACGAGACCAGCGGAAACTCCATACGCAGTGACCATCTGCTTTGCCGGATCGGTTGGACAGAACTGAGTCGGCGCGGCAACGATGTGCCCCGATTCGGTGGTGATTGTCTTGGGCTGAAATGCTTGCTGAGTGAATGGACAGAGCACATCGACAGGCAGTCGAACATCCTGAGTCGCGGTGGACATTTGCGTCAATACAAATCGCATCGCATCCGCGCCGTGCGTGGCGATGATGTCGCGAGGATCGACACCATTGGCAAGCGACTTGGACATCTTCTGCCCGAAGCCATCTTGAACTATGCAGTGAATGAAGACACTGCGAAATGGCAATCGACCATTCATAAAGTAACGGTTGAACATCACCATACGACTGACCCATAGCGTGATGATTTCGCGCGCGGTCGAAAGCACGGCACTTGGATTGAATGTGTCCAACATCCCCTCCATGCCGAATCGATTTGGGTTTGGCCAGCCCAGCGTGCTCATTGGCCAAAGCGCGCTGGAAAACCAGGTATCAAGAACATCAGGATCTTGCGTGAATCCCGCAGCATTCAAGGCCGGAATGAGCGTCGCATCGAGCGACTCCGGCGGACAGACGAAGACTTCGATCCGCCCATCTGGAAGCGTGCGACGAATCTCTGCCGCGCCGCGATCAGTCCACGCAGTTGCGCTTGGGACTTTCGCCGCATCGAACGAACACGACCATACTGGGATGCGATGCCCCCACCACAATTGACGAGAGATGCACCAATCTCGAATTCCCTCGTGCCAATGTTGAAATGTTTTTGCATATCGAGCTGGAAAGAATTTCAGACCGCCATCGTCTGCGCGAACTGCGCCAGGCACTGCATCAATCGATCCTTCGTATTGCTGAGGGTCCATTGCACGCAGCGCGCTCGCGCTCATTCGTGGATCGGTGACTCGGACATACCACTGATCTGAAAGGTATGGCTCGACCGCAACATGACTGCGCGAAGCGTGACCAACGCTGTGTCGATATGGCTTCACTGCTTCGAGGAGTCCGTTGGCTTTGAACCAAGCGACCACAGCTTTGCGCGCGTCCTCGCGTGAAAGTCCCACGAACTGCTTTGCGGTCGCGCTGACATCACTCCAGCCGTGACGATCACTGATCGAACCATCGGGCGCCATAATGTTGATGACTTGCAGTTCGTGGCGGCGACCGAGTTCCCAGTCGTTGGCATCATGCGCTGGTGTGATTTTCAAAAATCCGCTGGCAAACTGCGCCTTTGCGTCTTGCGGATCACCACCGAGAGAAACGGGCATCACAACATAATCGTCCTCGACGATTGGAATGACTCGATCGACGATCGGCAATCGAACGCGCTTGCCGCGAAGTGCTGCGGCGCGAGGATCACGCGGATTGATTCCGATTCCGCTGTCGCCAAGCATCGTCTCTGGGCGAGTTGTTGCGACGGTGATGTGACCAGAACCATCTTCGAGTGGATATCGCAAGTACCAAAAGAATCCATCGACTTCTTCCATTTCAACTTCGTCATCGGAGAGCGCGGTTTGGGAAGCAGGATCCCAATTCACCAATCGTTTTCCGCGCTCGATCAGACCATCTGCGAAGAGTCGAAAGAATGCCTCGCGCACCGCTGCGGTGCACACGGGATCCATCGTGAATCGCGTTCGAGCCTCGTCGCACGAAGCGCCCATTTCTCGAAGTTGCGCAAGAATGACAGATTCATATTCGTCCTTCCACTCTTGGACTTTCGCCACGAATTCCTCGCGCGTGAAATCCGTGCGGCGTCTTCCTTGCATCAGCAATCGCTTTTCGACAACTGTTTGCGTTGCGATTCCAGCGTGATCCGTGCCTGGCATCCACATTGCATTCATCCCGCGCATTCGAGCGACACGGACCAGAACATCTTGAAGCGTGTTGTTGAGCGCGTGTCCAAGATGAAGCGCCGCAGTCACATTTGGCGGCGGAATGAACACTGAATACGGCGAGCCGGAATCTGTCGCCTGCGCATGAAAACAACCCGCTTGCGACCAGCGGGCGAGAATGGATTTTTCGTGCTCGATCGGCGAGTACGATTTCGCAAGCGTGATTTCACTCATATCAAACCAAGTCTACCGATCGACCCGTCTATGGTCGACGATGGATGTCTCTGCTCTCTTGATGGCGATGCTCTTGGGCATTTGCGCTGGTTGTGATCAATCGAAAAACGCCGCCCCGATCGATCCCAATAACCCCGCCGCAATGCGGACCGCGATGGATGCTGTCGAAACTTCGCTGCGATCTGCACGCTTTGATGAAGCTCTGCGCATTGCGCGCCGATTGACCGAAGTCGCGCCAAAGAATGGCGATGCGTTTGAATTGCTCGGTCGTGCGGCGATTGCCGCAGGACTTGCCTCTGCAAATCCTGCCACGCAACAGGCAATGCGCGTCGCGGCGGCAGTTGCATATTCGCGCGCAGTCGAATTGAGTCCGCCGAGCGCAGGCTTACTCAATGCCGCCGGAGTTGCGGCGCAAAGTTCTGGCGATCCAACATCTGCAATCGAATTTTTCGCGCGTGCGGCGAAACTTGATCCATCCAATCCGCAGCATCCACTCTTTGCGGGGCTTGCACTCTTGCAGACGGGTCGCACCGAAGAAGCGCGAATTGCGCTGGATATAGCGCGAACGATGGATCCGAAATCTCCGTGGCCCGTGAGTGCGCTTTCAGGAATCGCGCTGACTTCTGGCGACGCGCAAACGGCGCTTGTGTTGGCTCGCGAAGCGCGCGTGCTTGATCCGCGCAATGACGAGCTGCGCGTTCCAGAGGCGAAGGCCCTTCGAAAATTGGCGCGGCATCAAGAAGTGCTGACACTTCTTCTGGCGCTTCCTGCACAAGCGCGAATGACCGAGGCAATCACCTGGGAGATTTCGTCCGCGCACGAATCACTTGGCGATCGCCCCGCTGCCGCGCAAGCCTGGGCAAAGTGGGCTGAAATATCTGGAAGCGCGGAAGCTGCAGCTGATGCGGCGCGCAGATGGACCGAAGCAGGCGATCCAATTCAAGCGGCGACTTGGCGGCAAGTCGCCCGACAGCGTGGATGGCGTGGCGAGTGAAATTTTCCGTCGGTTGCGCCTCTTCTTGCCAAGAAAGTGAAGCTTGGGGGAAAAGAGGTTCTCCACGAACTTCACAGAGCCGAACAAGTTCCGCAGTCCATTATGCTCACGCCAACTGTGATTGAAATCATCACACGAAATCTGCGCGAGTGATTCACCGGACAACGAAACCGAAGGGAGCATCCCAATCCCAAGATTTTCGAGGTTCTCCGATGTCATTGACCCCGGCAATTCGGATGAACATTTCACTCGAAGGCTTGCAGTTCGGCAACGCCTTCAATCGATTCAAGACGCTCAACAAAGAATTATCCCCCTGCTTTTTTGCCAAATCTGATTTTTTCAGCAGAAGAATTTTTGTGGGATTTTTCTTCGCCATCCTCAAGACAGTCAAGTGACGGTTGTTCTCGGTGACCCAGTGAGCCACACCATCAAGGTCGACATATTGAAAGACATGAATCGGCAAATCGTCGGGATGCATCGCCCCACTTTGAAGATCAGCCACATCTTGGGAAAGAGTTTTTCCACGCTTCACTTCCTTGCCAGCGACATCGACCATCTCTGTTGTCGCACTCTTACCGCTATCACCAAAGAGATCAGTCACTGCTGACTGACCAAATTCGATCTTCGATGGATCAGGCGTGGACGAAAAAGTTTCGCTGACACTTCCAAACGAAGTAAGTGGCTCGTGAAAATTTATCTTGCCCAGTTCATAGCGCAGCATTCGGTTGTATTCATCTGAGGAGTTATCTCCGAATGCATTTTTCTGCTGGGCCAGAAATTGCGCAGAGAAACTGACCGATGATTTCGCCGGCAAGACTTTTCCACTGCGAACGACTGGATAGTTCGGCGTGATTTGAACCATTTGCGGCGGCAAAATGGCGCTGGATGATGGAGTGACCGATGCACACGCGGTAAGCCAGATGAGTAATAAAAATCTAAACATTGCTGCCTTTTTGTTATGTCGTCAACCATCGACCGCCATCGAGTCGAAGAATCTCACCTGTCATGAATGACGCTTCGATTGCCAGCCAAGCGGCGCACTGAGCGGCTTCAATCGCAGTTCCCGAACGCTTGAGTGGAGTGCGGGCGATGTATCGCGCCTGAAAATCTGGATCCGCGCCGACAGGCCATTCAACAACTCCCGGCGCGATGCCATTCACTCGTATAGAAGGGGCAAGCTCTACCGCGAGCGCTTCGACAAGCGCGATCAGCGCGCCCTTTGACGCGAAATATGCGGCGTGATTTGTATAGATCCGACCTTGTGCGTGCATATCAGTGAAACAAACAACAGACCCGCCTGCAGGCAAGATGCTCCGCGAAAGTTGCGCTCGCAGCGCTTGAGTCAACAAGAGCGGCGCAAGTGCGTTGGTGCGATAGTGTGAGAGCGCGTACTCCGCATCGATTTCACCAATCGCACGCGCGTCATATCGACTCGCACAATGAACGATGACATCGAGCGTTTCGCTGGCAAATGTTGCAGCCAATGCGGCAACTGCGGTTGGATCATCCAAGTTCGCCGCACGAAGTTCGATCTTTGCATCGAGGTGGCCCGCATTATGGGCGGACTTGCGGACCATATCGCACGACGCTTGCGCGATCGCATCAATTTTTCTGACAGCAAGCACAACGTCGTGACCTCGACGAGCAAATTCATTTGCAGTGGCACGACCGACGCGCACGGCAGCGCCGGTGACGAGCGTCCGTGGACGGCGCGGGGAATTTTGTTGGACATTCATGGGCGCTCCTGAATTGGCGGATCTTCGCCTGACTCTCCAAACTGTGATTCGACATCGCTTGCAGTCGGCGTTGGCGCTCTGCGACCAGCCTCCGTCCATCCTTGCGTTGCAACTGGTTTCTTCGCCTTCTTCTGCGTTTCCAATGGCCTCCCAGAAAGACGCCGAAAGAGCGAGGAGTTGATGCAAACAAGAATCATCAGCAAGATCAAGCCAACAAGGCCGACCAAGATGAGGATGACCAGCAAGGTTGGCTGGGTGACAGCGTTCATACGATGAGTATTACCATCGCAGAGCAACCATGGAAGTCGATTCGCAATCAAATCTCATCAGGCCCAATTTGAAAAGGTGGATCAAGAGATTCAAAGTCATTGCATCTATTGGCGGCGTGATCGTTGCGTTATTGATTGTTCTTGCGCTCAATCCGCGCATCATCGGCTCGATCGTCGCGGAACGAATGGGAGACACTGCCGGAGGAACCGTCACCTTCGATTCGTTTGAGTGGACAGGGTGGAGTTCCGCCGAAATCAAGGGAGCGCATTTGATTGCGCCAGACTGGATCGGAGCTGGAAGCGAAGTCTTGATCATCGATCGTCTTCGAATCGAATTGGAAATGTTTTCGCTGTTGTGGGGACCGACCACGATTCGAAACTTACAGATCGATGGAGTGCAAGTGAATGTGGTCGAAGATCCAAGACGGGGCAGCATCTATAACTTTCAAAGCCTGCGAAGAGGTGTCACGATTGCTCCAAAGGAAAACCCAGCGCTGATCGAGCGCGCGGCGCTGAATGATGTCCGCATTTCGTTTCAGCGAATGAAGGCGAACAGCACAACTGAATTGTTCAAATTGCTCGTGAAGGCGGATCTAGGTCCTTCGCCCATTGATCCATTTCAGTCTGTGGTTGACATTCGACAAATCGACGGAGCGATCAATTTGAGTGGTTGGTGGAATCAGCGAACGCTTGCGTTTGATTTTTCCGCAGAAGGTTTGCGGGTGAACGAAAATCTCGCGCTCGTTATGCCTCGAACCCTCCGCACTCTTGTTGAAAACGCCGATGCCGCAGGAACCGTCACATCCGCGACCCTTCGCGCCGAACCAGGGAAGCCACTGCACGGCAAGCTGGAAATCGCTGATTTTCAGGCTACTTTGCCAATTGACATCTTTGACAGTTGGGTTCGATACGAGAACGGGAAGATTTCGAAGGCGCTTGGTTTTCCACAGGTCAAATTGCGAACTGGAACGATTGAACTGACAGGAACATTATTGGAGTTTCGAGATCTGAACTTTGAACTCGTCAATACTTCCCGCGATGCGCGGGTGACATCACTGCCTGTTCGAGCATCACTCAATTTAGATTTTGACGCAATACTGACCAAAGAATTCGATTGGGAAGATCGTGCGAAGTGGGCGCAACAAATCCGCGACTTCGCACCATTTGATTTGAAAGTCTTCGTGCCTGATTTCTCACTTGGCTTGAATAAAGAAAATGCGGCGATCGAGGTTCCCCGTTCTGTTGCGGACATCTTCGACACTTTCGGCGCAAGAGAAGTCAAGTCTTCCGCAAATCTAACTGCGACGCGTGCCTCTCCCACGATGTCTGCGCAAGGGACATTGACCGCGCAGCCTGTTGTCGTACTTGGACAACTCGACATCAGCGACGGAAGTGGCGCCTTTGAAGATTTCAAATATCCCCTTCGCAAGATTCAATCGGTTATCCGCTTTTCTGGGCAAGATGCGCATATCGTAGATCTGCATGGAGATGGCCCAGGCGGGCAGAATGTCGTGCTGACTGGCGATGTCACCAAGATGGGGCCGACGGCGGGTGTCAATCTGACGATCACGGCGGAATCCTTGCCGATTGATTCCACTTTTTTCAGCAGTTTTCCCAAGCAAGAAGGTGATTTGCTTGCAAGCCTCTTCTGGACCAAAGGCTTTGAATCTCTGCAAGACGCAGGCGTGCTCTTCGATCAAGCGCAAGTCATCGATGCCGCATCGGAACTCTCTGTCATAGAAAATCGATTGGCTTTATTGACAACGACGAACGATCAAGGGACTTCGAAAGAAATATCCCAATTGGCAATCCGCGCGGGCCAACTGCGACGAATCATCGACCACGGATCGTTCACGCCTGGCGGCAGACTTGCGCTGACACTCAAAATCGCTCGTCCAGAAAATTCCACCGCAGATGCAGTTGTCACGGGAACGATCAAGATTCTCAATGCGGACATTCTTGCCTCGGTTTTTCCATATCCCATCCGAGCAAAGAGCGGTGAAATCGTTCTGCTTGAAGACCGAATTGACTTTGGCGACGGGATTCCATTCGAGACATTCGATGGTGCCAAGGGAATGTTCAAGGGTCGAGTTGAAATTGACAATTCGAAGGGGTTGAGAACTTTGAATCCAAAATTGGAGTTCTCCCTGAAGGATGATGTGCTGAGCCAATTATTTTTTATGGCCATACCCCCAGAAGCCAAAGAAAGTGTTGCTGGATGGCCAGGGAAAGGTCTTTCAAAGGGTGGAACGATTCTCGCGCAACTCGATCCCCTTGGCAAAATCTCTCTGGAAGGAATGATCAAGCTTTCCAAGAGCGGCGCGCTCGATGTTGCATGCGACATCACATATCAAAATGGTTCGATTCAGCCTGATATTTCAGCCGAAAAATTTATCGGTAGTGAAGGACTTTTTTGGCCTGTTGGGTTTGCGCTGGATGATTGTTCTGGAAAATTTCGAGTGGCGGATGCAACTGTTGTCGTGCAATCTTTCACTGGATTTCGCCGTGATGGACGACTCGATGCGAGTGGCATGTTTTCTATGGATGGGAAGTCGACCAATGTTGCGATCCAATTGGACAACATTCAGCTCGCAGAATATGCGATCAACTTGATCCCTTTCGACGATCACGCTCAGGCGGTAGCGCTTTGGAATCGGTATAAACCGATGGGGCAATTCGATGCGAATATTTCTCTGAAGACTCCCAATGATGATGGTCAAATTGTGACATCACTCACGGTCACGCCGAGATCATTTGGAATCACTCTGCCCGGTGGGCCTCTGCAAGCAATCTTCGATTCGGGAACGCTCACGGTTGTAGATCAGCGCATTCGGTGCGAAGCGCTTTCGGGAACGATCGGTGCGGTCGGTGGAATGTCCAGCCATATCTGCCTCGATGGAAGCTATGGAACAAGCAGCGGCGGCTTGGATCTCAGTGGGTCCATTGAGAATGGGTTGATTCACGGACCACTCATCGGTGAGATTGTTCAACACATCGACGCTGGAGGTTTGACTTCGTTCCTGAAAGAGTTCAAGCCAGAGGGTCTCTATGACGCGCAGATCTCATACTCCGCTCCAGTTGGTTCGACTGTTGCATCCTTCGAACTCGATGCGTGGATTCAACAATTTTCCCTTGGAAGTGGCGTAAAACGGCTCGCGCTTGGATTTGATGTCCCCGCGCACATCAACGCCCGCGGAGATTCGCTGAAAGTCTTTCCGTTTCGTGCTGTATTTCCTGGTGGGTTCATAGAAGCATCCGGATGGCTTGCCGCCAATGACGCAGGCACGATTGATGATGGGGAGTTTGGTTTGAATCTGAATGCGATAGGCACTGGTGAAAGTGTGATCTGCGCCCTCCCTGCGGCTGCACGAGATCCTTTGAGCACGATCGGGTTTCAATGCCACGACATTATGAGCGCAAATATGCAGATGCGCCTCACTCGACCAAAGGACATCGCCCATCTTGACATTGGCACCAATGTTCAAATCTCTGGAGCTTCGATTCAGGTTGGATCGTATCTATCCAATTTTTCGGCGGATCTCATGATGCATATTGCCACCGATGCACAGGCGACTTCTTTCGACTCCAATGTCACGAATGGAAATTTCACAATTGCAAGTCGTAAAGTTCGTGATGTATCGGCAACTCTCCTCAAACCTGCAGAGAGCTCCAATTTTTTCGTCAATTCATTTCGTGGAATACTTGGCAATGGAATTGTCACTGCGAATGCGAAGGTTGAGACCATCGAGCCTTTCCATTATGAAACAGACATCTTGCTTGCAAGCGTTCCCTTGCATTCGCTGAAAATTCCAGGCGAAGGAGTTGGAGCATCGACACCAAAAGTTGCGATAAAACAAGACAAAATTGACCCAGGTTTGGTTGATGCTCGCATCAATATCGCTGGGACTTCCGCGGGAATCTCCACACGCCAAGGACGAGGCAGCGCGACAATCCGACAAGCTGAACTTGCGAAGCTGCCCATCGGAGTTGCATTGCTGCAGATCACTCAGTTGAGTTTGAGCCTCGACCCAGTCGTTCAACAAGGCAATTTTGATTTCACGATCGATCAAGATCGTATTCAATTCGAAACATTTGATTTGACTTGCAAGGATTTGTTGCTGACTGGAGAAGGATGGTTGAATACAGAATCAAATGAGATCGCCCTTCGACTTCGCAACCGAGGAACAATGCCGATCATCAGTGACATTCTCGGTGGAGTGACCAATCAACTTTTCCAAATTGATGTCCGCGGAACCATCACCGACCCAATCGGATCGCTCGCCCCACTGCCAGGCCTGACTGCGCCACCTGAATTGCCGCCCAGCGCGCCGATTGCGAGCAATCACCCGTGAACGAGCAACAAAAACGAATCGAACCAAACATTCGCTCCGCCATTGAAGCAATCATCGATCTTGTTGCGCCAGCCAACAAGGTTGATGTGCAGAAGTCGGATGCGAACGATCATCAAAGACGCCTACTCGTCGCGGAGATGGTGGCAACATCGCTTCGCCTTCTCGATGACAAGTTGACCGTTGGCGAACTGCGTCTCGTCCGTCAAGCACTTCGCGAAATGCGGGCTGGATTCACGATGTTTGATCGATATCGAACTCTCCGCAAGATCGCAATCTTTGGAAGCGCTCGGACTCCTCGCGATCATCCAGATTATGTCGCCGCATTTCAGTTTTCCAGATTGCTTGCAACACGCGGATGGATGGCGATCACGGGTGCCGGTCCTGGAATTATGCAGGCTGGAATTGAAGGACCAACTCCAGAACAATCTTTCGGACTTTCGATTCGACTTCCGTTCGAGGACAAACCAAATCCTGTCATTGCCAACGATCCAAAACTGCTGAAGTTCCGCTATTACTTCACGCGCAAATTAGCCTTTATGGGAAATGCAGATGCAGTCGCTGCGTTCCCTGGAGGGTTTGGAACGCAAGACGAACTCTTCGAAGCATTGACTCTCATTCAGTGTGGTCGAAATGCCATCGTTCCAATCGTGCTTGTTGAAGGCGATTCTCCTGATGGTGCTCCACTTGGGTATTGGAAAAAATGGGAACGCTTCGTTCGAGATTCGATGCGGGATGCGGGTTGGATCAGTCCAGAAGATGAAGACTTGTATTGCATCGCGAAATCTCCATTGGCCGCAGCGGACATCGTGACTACTTTTTATCGCCGCTATCAATCGAGCCGCTATGTCGATGATTTGTTGGTGATTCGTCTCGATACCCCACTTCCATCCAACGCCTGCGCAAAATTCGACCTCGAATTCCCAGAACTCTTGGCTTCTGGCGGATTTTCGCAAGGAAATCACCTTGATGGCGACGATGCGCCCGATGGCACTGCTCGCTTGTGGTTTCGCCATAATCGCAAGTATTTCGGCCTTGTTCGACGATTGATTGATCGCATCAACTCTCTGCCGAGAGTTTCGAACATATGAATCGTGCCGTCACTATTTCTTCCAAATTGATCTTGATGGCTATGCCGGCCTTTGCGACATTGACCGTTGGTTGTGCGACAACAAATGCGCCCAACGATTCTTCCGCACAATCAACGATCCGATCGACCGCGCAACGACCTGAATGGGATTCGCCCTCGACTGGAAATGCCGCCGACGACGCGAAGTCATCGACTTCAAACTCGCCCATGAAGCACATCACGCTTCCTGTTGACGATGGAAGTAGCGATGGAATCGCCGTCATCCGCTGGCAGATCTTCGATAACCAATCAGTCATTTCAACATTCTTCAAGAAGCATCCCCCTTCTGGAATCTCCAGCGAAGTTCAGAAGCAACTTGCCCGCAATGGATTCATGGTTGCAGAAGTCCAACTCTCTGCGCTTCCTGAAGCGCTGAATGATCTTGGTGGGACTTATGCGAATATCCGCGCGTGGCTTGGAGAAGCGACGACATGGAGTCAACTCACCTCTTTTCAAATTCATGGTTCATATGCGGCAGTCATTGATGGCTCGACCCGTCGATTGAATGATGGTGTGATCCAACTGCTACTGCGTGGTTGGACGGTTCCGTTGGAATCCGGAGCTGTCACAGATATTGAAATACTGCCTGCATTTCTCGCGGGTGGCGAAGTTCCCGGAGCACGCACCACAGTTCG
>SXSS01000046.1 GCA_005792145.1 Planctomycetia bacterium | reverse complement strand
AGGAGCCCGTTCGGTGAGTAGCGCAATAATTTGAGATTCGAGAGCGATCGATGTATCTATGTCACCTTTCATTTCGGTCAGCCTAGAAAGCAACGCAAGCGAAGCCCCGAGATTTCGCGGGTAATTTCCTTCAAGTCTTCGACCTTCGACAGCAAATTGAACGTTTTGGATCGCCTCATCGAGTTTCGCCGCATCCTTGATTTGCGTCGTGGCATTTGGGTTGGATGTTCCAGTCGCCAAGAGGCAAAGAGTCTCGGCCAATGTTTGTTGTGCTTGAGTGACTGTTGGATGGCTTGTCCCGTATCGCGGGGTGATCAAATCCAGCGCGCTCCGTTGGTGAATGAGCGAAAGTTCTGGTCGATTACGGGCGCTTTCAATGGAAGCGAGTAATGCGAGATTTCGCCCGAGACGCCAATCTTTACTGCCATACTTTCCGATCAGGATTTGAATTGATTCATCGGCGTAAACTTTTGCATCGTCGAATCTTTTCGCTTTGCGTAATGTGGTGGCGCGTGAAAACAGGGCTTTTGAAAGTTCTTCTGCATTTTGCGTTTCAAGCTTGCGTGTCAAGGCAATTGAATCGTTGCCCATCTTGTCGCTGAGCTGCATTTCATTCAAGTCGCAGTACACCATGCTGAGGTGCATCATTGTGTTCGCAATTGATGGATCGTTTGGAGGCAAGTATTGCTGTCGGAATTTCAGTGCCTCTTCATATGCGATGCGCGATTCTGGCAAACGCAGATTCCCTATCCAATACAGAGCTCGGCCGTACTCATGAAGCGAATTCGCAAGTGCGATCCTGTCTTTGTCATTTCCACTCGGCGCGGTACTGCGTCGATATTGCACCGCAAGATCCAAAGTATTAGCGGCAGATTCATAGTCCGCAAGGGAAGTGAAAACTGGTCCAATTGTTTCTCGCACATCGTTTGCAATATCCTGCTGGGAGACAAGTTTTTCTTCTGCTACTTTTTCAACTTTTTTCAAAAAGTCTTGGACCGTTACAGTAGTCCCCGCTTGTGCGCCAGAGACATTCGAAGATTTGAGTGAAGTTATAAAGACATCAAGCGTCTGTTGGGCGCGTTGCTGTTGTTTCTCTGCCTTGGACCAAAGCAATCCCATCACGACTGCAAATGTGATCAATCCAACCACAGCCACACATCCAGCTGCCACCGAAAATCGATTGCGACGCACAAACTTTTCCATGCGATATCGCGTTCCAGGTGGACCAGCCAAGACTGCTTCTCCATCGAGATATCGACGCAAATCGGCGGCAAGTCCGCTCGCACTCTCGTATCGGCGAGTGCGATCTTTTTCGAGGCAACGCATAGTGATCCAATCCAGATCGCGCTTGAGCAATTTGTCAAGAGATCCAAAATCGATACTTCGTGCATTTGTGATGGATTTGCGTTCTTCTATGGATGACTTCGCCAACCGCGCACTTGGTCGCGGAGGTTCTGTCTCCATGATGGTTCGGTGCAAGTGAGCAATGCCTGATCGTCGAAGTGTTTCGGATTCGATGGGAGTCGAACTGGCAAGCAGTTCGTACAAGATGACGCCGATGGAATAGATATCGCTGCGTGTGTCGATATCAACCGATCCACCCTCCGCTTGTTCTGGACTCATATAGACAGGCGTTCCAACAAATTGACCGAACTGCGTTTCGAGAACATTGTCCACGACACCAGCTGAGATCGCCTTTGCAATTCCGAAGTCGATCACTTTCGCTCGAATACCTTCGTCGGTTTCACCGACCAAAATATTTCCAGGTTTCAGATCGCGATGAACAACTCCCTTCATGTGGGCGTGCTGAATTGCGTCGCAAATTTGCGCCAAGAGAGTGATTCGCCCTCGAATGTCGATACGACGATGATCGCAAAAAGCAGCGATTGGTTCACCTGGCGCATATTCCATTGCAAAGTACGGTTGACCTTCGGGTGTCGTTCCTGCATCGAAGACCTTTGCAAGGCCCGGATGATCCATGATCGCAAGCGCTTGCTTTTCCGCTTCAAACCTTGCCAATGTCGAAGGCGAGGCGAATGCCATCTTCATCACCTTCAGCGCAACTTTTCGGCGGACAGGTTCGGTTTGGTCTGCGAGATAGACGATGCCAAATCCACCTTCGCCGAGCTTTGAAAGAATTTTATATCGCGCACCAGCATGCGATGCCTTCTGCGCCCCGACGCCATCGAAGGCAGTGCCTCCCCATGAACGAGAATCGATTCCGAAAATGGGTCCTTCGGGAATTGCACTTACCCCTTCTTGGGCAGTGGAATCCGAGGTGACATCCATCGACCGATTCTTTCGAGGTTCATCCTCGGGTAAAATCGTTTTTTCGTCATTTGATGGGGGCATTCATTATCAGTCTACAGTTATAGCCATTCAAAACAGCGTTTTTTTGATTTGTGAGCTTTACATCAAACGGATGATTCAATTGAAAAACAAAATTTTCTTGACTTGATGAATTCTTGATTTACAATACAAGTGTTTATTTTTCATTTTCGTTGATAACCAAAGGGGTTTCTTATGTTAAAAATCTCCAAAATTCTCGCGCCAATCGCTGTTTGTTCACTGGCTTCTTCTCTTTTCGCAGGTCCTGACTGGGATGAAGGCGCAAAGGATGCCGGGACTACCCCCTCAACTGCTCAGACGGTCGCTGGAAGTACGAACACGCAAGTCACAAGAGTACGCGGTGGGACATCGGCGACCGCCCTGGTTGGCACGCCAGATCTCGTGGATTTATTTGTTGTCAAGACGGGTTCAAATACCTCTCTTTTTAAATTAGACATGAATATGGGCGCAGGAGGCGAGCCTGCTTGGGATGCTCGACTTACGATTTTTAAGAAAAGTATAGTAAATTGTGGAATAGTGGCGACGAATTTTGTCACGCTTGCATTTCCAATCGCAACCGTTATAAAAGATTCTGTTTCAAGCTCTTGGCCCATTCTTAATGGAGGGTCTCTTGTCAATGGCTCCTCTAACCAAACTCTTGGAAGTTTGCTGGAGCCAAATTCCGAATACTTCGTAGCAGTCTCTGGTTCTAACAATCTGCCGACTGGAATAAATTCAAATTGTTCAACAACAGGTTCGACGAAGACTTTATTTCTCAATACAAATGGGAATGGAATCTATTCCATTCCAACAGCTGATGCGGGGTACCACCTGACGGGTTGGACTGATCCAACCAACGCTGCGACTGGCGCTTATGGCATGTCCACAAACATCTATCCGCTACCCGCCAGCTCATGCAGTGCTCCCTTATTTGTCGAGGGAACAATTGTCGAAAAAAACTTTGACTTTAATTTTGCGCCGGCGATCGTAGGAGTTGCTTTCCCTTGCGCTCCAGCCTTTATCCCAAACCGACAATTTTTCTTTCTTTGGACTCAGAGTTGCTCAGGTCCTGCAGAAGTTTCAACTTGTGGATTGACAGGTGCTGATACTGGCATTGAAGTCTTTGAAGTAAATGCTTGTAATCCGGATTTCTGTGAAAGCTCATCAATCGGATGCAATGATCAGTGCGGTACAGCCAATGCTTCAACTGTCAATTTTACTGCTGAAAGTGGTCGCCAATACCTCGTAAGGCTGACAAGATTGTCTGGAACCCAAGCAACTGGAAGTATCAAATTTACTTGTGCTCCTGCTCTTTCTTCGCGTGACATAAATGGCGATGGACTTGTCGATGGAGCAGATCTGGCTCTGCTCATTTCAAGTTGGGGGACAAGCGGAAACTGAAACGCGCAGCGACTTTTTTTACGCTCGGCGACGACGCTTTCCCAATGCAAGCGCGGATGAAATCGAAAACAGTGCAATCGAGCTTGGGGCGGGTGCGACTGAGTAATCGATGAAAAGTGTTGGCGCAAATGCGCTGCTGAATGATTCGCTGGAATCAAATCTGCGTGTTGTTCCTGCAGCGGATTCATCACCGCGAAGCATCCAACCGAATGAACTCTGCGGATTCGCCACCCAAGCACGAAAATCCGCGGTCATTTGTGCCGATGTCCAAGAATAAAAACCAAGATCACCCACAGAAAGCATCGCGCTTGGGACAGAATTGAAATCGCCGCCCGCGGTGTTCCAAAGCACCCCTGGAAGTGAGGAGTGCAACCAAGTTGCATCGCCAGCCATCGCAGTTGTGCCGCTGCCCTCGGTGCCTGTTGCATCGCTCGCACCTTCGGTCCAATTGGAAGTGACGCGAAAGAGGGAAAAGTTGTTGGTCTGAGTGCTAGTGGATGCGACATGCAAGCGAAGTGTCACGCTTTGAATGAGCGCGTTTTCAGGGATGATAGAGGTGGTTTCAAAGGCAATGATCGCCCGGCGAAGTTGTGGTTGGTTTGTTGTACCTGCAAAGAAATATTGTCCAGAGCCATTTCCCAGCGCGCCCGTGGGGCTTTCATAGAGCGTGGTGTCTCGAGATGCAGAAATTTGCATCATGTCAGCTGCGACTGGCAGTGTGATCAACCCAACCAAGCAGCCAGCCAATCGAGAGCTTGCAGAACAAAGAGCGAGCATAAATGAATGATGCCTCGAAAATCGTCGGATACAAATTATGTTGTAATTTAATCCGTCAAAACAAAGGATATTTGATCGAAAAATCAGCTTCTGTCTTTGCCTTTACCTTTGCCACCTTGCGGACCACCTTGCGGGCCGCCATTTTGCGGACCACCTTGCGGACCGCCATTTTGCGGACCACCTTGCGGACCGCCATTTTGCGGACCACCTTGCGGGCCTCGCATCTGGTTTCCAGGCATGCCGTGATCACGGTTCATTTGTGACTTTGAACCAGAAATGCGACCTATGGCAAATGAGAAGAATGCAATACCGATGATCAATGCCACCCAAAGCCAACGACGTAGTCGTCTGACTGTGCTTTCGAGTTTTTCCAGGCGAGCGTGATCAGGATTTGACGGTGTTGTTGTTGAGTCAGACATGGGAACCTTTCTATGGAGTAAATGTTCGAATGTGATCTTATCGAAGTGAGCCGCAGAAGCGAAGCCGCAGGAATGGAAGAGTTCAGAACCAAATCAACTGATGGGATGTAGGCTTCGTCCCTGTTGATTGCTGGATTAGAAAGTTTTTATGCATTCCAAAAATATCCCAAAATTTCATCTCGAAGGACAAGTGGTATTGGTCACAGGCAGCAGTCGGGGACTTGGGAAGGCGATCGCATTCGCTCTTGGAGACGCAGGCGCGAAGGTTGCTTTGAATTATTGGAATAACTCCGCAACGGCAAACGCGACTTTCGCCCAGTTCAAGGCTGCGGGCTATGCCGGAGAAATGTTCCGCGGAAATGTGATTGATGAAAACGATGTGAATCGGATGTGCGGCGAGATTGTGGCCAAGCTTGGGCCAATCGACACGCTCGTGATCAACGCCACGCCAGATCAGCCGCATAAGCCGATCGAAGAATATGACTGGGCGTTTCATCAATCGATGCTCGACTTCTTCGTCAAGAGTCCATATTTGCTGACGCGAGCAACGCTTGCACATATGAAGAAGCAGCGTCACGGTCACATCATCAACATCACAAGCGAAGTTTTTCATCGTGGTGTTGGAAACTTCAGCCCGTATGTCGCTGCGAAGGGTGCGCAAATTGGATGGACTCGAAGTATGGCGATGGAACTTGCGCCGTGGAATATCACCGTCAACGCAGTTGCTCCAGGTTGGATTCCAGTTGAGCGTCACGCAAATGATGCGCAGAGTGACAAGGATGGATACGAAACTCTGATTCCTATGGGCAACTTCGGAACTCCAAGCGATGTCGGTGGAGCCGTTGTTTTTCTGGCGAGTGAGGCGGCACGATTTGTCACAGGACAATCGATTCATGTCAATGGCGGAACAACCGTCTACTAAAGGAGACAATTATGCGAAAAGCTTTGATGGCAACATTGGCAGTAAGTTTGATCACGCTGTATTCCTTCGGCGCGGCGGAGTCTTCGGTACCACCAAAGCAGCGGCAGGCTGAATTGGTGCAGGAATACGCAAAAAAGCCTTGCGTAAAACCGAAATTGGCATTCGTCACAAATGGAGTCGCGGACTTTTGGGTCATTGCACAGCGCGGAGCGGAGCAAGCAGGTGTTGATACTGGGGCGACAGTCACAGTGCATATGCCCGCAGAAGGAATCGCGGATCAGAAGCGCATCATGGAGGACTTGGTTGCTCAGGGGGTCAACGGGATTGCTGTCAGCCCAATCGATCCGGCAAACGAGTTGGAGATTCTTGATCAGGTCGCTGATCGCACATTGCTCATCACGCAAGACAGCGATGCGCCTGCAAGTGCCAGGCTTGCATACATTGGACTTGACAATTATGACGCAGGTAGATTGGCTGGAAAGTTGGTGAAGCAAGCGTTGCCGAATGGAGGAGAGATCGCAATTTTTGTCGGTCGAATGGAACAAGACAATGCCCGCCGTCGCCGTCAAGGTGTGATGGACGAGGTCTTCGATCGTGCGCGCGATGACAAGCGTGTTGAAAGTCCCAATCAGCCAGTGACGATTGGGAAGTACACAGTGCTCAATACTCTGACGGATCAATTTGATCGTGCGAAGGCGAAGGCAAATGTCGAAGACATGATGAGCGCGAATCCAAATCTCGGATGCGTCGTCGGGCTCTTTGCATACAACCCAGTTCTCGCCCTCGAAGCGCTGAAAAGCGGCGGTAAAATTGGCAAGATCAAAGTGGTTGGGTTCGATGAGGCGCCGGAAACTTTGGCTGGAATTCGCGATGGATCAGTGCAAGGAACCGTGGCGCAAGATCCATATAACTATGGATATCGAAGCATGCAAATGCTCAGCGCTGTTTGTCTGGGAAAACCAGACGCGCTTCCCAAGAGTGGATTTGTCGACATCCCCGCCGTCACGGTGACGCGAGCAAATGTGGATGCGTTTGAAGCTGACTTGAAGAAAAAGTTGGCTGGGAATGCAAGTGGGAGTGCGAGTGGGAATACGGCGGGGAATGACTCGAAGTGACGGATGCTGCTCCCATCCTGCGGTGCAGGGGGCTTGGGAAAAGGTTCGCAGGCGTGCACGCTTTGCGCTCAGTGGATATTGATTTTTACGCAGGAGAAGTTGTTGCGGTTGTCGGCGCAAACGGCGCTGGCATGAGCACGCTGATGAAAATTCTTGCCGGAGTTCTGACGCCAGATTCTGGCGAAGTATTTTTGTCAGGACAATCGGTGCGATTTGCTGGCGTTCGCGATGCAGTACGAGCTGGTATTGCTCTTGTGCATCAAGAACTGAACTTAGCGGATAATTTGGATATCGCTGGAAATATTGCTCTTGGTCGCGAACCAAATCGATTTGGATTTCTCGATCGTCAGGCAATGCAATCGCAAGCGCGCGAATGGATCGAGCGAGTTGGCCTGGATCTATCACCCGCGAGCGATGTCTCCACCCTGTCGATTGGTCGCCGCCAAATGGTTGAGATTGCAAAGGCGTTGTCATTAAGGGCAAAAGTGCTGATTTTGGACGAGCCCACAAGCAGTTTGAGTATGGGAGAAACAAGTCGCTTGCTGGCACTCATTCGCACACTTGCCAATCAGGGAGTTGCGGTTGTCTATATCACGCATCGACTGAATGAAGTTCTCGACTGCGCGGATCGAACGGTTGTACTGCGTGATGGCGCGCAGGTTGCAGAGTTTACTCGCGATCAACTGACCCGCGACAAACTGGTTGGAGCAATGGTGGGAACGATTCACGAAAGTCAGCGTGCAGAAATGCAATCGACGGATACGAAGTCGAAGGCGAGACTTGTTGTGCGCGGTCTGCTGACGCAGGCGCATCCAAAGTCGACCATCAATTTGACGGTTCGCAAAGGCGAAATTGTTGGACTGGCAGGTTTGGTCGGCGCAGGTCGCACAGAACTTCTGCAGTCCATCTTTGGAGTTGATCGCCGCGTTGGTGGAGATGTTTTTCTCGATGGCCAAGTCGTTGCGCCGAATGATCCTGTCACGGCCGCGCGGCGCGGAATCGCGATGGTTCCCGAAGATCGACAGCGAGATGGTTTGATGTTGGAGGATTCTGTGCGGATCAATTCCTCGGTCGTGAAGATCGCACGAGAAGCCATCGCAGGATTCATTCGCCGTGGTGCAGAACGCACGGGAGTTGCGCGGATGATCGACTTGATGAAAATTCACCCTGCGCTGCCCGAGCGACAAGTTGCGCTTTTTTCAGGAGGGAATCAGCAGAAAGTAGTGCTTGCGAAATGGCTTTCGACAGAGCCCAGTGTGCTCCTGCTAGACGAACCGAGTCGCGGTGTGGATGTTGGCGCGCGCGCAGAAATTCACGCATTGATTCGGCAAGCAGCCAATCGTGGCGCTTCTGTGTTGTGTTCGATCAGCGATACCGAAGAATTATTATTGCTCTGCGACCGAGTTGTGGTCGTGCGTGAAGGACGAATCGAAGGAGAGATGAATATTGCCGACGCAACCGAAGAAGCGATCACTCGGTTGGCGGTTGTCGGTAGTGGAGATGGCACAAGCCAATCTGAGGTAGCGGCATGAAAAAGATTCTAGGCATCGCAGGAATTTTTTTGGTGATCGTGATTGCCGTATCGATTCTTTCGCCGAATTTCTTGACTGCATACAACATTGAAAATCTTCTTCGGCGCACCGCGCTCTTTGGCATTCTTGGCATCGGAGTCGGATTTGTGATTCTCACCGCGGGCATCGATCTGTCGATTGGCGGCGTGGTCTGCTTGGCAGGAATGCTTACGCCATATCTCTTGACGCAGATGGGATGGTCGCCAACCGAAACCGTCGCGACAATTCTGTTGATGTCTGTGTCGATCGGAGTGATGCAAGGTGGACTGGTCGCATATGGGCGTATCCAATCATTTCTTGTCACGCTGTGCGGCTTGCTGATTTTCAGAGGTCTCGCACGCGGGATCACGATGGATCAAACGCAAGGATTTCAGGGGAAATTCACTGAACTTCGCTGGATCGGCAATGGGCGCATTTCGATCCCAGGCGTTGAGGCATTCTCTGTGCCTGCGCCAGTCTTGTCGTTGTTCGCCATCGCGATTCTGTCAATGATTTTTCTCAACTGCACTGTCTGGGGAAGGTGGATGAAGGCAGTCGGTCGCAGTCCAAGCGCCGCTCGATATAGCGGAATCCCAGTCGCACGAGTGCAAATTCTCGCGTACACCATCTGCAGTCTGTTGGCAGGTTTCGGTGGGCTGCTCTTCGTTTGCGATGTTGGCAGCGCGCAACCGAGTGACTTCGGAAACTTTTACGAGCTCTATGCCATCGCCGCAGCGGTACTTGGTGGATATCGCCTCTCTGGCGGAGAGGGAAGTGTTGTTGGCGTCATCATTGGCGCAGCTGTGATGCAGGTCTTGCGCAATGCGATCGTTCTCATATCTTGGTTGCCTGACACGGCGGAGTTCGCAGTGATTGGGCTTGTGATTTTGATCGGTGTTCTGGCTGATGAATTCCTGAGGCGGTACGCAGCGAATCGCGCCCGCACTCAGGCGAAAGGAACTTGATGAATTCGGTCGTTATAAAAAGTATCGTCGGAATCGCAATTTGCACGCTCTGTTCACTTGCGGTCTTTGGAGCTGCGTCTCTTTCCTCCACCAAACAGAAAGCCTCATCTATGAATGCAAGCGTTACAGTCGCGGACTATGGCACGGTGAATGGTCAGCCCGCGCATCTGTGGACACTGACAAATTCCACTGGAATGCGCATGAAAGCAACCGATTATGGAACGATTGTCACCGAACTTTGGGTGCCAGATTCCAAAGGAAAACTTGTTGATGTTGTGCTTGGGAGATCTTCGGCGCAGGAGTACATCGACCGTACTCAATACTTTGGATGCACGGCGGGGCGGTGCGCAAACCGAATCGCCAAAGGCCAGTTCACGATTGATGGGAAGCCTTCGCAGGTGACTTGCAATAACGGAGTGAATTCGCTGCATGGCGGCGCGAAGGGTTTCGACAAGGTGTTGTGGAAGGGTGAGTCTGGAATGAAGGATGGCAATCCATTTGTGACTTTCACGTATGTCAGCAAAGATGGCGAGGAGGGATATCCTGGAAATTGCACCGCTGTTGTGACATATACGCTGACAAGCAAGAATGAATTGCGCGTTGCGATGAGTGCGACAACAGATGCGCCAACGCCGGTAAATCTTGCGCATCATTCATATTGGAATTTGGGTGGACATGATTCTGGCGTGATCTTGCAAGACGAGTTGATGATCCCTGCGGATAATTTTACGCCAGTCGATGCGACGCTGATCACGACCGGCGAGATCAAGTCTGTCGCAGGAACGCCGTTTGATTTTCGCACGATGAAAACGATTGGTAAAGACATGGGGCAGTTACCGGCTACAGCCACTGATCCAGGGGGCTTTGATCACAACTGGGTGATCAATGGTGCGAAGTCTGGCGAGATGCGAGAATGCGCCGTTTTGCGCAGTCCAAAGAGTGGAATTGTGATGACGATCTCCAGCAATCAACCTGGCATCCAGTTTTATACGGGGAATTTTCTCGATGGAGTGCCTGGGAAGAATGGTGCGATTTATGCAAAGAACAATGCACTCTGCCTTGAGACGCAAGCATTTCCAGACAGCATCAACAAGCAGGGGATAGCGGGATGGCCCGACGTGATTTTGCGGCCAGGGAAAACATATAAGCATGAGATGGTCCACAAGTTTTCGGTGGTTGAATAGTGTTTGCGGAAGATGATGTGCGCAAGCTGAAGTGTGGCGGAAACAGCGACGGAAACAGCCACGGAAATGCATAAGTGAGCAGCCGTGAAAAGTTCTCTCGGGACTCAAACAGTCCTCGGCGACCGACACGATCCAGTTCACGAATTTTTTTAGCAAGCGCCGTCGGCCGCCTGCGGAACTCGCCCGAGAGAACTTTCCAACGGCTGGAGACGCAAACAGATTCGAGCCAAACACACATCTGCGAAAACGCACATCGTTTCGCGGCGCTCGCATAAATCATTCCGTCTTCGTGTGATCCCATATATGCGTCCCGCGGCGCTCGCATAAATCATTCCGTCTTCGTGCCACCCCATACAGGCGTCCCGCCGCGCACTCGCATAAATCATTCTGAATTTGTTTGAACGGCTTGCGCTGTTACGCAATAACTTGTCGAATTGGTTGTGCGCCTTCGACGCCAACTAACTTTTGGTCAAGCCCAGCATAAAAATAGGTCAGTGCGTTTGGATCAATGCCAAGTTGATTGAGAATCGTCGCATGAAGTTGCTTTACATGGAATCGTTCGCCGACTCCAATTGATCCAAGTTCGTCTGTCTCGCCGACAGAGATGCCGCCTTTGATCCCTCCGCCAGCCATCCACATGGTGAAGCCCCACGAGTTGTGATCACGACCAGTTCCTTTGGCGTATTCGGCAGTTGGTTGCCGACCGAACTCGCCGCCCCAAACGACGAGTGTGTCATCAAGCATTCCTCTTCGCTTGAGATCCTTCAGCAGCGCGGCGATTGGCTTGTCAGTTCGACCAGCGTGATAATCGTGATTCGTTTTTAAGTCGTCGTGCGCATCCCAATTCGCATCGTTGTGCGATCCACCGGAATAGATTTGCACGAATCGAACTCCGCGCTCGACGAGCCGTCGAGCAAGAAGACACTTGCGACCGAAATCTTCCGTCTGGGGTTCGTCCATTCCATACAGGTTCTTTGTTTCAGCAGTTTCACCTGTGAAATCAATGGTTTCTGGCGCAGTCGCTTGCATGCGATACGCCAATTCATAGCTTTCAATTCGACTTTCCAAATCTGAATTGCCGCTGCGCAGAAGCGCGTGGCGCGTGTTCCACATTTTCAGTCGATCGAGCAATTTTCTTTGAGCAGTTTCCGATCGAGAGCTGGGAGTCGCAAGATCAAGAATCGGATCGCCCTTGCCGCGCAGCACGCATCCTTGATAAAGCGCCGGCATAAATCCGCTGGTCCAATTCTTTGCGCCACTGATAGGTCCGCCTGTTGCATCGAGCATCACAACAAATCCAGGAAGATTTTGATTCACAGATCCAAGACCATAATTGACCCACGAACCCATCGATGGCGCGCCACCGAGAAGTTTGCCTGTGTTCATCATCAACATCGCGCTTCCGTGAATGGGACTCTCGGCGTACATGCTCTTGACGAATGCCATGTCATCGACGCAGGTGGCCAAATGGGGGAAGAGGTCGCTGACCCACGCCCCAGATTGCCCGTGTTTCTTGAAATTCCATTTTGGTCCGACAATGCGACCTTCGCTCTTGTCGCCACCGCGGCCTTTGGTTTTCACTTGAATTGTCTGACCGTCGTATTTGAAGAGATCAGGCTTGTAATCAAAGGTATCGATGTGACTCGGTCCGCCATACATGAAGAGAAAGATCACTGACTTTGCTTTGCCTGGAAAATGCGGCAATTTCGCGGCAAGCGGATTGACCGCAGTCAGTGGGGTGGTTCCATCAAATGCAAGAGCTTGTTTCTGAAGGAAGCCATCTTTCGCCAACATCCCCGCAAGTGCAACGCTGGTGAACGCGCCCCCAGCTTGCCAGAGAAATTCTCGGCGCGTGTTTCCGCAGAAACTATTCGTCGGTTGTGGTTGATCAGTCGACATATATGAACTCGTTGCTGTTATAGAGAGCAAGCGCAAATATATTCATCGCATCTGATTCTGACATGGATTCGGTGGATTGCAAATCGGAGATAAACCGCATGCCGTCGTCGATCTCTTGGGATTCGACCTTTCGACCATACGCCAAGCGCATTGCGCGCTCGATTTGTGTTCGCACATTGTTTGGAAACTCGCGGCGAAGCCTGTCGGCGAAGATAACTGCTTGGCCATTTGTCAATTTGCTGTTGAGCATGGTGAGTGCCTGCGTTGGTTGAATGGTTGAAAATCGCACAGGGCACGGGTTATCAATATCCGCTTGATCAAAGACTGAAAGCAAAGGATCTTGAAGCGATCGTTTCGCATGGATGTAAACGCTACGACGCGGCCATGATGCAGGTTCTGACAAGGGCCATACTTCCTCTGGTCTGCTGCTTGTGGCAAGAACCTCATCCGGCATCGGTGGGCGGATTCCAGGCCCGCCCATCGCAGGATTGAACGAACCATTCACCGCAAGAAGGCTGTCTCGAATCTCTTCAGATTGCAATCTTCTGAGCCGAAAACGTGAGATGTATTCATTAGCAGGGTCTTTTTCCAGAGATTCGGGAGTCGCATTGCTTGATATTTGATATGCAGCACTCATCATAATCAGTCTGTGCATTTGCTTGATGCTCCATCCGCTTGCCACGAACTGCTTCGCAAGCCAATCGAGAAGTTCAGGATGCGTTGGCGTTTCACCAAAGTGACCGAAGTCGTTTGGTGTGGGGCAAATCGCACGATCAAAATGATGTTGCCAGATCCGGTTCATCATCACACGCGAAGTGAATTGATTTCTTGGGTCAGTGATCCATTTCGCCAACGCCAAGCGGCGACCACTTGATTCGCTGTCGTACACCTCCATCGCACTGCCCATAGAGAGAGAATTGCCTTGCGCAATTTCTGGTACGGCATGCTGAACCTCTTCCGCAGGTGCGTGGGGGCTTCCTCGCGTCAGAACATGCGTGACCTGCGGGTCATCGCGCTCGACTGCGCAAAGAACCTCCGTGCCGTGCCAAGCTGGTGGCTCAAGCTTGTTCAGCGTTTCATACGACTGGCGCCAATTCTCTGCTTGCTCTTTGCCGCGATTGCTTTCGATGGATGCAAGAGTTGCGGTGGGTTCGCCGACAGATGTCGCAATGCTGATGATCTCGGTTCGATCAAGCACGCGGTCATAGAGTCGAACTTCGTCAATCATTCCCGTGAATGCACCGCCTCCTGGATGCATTGCCCCAATGACCAAATTCTTCGGTGATTTGAGGGTTTGTTTGCCGCCGATGGCGCGCATCGCTTCGATCGAGTCGATATACAAAATGATTTCGCCACTTGATTTCAATCGTGTGAAAGCAACATGGTGCCACTGACCATCATTGAACCCTGGTGCGCTGTGCACGAATGTCTCTGGATTTCCAACGCCTGCCGCGATGACTCCACCTGCGATGATCGAAATGCCAAAGTCGTCGACGATTCCTGAAATCTCACCATCAACAAGACCCGTGCCAGTGAACCAAAGGGGATTGGACTCTGTGCCTCTTGCAATTCGATCACTCTTGAACCAAAATGAAATTGTGAAATCGTCGCCGATGGTTGATGGAATTGAAATGCGATCATCGCCACCATCGAATGAACCTGCGAGGCCGAAGCGTCCTGGCTTTCCCCATCCGAGGTCGATGACTTTTCCATTCGCATCACTGGCAGAATTTTTCAGGATTGCGCGGTCTGCTTCTGGTGCATCTGCCTTCGTCTCGAATGCATAGTGCGACATCAGCCCCTTGTTTGGTGCACGATCGAGATCTGGCTTGGATGACTCCATCGCAAGAAGTTCGTCGATGATCGCTTTTCTTTGTTCGTGCCACTTCGCGCGCGCCGCTGGAAAGTCGACCATTCCAAAGTCGGTTGAGATCGAACGCATCACATTTGCCGCCTCGATGCCATTGCCTGCAAATGCCTTGTATGGCTTCAATCCAGCGAAATTTGCGGCAAATGAGTAATAGTCTCGCTGGCGAATTGGATCGCCTTTGTGATCGTGGCAACGCGCGCATCCCAGTCCCATGCCGAGCATTGTGCGCGCTGTCGTATCGACAATTCCGTCGAGATCGTCGGCGAGTGCCTGATCGAGATCTGGAACTTCATCGTCCCACATTCCAAGTCGGTAATAACCAGTCGCAACCATCGTGTCGAAAGATCGGTCTGGCAATTCATCGCCCGCAAGTTGCTCGGTCAAGAATCGGTCGTATGGTTTATCGCTATTGAAAGCGGCGATGACCCAATCGCGATATCTCCAAGAAGCTGGCTTATCGCCGTCGCGCTCAAATCCGTTTGTGTCGGCATATCGAACAAGATCCAACCAGTATCGTCCCCAGCGTTCGCCATAGTGCGGGCTCGCGAGCAATCGATCGATCAATTCGCTCCACGCTTGTGGACGCGAGTCGTTGACAAACGCATCGACTTCCTCTGGAGAAGGCGGGAGTCCGGTGAGGTCATAGAACGCGCGCCGTATCAGCGCAACGCGATCCGCTTGCGGCGCTGGCGAAAGCCCGATCGCTTCAAGCTTGGCAAGAATGAATCGATCGATGTCGTTCTTGCACCACGCTTGATCTTTCACTTGTGGAGGCGCTTGATCATAAATCGGCGCATAAGACCACCATTGTCGCTCTTTGTTGAAATCAATAACTTTTATGCGGGCCGTTGAAGGTTTCAAGGCATCGTCGCCATTTGCCGCTCCTACCAACAATGTTGTGAAGAGTGCAAACAAGACGGATGAACGCATCCTGAAAGTGTAGGTTGCGAGATCCAAATCGAGGTGTGGATTTTACGGATTAGTTTGCAGGCGAAGGCTTCTCATTCGGCTCACTCTTGAACTGAATAATGATTATGTCCGCCGCAGAAAAAATTAGTTTTGCGTCCACCACGGCATATCGATCAGCACGCGCAAGAGCGTCGAGGAAAGAATTTTCAAGAGCCATTTGTTCTGGAGGGCCAGCCATCTTTGTGCTCATCATTTGGCCGAAGTGAATATCGCCCGGCTTGGCAGATTCGACAGAACCTCCGAAGCGATTCACTCCAGAAAAACCGTTGACTCGCCCCGCGCCGTCGAAAGTAATAGTTGGTGATCGCGTCGCTGTGATTGCAGTGCCATCGAGCGTGGAGCATTTCCATGTTTGACCCGCAAGTGATGCGATGGGCTGGATGGATGAATTGGAAGTCGAATCACATGCGGCTATCACGAAAAGGGCTACAAATCCGAAAATTGTCGCGGTAAGCGCATTCATTGTTTTCATTGCGCGTCAGATTAGTCAAGATGACAGAACTTCGTAGCATCCTTGCTTCATGATCACATTCTTTATTGTGTGCATTTCAATGGCCCTTTCTTTTCAAACTCAATCTGCACCGACGCCACCGGTGGCTCCACGCATTCCATTTGTGGTCAAGAGTCCGCAAGGCGATCGCACCGATGAGTATTACTGGATTCGCGACGACGATACAAAGACGAAGCGTCCAGAGATTCTGTCATATCTCAACGCGGAAAACGCATATACGGATGCAGTCACTGCGGCGCTTCTTCCACTGCAAGAAAAAATACTCGTCGAAATGCGCGGTCGCATCAAAGAAGATGATCAGACTCCACCGAATTATGATCATGGCTATTGGTATTCGATTCGATTCGATGCTGGTGCGGAATATCCTGTTTATGAGCGTCAAGCGGGGACGCCCAAGTGTCCAACACCAAACGCTCCAATAGAAGTGTTGCTTGATGGACCTGCGCTTGGCAATGGAAAACCTTTTTATTCAATTGGCGCAGTTGAAGTGAGTCCCGACAATCAGTGGCTCGCGTGGACTGATGATGTGACGGGTCGTCGCATTAGCACGCTGCGATTCAAGAATTTGCGAACTGGCGTGACATCTGTCGATGCGATACCGGGTGTTCTTGAAAATGTCGCATGGGCGCTTGACAATAAAACCATTTTTTATATTCGGCAGGATCCTGTTTTGTTGCAGACGGGGCCGGTGTATCGCCATGAAATCGGCACTGATCCTGCCAAGGATGTGCTTGTCTATAACGAGCCAGATCTGACTTTGGGAACAAGCGTTGAGTCGAGTCGTAATCACGACAAGGTGCTCATCGTGATGGATGGATTCGATACGACCGAACTTCGTGCGATCCCTGCGAATCAGCCAACGGTGGCGCCGACGATCGTGCTTCCTCGTATGGCGGGCGTTCGCAATTACGCGGATTTCCTTGATGGCAAGTGGGTGATTCGAACGAATGAGAACGCGCTGAATTTCAAGTTGGTTGAAGCGCTTGATGGTGCGGCGAGCGATCATTCGAAGTGGAAGATCATTATTCCCAATCGTCCCGAGACATCGCTCGACGAGTTCTCGATCTTTGATGGCGCGATCGCAGTGGCTGAACGAGTTGATGCAAATTCCGTCGTTCGCATCATTCCGTGGGGCGCAAAGCCTGCGTGCGCAAAACCGCTGACCGTCACAGCGGATGAGTCCGCGTTTTCGATGGGACTTGGCACCAACCTCGATCCTGCGCTGGCAAGCGTTCGAGTGAATTACACATCGATGATCACGCCAAAAACAGTCTGGGATGTGGACTTTGCAACTGGCGCGCGAACTGTTCTCAAAGTGCAGCCGGTCATTGGTTATGACAAGTCGCTCTATGAAACCACGCGCATTTGGGCGCCGTCGCGCGATGGAAAACGCATTCCGATTTCGATTGCTTGGCGCAAGGATCGTTTCAAGCGCGATGGCAGTGCGCCTGTCTATCAAGAGGGATACGGCGCATATGGAATTTCATCTGATGCCGAGTTCAGTGGCAATCAGGTTTCGTTGCTTGATCGCGGATTTTTGCTTGCAACCGCGCATGTGCGAGGTGGCGCGGATTTAGGGCAAGATTGGTACGAAGATGGAAGATTGACCCATAAGAAAAATAGTTTTAACGACTTTGAAGACGCAACAGATTTTCTTGTGAAGGAAAAGTATGGCGCGAAAGAGAAGATTTTTGCGACAGGTGGATCGGCGGGTGGATTGTTGATGGGCGCAGTCGCAAATCAAGCGGGGGACAAATATCGAGGAATCGGATTGCATGTGCCATTTGTTGATGCCTTGACGACAATGCTTGACGAGACGATTCCGTTGACGACCAATGAATGGACTCAGTGGGGAGATCCGCGCGAGAAGGCGGCGTATGAATACATCGGCTCGTATTCGCCGTATGACCATATTGAAAAGAAGGCGTATCCCGCGATGTTGGTCACGACGGGTTTGTGGGATTCTCAAGTGCAGTATTACGAGCCGACCAAATATGTCGCGAAGATGCGCGCGATGCGCACCGATCAGAATCCGCTGTTGTTGCGCGTCAATATGGATGCGGGGCATGGTGGCAATTCGGGAAGATTCAATCGGTTGAAGCAGGTTGCACTTGAATATGCGTTCTTTGTTGACCTTGCGAATACGCCAGCAAAATAAGCGCGAGTTTTCGAGCCACGGATACAGCGAGGGAATCGGACAGCAAAGTCTGCTGAGATGGTTTATGAAGGTACGAATTCAATAAAAAACCCGAAGCGTGGTGCTTCGGGTTTGATTTCGAAAAGCGGGCGAAGGGACTCGAACCCTCGACATCAACCTTGGCAAGGTTGCGCTCTACCACTGAGCTACGCCCGCAAATCAGCCCTGTCCAATGACTATGGAGTCATTCGTGGCAAGGGATCATAACAGTTTCGGATGGACTGACAAGCCAAGGAATGAACGGAAGATTTACAATAAGTATCCGTAATTATATCTCAACAAGACTTATCATTTTGTGATGCTTGGCTGTTTCTCACTGATCGTCTCTGCCATTTGTATGGCAACCGATTCTTCAAATACCTCGCCCCCAAAAAATACGAACGCGATCAATCACGTCATCTTGATCAGCGTTGATGGTTTGCGCTCGGAATTGTTGCAATCGCCGTTGATTGAGACTCATCCTTCGATGGCTCGACTTCTGCGAGGACCCCATACATTCGAAGCGCGCACTGATCCGGATTCGACCGTCACGCTTCCGAATCATGTTGGGATGGTGACGGGGCGACTTTTCGCTGGTCCTTCTGGGCATAACTGGCTTGGGAATTCGAATCCCCCAAAGCCCGGAGCAGGGGGAACACTCAATGAGATGCACGGAGAATATGTTGCAAGCATGTTTGATGTTGCAAGCGATCGAGGAGTCGCAACTGCTGTCGTTGTCGCGAAAAGCAAGTTCGTGTTGTTGGATCAGAGTTATGACGAAACCAATGGGGCGGTGGACATCGTTGGCACGGATGATGGTCGCGACAAGATTGATACTTTCATCACTTGCAAAGAGAGTGATCAAGTCGTATCAGAAACTCTGAAATTCATACAGCATTCCGCAGAGAAAGGTGGGCGGAGTTTATCTTTCGTGCACTTCGCGGAGACCGACAGCGCTGGTCATGCAGGAGCGTGGGATCTCGCGGACGAAACGGAATATCGCAAAGCAGTCCTTCGCGTTGACAGTGCAATCGGCAGATTGCTTTCAGGTATTGATTCCAACGCTGCATTGCGCGGCCATGTCGCAATTGTTTTGACATCCGATCATGGTGGTGGCGTTCCACCGCGCAGTCACACTGATTCCAAAGCACCAATCAATTTCACGATTCCGTTTCTTGTTTGGTTGGGAGTCGATCAAGCCCCGTCGGATCTGTATGCGATCAATACCACACGAATCCGTCCAGACAAAGCCGAAAATCCGCGTACCGAAGGAGCAAAACCCATACGAAACGCGGAGGCGGGAAATCTTGTGTTGATGATGCTTGGATTGCCCGCAATTCCAAACTCGTCAGTCAATGCTGCTCAGGATCTCATTCTTATTCCCAGTGTGGGTACAACAGTGCGATGAAAATCGTCAACCAATGGAATTTCTTTTCAAACTTCCGCGCGCCAAACAACTTGATTGCACTTGCACTCCTTTGGATCACGCTGACCGCGACTGCTCGCGCTGACATCACTCTGCCATCAGTGATCTCCGACCATATGGTTCTTCAGCGCGACATGGTTGTTCCGATTTGGGGACGAGCGAAAGCTGGGCAGATGGTCGAAGTTTCAATCGTCGACGCAAGTGGGAAGGTGATCAATAGCGTGCAGGCGAAGTCAGGCGACGACGGAAAGTTTATGGCTCGACTTCCTGCGATGAATGCTTGTAAGAATCCACTAATGATGAAGATTGCGTGTGCTGGCGAGAGTGTGCAACGCAGCGATGTGCTTGTTGGAGAAGTGTGGCTTTGCGGTGGTCAATCGAATATGGAATGGAATGTTCAAGGAAGCACTGGAGGCGATGCGCTCGCTCAGAGACTGCCTTCGACGGTGCGATGCTTCACTCCCGCGCACGAGATGTCCGCTCATCCCGAGGAAGATTTGCCGACGAACTGGGTGGTTGCAACGCCGCAAAATGCGCTTGGATTCACGGCAATTGGCAGTTGGTTTGCGGCCAAAGTTGGCTCGACGCTCGATGTTCCAGTTGGAATCCTCTCGATCAATTGGGGTGGAACGCGCGCGGAGCCGTGGACTCCAGCGGATATCGCATTGACGCATCCGATGTTCACCGCATCTGTCGCGGATCAGCAAAGAGCTGGCGCAACATTTGAGCAGATGTCGTCGGCACAAATGCAAAAGTTGATGGAAGGGCAGGCGAGCGCATATCAAGATGCAATCACCGCATATTGGAAAACTTTTCAGTTGAACGAAAGTGGATTCGCAAATCACTGGGCCACCGAATCCGCGGATGTGGCGCACTCATGGCGTGCGGCACAAGTTCCAGGAGTCTTTGGAACTGTCGCAGGAACAGAATCACTCGCAGACTTTGATGGAGCCTCTTGGTGGCGGCGCACATTCACTTTGCCAAATTCGTGGGCAGGGCGAGATGCGAAATTGTTCCTCGGTCCAATCGATGAGAGCGACATCGTTTGGATCAACGGCACCGAAGTCGGACGGACAACAGGTTTATGGCAAGCGCCGCGAACATATTCGGTTCCTGGTGCAACTCTCCACGCAGGCGTAAATGAAATCGCTGTATTGATTGTTGATACACAAGGTGCTGGCGGATTTACTGGAAAAGCAGAAGCAATGGAGATGACATTGGTGTCGACAGCTGGAGTCGGCGCAACTGATACAAATCCGATCGCTCTCGCGGGTGAATGGCAGTGGAAGCGCGGATCGACTTCGACGGTGCAAGCACCAAACCCACCGCAGGCGCCATCGCATCCTCAGGCTCAATGGGCTTCGTTCGGTTCGATGTGGAATGCGATGATGGCGCCCGTTGTTCCTTTCGCAATTCGCGGAGCGCTTTGGTATCAAGGCGAATCAAACGCAGGAGAGGCCGATCAATATCGTGAACTTCTTCCACTGATGATTCGTGCATGGCGCACGAAGTGGAACGAGGGAGATTTTCCTTTCGGCATTGTGCAGTTAGCCGGATTCCTTGAGGCGAGCGACAACCCTGTCGAAGGAGAGTGGTCCGCGCTTCGAGACGCTCAGTCCAATACCGCGCGAGTTGTGCCGCACTGCGGTCTTGCAGTTGCGATCGATGTTGGTGATGCGAACGATATTCATCCTCGGAACAAGAAGGCCGTTGCGGATCGTCTTGCGGCGTGGGCGCTTGCGCAGGTGTATGCGCGCGGCGGAGAATTTTCTGGGCCGCTCTATCAATCAAGTTCAGTGCAAGGTGCGAAGATGATTATTGCTTTCGACCATGCGGATGGACTTGCGGGCGCCAATGGAGCGCCAGTTGGTGGATTTGCGATTGCGGGATCGGATGGAAAGTTTGAGTGGGCAGATGCGAAAATCGATGGCTCGACAGTCATTCTGTCGAGTCCCAAAGTGCAAACACCTGCCTCTGTTCGTTATGCGTGGAGCTGTAATCCAGTGCGCGCAAATCTGGTGAATTCTGCTGGATTTCCGGCGCCGCCGTTTGCAACTGACATACCGGAAACGAAGCCAAATTAGTCAGGGATTATTGTTGGACGGCAAACATCGAGCCGCAACTGACGACACGAATTCAGATCTGAAAATCTTTTGCGGGAAAATGTGATTTGTCCACGAGCGCAAAATGTTTGAGCCTTGGGGCAAAAACAGTCCGCTGCGAAAATACTTACGCACCACATCTGAGCCCTATCAACTAATGATCCGCAGTCGGCATTCCCATCCCGCGACGATCTGGATATGGCGGAGTTGGAACAACCTTGAACGGCTCTTCGCGAATCGCTTTCTCCATCAAGTCGATCGCAACATCCATTTGCGGATCGATTCCACCTCGCGATGGTCCACCACGCATCACCGCGGGATCATCAATAACCAGCACGTCCGGATCAACACCGTGACCTTCGACTCCCCACGTTCCATCTTTTTCATAGAACGCAAATTTCGGCACGCGCACTCCGCCGCCATCGACAAGTCCAGGGTTGCCTGAAATTCCCACCAGCCCGCCCCAGGTTCGAGTTCCCACCAGTGGACCAAGTTTCGCTTGGCGAAAGAGCCACGGAAACATATCGCCTCCAGAACCAGCGAGTCCATTGATCAACATTGCCTTTGGACCAAAGTGTCCATCTTGGGGCCATGCTTGACTGCGTGTATCGCGCAACGCCCACCAATTGGTCACAGGGCGATCAAGAAGTTCGATGAATCTCGTTGGAATCTGGCCGCCGCCATTCCAACGTTCGTCGATGATGAGCGCATCTTTTCCGCGCTGTCCAACGAATTGGCGCATGAGATCATTCTGCCCATCCGTTCCAGTATTTGGAACATAAACATATCCCACGCGGCCCTCTGTCTTGCGATTGACATAGGCACGATTCGCTTCGATCCATGATCGGTATCGCAAGTCCGCATCGCTGTCGATAGTGGTGACCACAACACTTCGTGCGGTCTCGTCCCGAAATGGTTTCGCAGAAATGAGCAGTGTGACCGTCTTGTCGCCAAGACCAACGAATGCAGCCCATGGCGCCTTCTTCAAGTCGATCGGTGTTCCATTGACGGCGAGAATAAATTCGCCTTCCTTTATATTGACTCCAGGAGAACGCAGAGGATTTCGTGCGTCGGAATCCCACGCGGCGCCTTCATAAATGCGCTTGATTTGATAGGCGCTTGCAGTGGTTCCATCAGGCGCAGGGGCAGAGCCGATATCAAAGTCAACGCCGAGCAATCCTGTGTTGGTTGTGGAACTTCCTTCGACATCGCCGCCGTTGTAATACGCGTGACCAACATTCAACTCCGAGATCATCTCTGAAATGATGAACGAAACATCTTCTCGACTGTTCGCATCTTCAACGAGGGCGATGTAACGCGCGCGTATCGCAGGCCAATCCACTTGGTGCATATTGGGGTCATAGAAAAAGTCTCGAAAGACTAGCCAAGCATCGCCAACCATTTGCCGCCATTCTGCGCGTGGATCAATCTCAACCACCATTGGTTTTGTCACAACTGGTTTGGAAGCCCCGCCCGCTGAAGCATCGACGATGCGTGCGTTTGCACCTTCTGGGATGAGAATCTTTTTCCCGTCTGCGGTGAGAACAAATCCGCCGCCGGTTGTGACGACTTTTTCAGTGGGTTTCTTTTCGCGAGCATCGATGATCTTGATTCCGCCATTGTCGCCGCGGCGTGTATAGATCAGAAGGCCTTTGTCATTGACGGCAAGATTTCCAAATGCACCACGGCTTACACCAGGAATTCGAACTGCTCGGGATTCGATGTTGTCAAAGTCAATCGCAAAACCTTTGCGTTTCGATTTTTCTGGAGTTGCAACTGGAGCATCTGTCTTTATCTCCGTCGCAACGACAGGAGCATCCGAGGGTTTCGCATCAGCATCCGCGGGTTTCGCATCAGCATCCGCGGGTTTCGCATCATCATCGGCGGGCTTCGCATCATCATCCTCGGCAGGCTTCGCATCATCATCGGCAGGCTTCGCATCATCATCGGCGGGCTTCGCATCATCATCGGCGGGCTTCGCATCATCATCGGCGGGCTTCGCATCCTTCGCACCCTTCGCTTGCTTTGGCTTTTTCTTGGCCGCAGGAACTTCTTCGTCACTCTCTGTCGTCTGCCACGCCGCCTTCACGCTCGCACGCAGAGGAATAGCAAGCATCACTTCTGAATTATCATAAATCCAAGTGGAATCCATCGATCCATACTTTGGTGTGAACTCCTGATCACTGGTGTAATACAACCATTCTCCAGCCCGATCGAATGTTGGCAAATTGCTGCCGAAAGCAGGCGAGGTCACTTCGTGCTTTTCGCCGGACTCCACGTCATAAATCACGACTTGGTTTGAGCGACCAGATGCATCGGACTTGAGATATGTGATCCACGATGAATCGTGACTCCACTTCGCTCGGGGAGCGCCATCATCCCACTCTTCGCGGTCAACAAGTTTTTGTTCGCCACTTTCAACATCGACCATGAAAAGCGAATTCGTCATTGCGGCGAATGTAATTTTCTTGGAATCAGGGCTCCAGTTCAGATCGGACTTGAATGCCCCATTGGACTTTGTCAGTTGCCGTTTCGTGCCTGTGCCATCTGCTGGCATAATAAAAATTTCATATCCATTCTCTGTCGAATCATCGAAGAACGCGATCGACTTTCCATCGGGGCTCCAAGTTGGCTCGCGCTCGGCGAGGCCATTGCTGTTGGTCAAATTGCGCGGGATTCCGTTTTCTGCGGGAAGAGTCCAAATGTCTCCACGCGCTGCAACAATCGCGCGTTTTCCAGATGGAGAAATATCCCATCCATCGATAAATGCGCTCGCGTCAATTGTCTGCGGACGCAATTTCGCGCGCGCGCCAGGAATCTTGACTGTCACCGTTCGCGTTTCGCGGGTTGCAAGATTGAGAACCATCAAACTCGCGCCATTCTGAAAGACGATCTCGCCGACGGACCCATCATCTGGCCCGATCGATGGCCACTTGATGTCGAAGTCTGCAAACCTTGTGATTTGACGGCGATTGCCGCCTTGTGCATCGCATGACCAAACATTCAAGCGATGCTCCGGACCCGCATCACTCAAGTAATAGAGCGTGTCGCCGTGCCACATTGGAATCGTGTCAGTTCCCTCCCACTGTGTCACGCGCTTTGCGGTGTTGTCAGTGAGGTCATAGACCCAAATATCCGTCGCCATTCCACCGCGATATCTTTTCCAAGTTCGAGTGTCCGTTGAATGTGGGGTGTACGCGAGAAACTTTCCGTTGGCACTCAAAGTTGGATTCGCACCATACGGCGTGGGGAACTCCGTTGGCAGTCCACCATCCGCAGAAACAGCCAAAATCTGCGGGGCGCGTGGATATGTTCCCATTCCAGTCGCACTGAACAAGATTCGACCATCGCTCATCCAATCCGCGGGAGTTTCTGCCGATGGGTGATATGTCACACGCTTGGGAATGCCACCATCAATTGGCGTGACATAAATATCTCGGTTGCCATCATAATTTCCAAGGAATGCAACGGACTTTCCATCTGAAGAGAACCGCGCAAAGACTTCTGCGCCCGGAGGATCTGCAACGGGTTGCGCCACTCCGCCATTTTTGTCGACGGTCCACAATCCATTCGCATATGAGAAGACGATGCGACTCTGACTGATATCTGGATATCGCAACATCGCCGCATTGGGCGGCGAATCTTGGGTAGTTTGAAATGGAGCGAAAGCAAGAAAGCAGACGATTGGAAATTGGAAGACCATTCTGAAATTCCTTCACGAAGGTGACGATCACTCGCCACAAAAATGTGCGTAACGAAACTATAGAGAACGGTGGGGGTGGGATTCGAACCCACGATGCCCTTGCAGGCATACCGGATTTCAAGTCAGGCGCGTTCGACCACTCTGCCACCCCACCAAGGGGAGATGAATCGTAGCCATTTTCAGGCAGTAGGGGGTTGCTGTGGCGCACAAATTGCCAGGAGTTTTGCGCGCACGACTGGCTTGAGCGAATAGTCGTCACATCCCGCCGCAATACATCGGCCTCGATCATCTTCTGCCGCGTTTCCAGTCAACGCAACGATTCGCCCGCGATATCCACTGGCACGCAATTCTCGTGCTGTCGCATAGCCGTCCAATTCTGGCATTTGCATATCCAACAGAATGACATCGAATTCACGATGAGATCCACCCAAAGATCCACCCAGCGCAATTGCTTCGATGGCCGCGCGACCATGTTCGGCGATCTCCACTTCCGCGCCCGCTCTGCGCAAGAGCATTGAGACGAGTCGTTGATTGTCAAGACTGTCATCGACAAGAAGAATTCGTCGGCCCTCGAGGCGAATGATTGCATGCACAATTTCAGAGCCTGCAGTTGTTGCTTCAACAAAACTTGTTGCAAGTGGCGCCAGAAAGCAAAATGTAAATGAACTTCCCTTGTCGACCGTCGAGCGAACTGTGATCGATCCATCGAGCATTCGCGCCAGCCTCTGCGAAATTGCCAAGCCCAGCCCTGTTCCTCCAAACCGACGTGCAGTACTGGAATCACCCTGCTCATAGCTTTGAAAGAGCGCTTGAATTTGCTCTGCAGAAATGCCGATTCCCGTATCTCGTACCTCAATCTCAGCAACAAGCGCATTCTCTTCAACATGCGCACGCAGCAGAACAGTCACGCTGCCACGCTTTGTGAATTTGATCGCATTTCCAATCAGGTTGACCAAAATTTGCCGCACACGCAGTGGATCCGTGCGCACAAGACGATCGGTTTCATCGCCTTCGCAAGTCACCGTCAGTTCGAGCGAACTCTTGCGCGCCCGAAGCCGCATCAATTGAATGACTTCGTCGAGGATTTCCGGAAGCCGAACTTCGATCATTTCGATACGCAGATGTCCAGCTTCGATCTTGGAAATATCTAGAATGTCGTTGAGCACTTCCAGCAGATGCTCGCCATTCTTTCGAATAATTTGAGCAAACTCAATTCGCTCCGATTCGCTCGTCTGGCTTTCATTTAAAAGATCGGCAAATCCAAGAATCGCGGTCATAGGAGTTCGGATCTCGTGGCTGACATTGGCCAAAAATGAACTCTTCAGATTGTTTGCGCGATCCGCAATTTTGCGAGCATGGTCGAGTGCCCGCATTGCCGATTCGCGTTCGGTCACATCGACTGCGACAAAGAGATATCCCAGCAATTCTCCATCGGAATCTCGCCAAGGATTTGCCGCGAGGTTGATACGGCGATTTCCCCCATCGTGTCGTTTCAATGTCCAATCCCGTTCATGCGCTCGCTGATCGTCCGCCAATCTTGCCAGCGATGCAAACGCATTCGCCCCTGTTGCGGATGGAACAATGTCGTTCAATTCATCGACATCAAACAAGCAAGTTACGTCACGTTTTTTCAGCAAGTCATTGGCGTTCCAACCAGAGAGGCGCTCTGCCGCGTGATTGAAGATGGTGACGAGGCCTGATCGATCAGTCGCAACAATTGCAACTTGTTTCGCACCTTCTATAAGTTGTTCCAACTGACTTCGTGAGCGCGCAGAAAGATTGGCGCGGTGTGCGGAAGATTGGGCGAGGAATAATGTCAGCCCAAGCAGAACCGACACAGCCAAACTGAGCCAGAGCAACATTGCTACGAAATTCTTTGCACGGTTCGCATTCGAGGAAAGAATCTGTTGCAGTTTTATTTCAAAATAATCGCCACCCAATAAAAATTTGTTTCCACTTCCAATAATGCTCTTTCCATTACTGGCGCCACGTTCACAGAGAAATGTGTCATTCAGATATGCCTCCACTTCGAATCCATTTGCGAAGGTGCTTTCGATGAAGTCCATCATCACTCCAACGTTCAGGAGCAGGACATATTCACCTTCATACTCTGGAGGAGCAATGAGCAAGATAGACGCTGAAATCTCGTTCAGCCTAATCGGACGATCAATGACTATTGAATCACTCTGTTTCGCCATTTCAACCGCTGTTGTACTGACTTTAATATCACGGAACTCCAACTGGATTTCCTCTGAAAGTAAAGCTGAGGTTTTAATCCAAATGATGTGGCCTGATCCTTGAGCCCAACCGATCGCGATAATCGCTGGCGAGCTTTGCATCGCTTGATTGACATCCGCAAGAACAGCGGCACTATTCGAATCTGTATATGGATCAAATTTATCATCGAGATTTTTGAATTCGCTTATAAGTCGGTCAATTCCTCTTTGTCCGACAACCTTGACAACGCTATTTGCATAGGCGATATTGAGTTGATTTTGCTTCAAATTCGCCTTTTCGTTATTGGAAGAATGATGCCATGCGCAGAAAGAGAGAGCGATACAAATCACACTCACCGAGAGGCCGATCCAATTTGGCATTCTCAGGCTTCGGACGGGAGCATCAATCCACGCACGAATTAAAAGAGCCAGTCCGGCTGAAGCAAATACAATTTTCGATAAGTTGCCTATATCTGCCAGGCTGTCAGCAATGCGGATATCGAACTCTGGTGCATTGGGGGAAAGCCACGCGTACAACAACAGCCCAAGCAATGCACTTGAAGGAAGAGCGACAAGCCAACGCCCAGCTGTTGTGCGAAGTGTTGTTGCGACGCAGGCTATCGCAAGCAATTCCAGCGCTGCCTTCAGACCTGGACTTGCAAGTGTGTTTGGGATGACAATTCCCACACACGCTGCAACCAAAAGCACGATGGCGAGAACACGCGCCAAAACGGTCCACCAATTCCAATTTGGCAGCAGAACGATCAGCGCACATAACAGCAAGAGGGTCGCTGAAAAGGCGAAGACAAGGTCCGATTCCATTCCTTTGTATGAACTATCCACGGCTCTGAAAACGAGGAATCCAATACTGCTCAAAACCGCTGCGCCAGCACTCAATCGAGAGAGTGTCCGTGAGGTTTGATTCACGCTTTGATTTTCTCGATGGTGTTGGAAGGCGAGTTCGCTTTGGTCGTCTTCGATGCGGTTGACGCAAACTGCGTGATGAGATGCGCGACCATCGCCGTCCAGCCAGTTTGATGTGACGCACCGCATCCGCGCCCAGTATTCCCTTCAAAATATTCGCTGAAGAGAATGTGATCAGAAAAGTTTGGATCATCTTGCATCTTGTGATGATCTCCAAGCGATGGGCGTCGACCTTTGTCGTCCATACGGAAGAGTTTGATCAGTCGAGTGGCGACTTCTTTTGCTGCATCTTCAAGGGTGATCATATTTTTCGAACCTGTTGGGCATTCAATCTTAAAGTCGTCGCCGTAATACTCGTGAAAGCGAAGAAGACTTTCGATGATCAGATAATTGACTGGGAACCAAATCGGGCCGCGCCAATTGCTGTTTCCTCCAAATGCACCCGTTGCACTTTCTCCAGGGCAATATCGAACAGACAGACTTGTCCCATCGTGCCAAAAGACATATGGATCATTTTCAAGCGCCCGCGACATCGATCGGATTCCGAACTCGGAAAGAAATTGGCTCTCGTCAAGCATTCGGCGAAGCAAGCATTTCATTCGGTGACCACGCAGAAGAGAAAACAGGCGTTGATCTCCTCTGCCAGATTGATTCCAGTGCGAGACGAGGTTTGCGAGATCTGGTCTTGTTTCAAAGACCCATTCGATGCGCTCTTTGAAGAGTGGAAGGCGAGCAAGGCGTTCTGGATTCATCACCTGCACAGCAGTCAGTGGCAATAGACCGACGATCGATTGGACGCGCATCGGCATTGTCTCGCCTGATGGGAAGCGAAGTCGGTCATAATAAAATTTATCAACATCATCCCAAAGTCCTTCACCAGTACCTGCAAAGTCAGCCATTGCCGAAGCGATTTCGAGAAAGTGCATAAAGAACTTCATCGCCATGTCTTGATAGATACCGTCATGCAAAGCAAGTTCGACCGACATATGCATCATGTTCAATGCGAACATTCCCATCCACGCTGTTCCATCGGCTTGTTGCAAAACCGCGCCCGATGGCAAGTCCGCACTTCGATCGAACACGCCCACATTGTCAAGTCCCAAGAATCCACCGGCGAATAAATTGCGTCCATCGGCATCTTTTCGATTGACCCACCACGTGAAATTCAATAACAAGCGGTGGAAAATCTGGCGCAAGAATCCATCATCAGGCTTTCCAGTTTGCAGACGATCGATTTCGTAAATACGCAGCGCAGCCCATGCGTGCACAGGAGGATTGACGTCGCCGAAGGCCCATTCGTAAGCAGGAATCTGCCCGTTTGGGTGCATCGATCGATCGATCATGAGGTGCGTAAGTTGCCGCTTCGCTTCTTCTGCATCGATTTCCGATAATGCCACACAGTGGAAAGCAAGATCCCAAGAGGCGTACCACGGATATTCCCAAGAGTCGGGCATGCAGAAGACAAAGTGATTGTCCAAATGCTGCCAATCGCTGTTGCGTCCAGTCTTTCGTGATGAAGGTGGCGGAGGCATCGCAGAATCACCTGCGATCCATTTTCGAACTTCATAAGAATATGTCTGTTGACTCCACAGCAGTCCACCCCACGCTTGTCTCTGAATTTTTCGCAGTTCTGGATCGTCGATGAGCGTTTGCTTCTGCGCATAAAAATCGTCCGCCTCACTCTTTCGATTGGTCATGATCGCTTCGAAGTCGGCAAATCCGGCTTTCGCCGTTGCTGGACTGAGACGAATACGAACGACCTTCGATTGACCGGGTGCAATCTCAAGAACATATTGAGCCGACATCTTTGTGCCAGTCTTGGCTGGATTGACGGTGTTTACAGCCTTGTTTACAACAAGATCATTGATTCCATCTTTGAAGAATTTCCCATTGCGTGGCAATCCATTCAATAGCTCCACATTCGTTTCGTTTTCGCAAAACAACAATTCGGGCGTGCCTTCGCACTGCAATTTCATTGGCGCCATATCGCCATGCGTGATGTCGATCTGCGAACCGGTAGAGGTCTTTGTTTCTGTCATCACAGGGCGCTGGCTATTCGTCCAAGTCCATGTATTGCGAAAGAGCGCAGTGGGCAGAACATGAATCTTCGCAGTGTCAGGACCTCGATTGAAAACCTCGATGCGCATCAGAATGTCCGATGCGTCTGCTTTTGCATAGTCAATAAAGACATCGAAGTATCGGTTGTCGTCGAAGATCCCAGTGTCGATCAATTCGAACTCGCGTTCCAGTCTGCTTCGAGCGGCATTCACCCGCACAATTTCGTCATATGGATATGCGCGCTGTGGATATTTATAGAGCATCCGTTGCCACGATCCGCTTGGAACCGCATCGAGAAACCAATAGTTTTCCTTGACGTCTTCGCCATGATTGCCTTCTTCATTCGTGAGTCCGAAGTAACGTTCTTTGAGAATGGGATCTTGTTCATTCCAAAGGGCCAAGGAAAGACAAAGCAATTGTTTTTGATCGCAGAACCCAGCGATTCCATCTTCGCCCCAGCGATAGGCGCGACTACGCGCTTGATCATGGGGGAAGTATCTCCACGCGGAACCATCTGGGGAATAATCCTCCCGCACCGTTCCCCATTGTCGGTCGGACAAGAATGGACCAAAGTCACGCCACTTTGCTCGACCTGCATGAAGGTCATTGATTCGCGACTGTTCGGCGTCCGTCGATGCAGGTTGTTTTTCAGGAGTCATTGCCATGTTATATAGGTGCGTTTGTTGAACAATTATGACTTCATCGTACTTGCCAAAATCCCGGTGCTGGATCGCATCCATTCCATCAATTCAAGCAATACCGCGACGCTCCAAGCTTGCGCGAAGCATCCCTGAGGTTGGTGTGGCGCATCGCCGCTGAAAATTTCGCTGACCGAACCGAGTCCTGCCTCGCGTAGATGATTTATGAACGGAAAGAGAAAGTCTTGGATTGCTTGCGCGTCTTTATAAACCCCAAAGTGAGTTCGAACCATTGGCATAAAGAGCCAAGGCCAAACTGTTCCTTGGTGATATGCGCCGTCGCGCGATGCAGGATCGCCGCCATAGTTGCCGCAATACGCCGGATCATCTGGACTGAGCGTGCGAAGTCCCTGCGGTGTCCAGAGTCGAGCCATACACAAGTCGATGATTGCTTTGCGTTGACCCTGTGGCAAGAGATCTTCATTCACTGCTGATGCGAAGAGTTGATTTGGGCGCAGTAAATTTTCGGAACCATTTGGTCCGTCGATCACATCAAGACAACATGATCGGTCGTGATTCCAGAATGCCCCGAATGATTTTTGGACTCGCATAGCAGCTTGTTCGTACGCATCCGTTGGTTGCTTCAGTGCTGTTGCGAGCGTTTTCATTGCCATCAGTGCTTGGAACCAGAAAGCGTTGATCTCAATTGGTTTACCCTGTCGTGGAGTGATCACTCGATCGCCGACCTTTGCATCCATCCAAGTCAACTGAATTCCATTTTCACCAGCACGCACGAGCCCATCCTTGGGATCGACGCTGATTCCATGGCGAGTTCCCTTGGTGTATGCCTCGATAATCGATTGCAATCCCGGCCACATTTCTGCAAGCCACTTGGCATCATTTCCTGCGGCGAAAACCTTTTCTGCAGCGATGATCATCAGGAGTGGCGCATCAACACTGTTGTATTCCAGCGCATCGCCATCATGATCTGGAAAACGATTTGGCAGCATGCCACCATCGAGATAGTCGCCATATGTCAAGAGCAATGTCTGAGCTTCCGCAGTTCTGCGAGTCGCAAGCAATAGGCCAGCAATCGAAAGCATCGCATCACGGCTCCAATCAGCGAACCAGGGATAGCCTGCGATGATCGAGATTCCGTCGCCACCTTGTGGACCTTTGCGTTTTCGCTTGACGATGAATTGGTCGCAGGCCAGCAATAACTGTTGGAGCGCGGGTTTGTTTTCGTCAACTTGCGAAATGGCAAAGAGCGATTCAGCGCGAGCTCGTTCCACTTGCAGTGCATCGCCAACTGGACGAGCGGTCTGCGATTTGGTCGATGCTGTGAAGTCCGTCGAAGTTCCTGGATCGAGTATGACCTCAAACTTGGCGGCACTCCAAAGACAATCGATTGCGTCGTATCCGCGATCGCGCTCTTGGGTGAGCAGAAAGTCCTTCCACCATTCGCCTGTCGGAGTTGGTACTGATTTGTCGCACTGCACGAAAAGTTCAGATCCCTCACCTGCATTCACATGTGGCCAACTCAGTCGGATTCCACGCGGTGCGCGTTCAAGGACTGGAGTTGCCGCATCGAGTCTGCCAAGTTGATGATGACTTCGATTGTCGACAAGAACTTCGATTTGCAGTTGGATTGGGCTTGATGCCTGCACGAGCGTCCAATGTTGGCACACGGTGTTTTCCCCATGGATCATGAAAATTCTGCGTTCCAAGAGTGCATCAGAAAACGACCAACGCCAAACGGGAATCTGATTTTCCAGATGAAATCTCTGAAGCCGAATGTGTCCCTGCGGCGAGATTGATCCATCTTTCCATTGATTTGAGCTGAGCGGATAATGAACTCCGCGATATGTGGCCGTTGGCGAAGTTTCTCCAAGGAGAAAGGTGCGAACGGCGGGAGGTGTTGTCGCCGCGATAAGTGCCGCGTGATATTTCCTTGTCCGCACGCCGCCGATTGTTCCAGAGGCATATCCGCCAATCCCGTTTGTGATGAGCCACTCACGACGGAATGCTTCGTTTCCGTTGCAGACGATTCGTCCGAAGTCAACAAAGCGAATTTTGGCAGGATGGAGGTTCATAGATTTTCTATTCGGCTTGCACGCCATCACGCTCACGCCGACGGCGCTTCAATTCAGCGTCGACGAAGGCACTCAAATGTCCGTTGAGAACATTTTGTGGATTCGGCTCCTCATAGTTCGTGCGGTGATCCTTCACTCTGTTGTCATAAAAGACATAGGAACGAATTTGCGTTCCCCAACCGCGTTCAACCTTGCCACCTTTGGCTTCGGAAATTTCTGCGTCGCGCTTTTCTTGAGCAATCTGCTCCAGCTTTGACATCAACACGGCAAGCGCTTGCTTTCGATTTTGTGATTGATCTCGAAATGTGTTGGCAACCACCTGAATTCCAGTGGGAATGTGCACAACGCGAATCGCAGATGCAACCTTATTGACATTCTGTCCACCAGGTCCGCTCGCCCGAACAAACGCAACAATTTCTAAGTCGCGTTCTGGGATTTCGATTTCAGATTCGTCAAATTCTGGAGTGACATCGACTGTCGCAAAGGAAGTCTGTCGCTTTCCTTCAGCGTTGAACGGCGACACACGCGCAAGTCGGTGTGATCCTGCTTCACACGATGAATATCCGAATGCGAATGGACCTCGAATCGCATAGGAGACTTCGGCGATACCAGTTTCGGTTCCGTGCGTTCGACTCATTTCTTCCACCTTGAATCCCATCGATTCCCAGTAATACAAATACATACGCTCGAGCATCTGCGCCCAATCATTTGCTTCGGTTCCGCCGACGCCTGCTTGAATTGCGAAGAAGCAGTGTCGATGATCGTGACGCTCCGACAAGAGACTTTGCAATTCCACGCGTTGCATTCGCGCCATCAACTCATGCAGAGTGGTGTCCACTTCGATGAGCATTTCTCGATCATTCGCCTCGCGAGCAAGTTCGAGCCCGACCGTTGCATCTTCGTGGCCTTTCACGAGTTCTTCGAGTGGATCGAGCATCGCTCGAAGGACCTTCAAATCGGAGATCGCTTTTTGCGCTCGCTTCTGATCGTTCCAGAAGTCGCCCTCGCCCATGAGAGCTTCAAGTCGCGCGCGTTGTGAGACCTTGTCTGGGTAGTTAAAGAGAGTCGCGGATGGCTAAAATCCGCGCCTGAAGATCGTCGAGAACTGGCTGATGGGTTTCGAAATACATGGTGAGACTGTACCCCGCCGAATGATCTTGCGCTCTCTTGATTATCATCGCACGATGCAGAATGCAGAGCCATCATCTTCAGAATTGATCGCAGCGCGTCGAATCAAGCTCGAGCGACTCAAATCCGAACTCGGTGTAGAACCCTTTGGAAATCGTTTGGATGGAAATATCCCTCTTTCAGCCGCGCGCGCGCAATTCGATGCCGCTGCGCACGCCGCCTATGACAATGCAAGCACTGTCTTGAAGGAAAATCCAGATGCGGTCGTTGCAGATGACCGCAAAGTCGTCATTGTTGCTGGACGAATTGTTCAGCACCGCGATATGGGAAAAATCATTTTCATCGGCTTGCGCGATGCTTCTGGCGATTTACAGATCAGTGTTTCCAAGTCCGCGATGTCTAGCAATGACTTCGAAGTTGCCAAAGCGCTGGATTATGGCGACATTATTTCCGCCGAAGGTCGGATCGGCCAGACGAAGAAGGGCGAGATATGCGTTTGGGCAAAGCAGTTGTCGATTCAGTCCAAGAATCTCGAACCGCCTCCATCGAAATGGCACGGCTTGGAAGATACGGAACTGCGATATCGCCGGCGCTATGTGGATATGTTTGCAAATCCGCAAACGATCAAAACATTTCAGGCTCGTTCGCACATCGTCAGCGCGATTCGACATTTCATGGAAACTCGTGGGTTTCTGGAAGTCGAGACTCCGATGATGCATCCTGTGGCTGGCGGCGCGGCGGCGAGACCATTTGTGACAACGCATAATGCCCTTGGAATGCCGCTCTTTATGCGAATTGCGCCCGAGTTGTATCTGAAGCGGTTGCTAGTTGGTGGACTTCCAAAGGTTTTCGAGATCAACCGAAATTTTCGCAACGAGGGAGTAGACCGAAGTCACAATCCAGAATTCACTGCGCTCGAAGCGTACGAAGCGTTTGGCGATTATGGAACAATGCTCGAACTGATTGAGTCGCTGATTCATCACTGCGCGAAGGAATCGCTTGCCAAGGGTTGGTGCGCGCGCGCGGAGGAAGGTCCGATTTTGCCTTGGGGCGAAATGCGCATTGATTATCACAGACCATTTGTGCAAGTGAGATATGGAGATCTCTTCGAACGCGCAATGGGATTTGCGATGACCGATCAAGCGAAGGTTCGTGCATCCGCAGTTGCGGCCCATTTGCCCCACGCCGCTACGCGCGATCACTGGCTTCTGGTGAACGATCTATTCGAGCGCAAAGCAGAGGCGTTGATCGATCCATGCCGTCCAACATTTGTGATGGACTATCCAAGTGCCATCAGTCCACTGACTCGGCCGAGTCGAAAAAACCCTGAAATTGCGGAGAGATGGGATATTTTTATTGGTGGCATGGAAGTCGGTCCTGCATATACGGAACTGAACGATCCTGATATTCAGCTTGCGAAGTTCACGGATCAAATGCAAGGTGTTGAAGAAGAAGACGCAGTCATGCGCACACTTGATGAAGATTTCATTACAGCCCTTCGAACTGGCATGCCTCCAGCTGGAGGGGTTGGCTTGGGCATCGACCGCCTCGTGATGCTGATGACCGACAGTCCATCCATTCGAGATGTGATTCTCTTTCCTCTGATGCGCCCCGAGGATTCTGCCGATGCCGCGACCTGAGCGGTGGATTGCAATCGCGATCGCGTTCTGCGCGGTTGTGGTTTCTTCGAATGCATATGGCATAGATGGAGAAAATCAAACGACTCTCGTGCGGCAATCCCACAGGGAAAGTCTTCGTGATTCCTGGTTTATTGTCTCCATTGGCGGCTCGAATTGTGGATGGATGCATGAAAAGTTCGAAAGCCTTGGAGATCGCATTCAAACCAGCAATGACATTCGTATGACTTTGGGACGAGCAGGGGCGTCGACAACTGTTCGAATCCGATGGAAGTTCACAGAATCATCCGACGGCACACCAATCGAATGCGAAGTTCAGCAGGAATCTGGCTCGGAAGTTTCGCGCACGATCTATCGCTTTTCTAAAACAGAAGTCGCAGTCGATGAGACAGCAGGCGGCCGCACATTGTCGCGCAAGATGCCATATCCCGAAGGAATATGGTGGACACCAGCGCAGGTGGAGCGCAATATCAACGCACGCCGCAAGGAGGGAGCGACGGAAATTTCGTATCGCACCGTCGATCCATCGAGCGGATTACGGATCATCGATATGGTCTCGAAGCGAATGGGAGAAGGCGAAGCAAAGAAAACAATTCGTTGGGTCACCACAAATAGTGCTGTGCCGATGCCAACCGAGGAAGATATTGATGGCGATGGCGAAGTCGTTATGTCTCGCACAAAAATGGCGATTGGCGACATGATCGCGCGTCGAAGTAGTGAAACGCAAGCGAAAAAAGCTGGATCAAATGGCGGAGTTGATCTCATCGATCGCAGCATGGTCTCGCTCGCAAAGCCTTGTCCTGAATTGCTGAATGCGCGCCACACAAAAATTGCGGTGCGTTCAACCAATGGAGACGCTCTTTCATTTCCTGCATCTGGCGCGCAGCGCTTCGAAGCGAATCCAGCGGGGGGGATTTTTGTTGATGTCGAGGTCGGACGCACTTCGCCCGTGACGGCGGAGGAACTTGCCGACGCTCGGTATCTCGCATCCAGCATCTTGATCGATGCAAAAGATCCTGCGGTCATCGCTCTTGCTCTTCGAGCAGTGAAATCCGCGGGGCTGAATGAATCGTCGCCAGTCGCGGATCGAACCGAAGCGCTGCGAGCATTCGTGATGCGTTTCATTGTTCACAAAGATCTCGCAACGGCATTCGCAGGCGCAAGCGCAGTCGCGCAGTCGAAGTCAGGAGATTGTTCCGAGCATGCGGTTCTCTTGGCGGCATTGCTTCGAGCGCAGGGGATTCCTTCGCGCGTTGCAAGCGGAATGGTTTACGCCGAAGAATTCGCTGGAAAGCGAGATGTTTTCGCTTGGCATATGTGGACTCAGGCGCAGGTGGATGGTGCATGGATTGATCTCGATGCGACTCTTTCTTCACGATCATTTCATCCAGGCCATCTGTTGATGGCGACAAGTGCGCAGGACGATGCGCAACTCGACGCGGATTTCTCCAATCTGCTGTCGACAATTGGAAATGTTTCCATCGAGGTTGTCCATGTCGATCGATGAGCGCATCGAAGCAGAATGTGGACACGACACATCGCCATGTCCTGCGCTTCCTGCTCGAGATGCACGGGGACATAAGGGAACATTTGGAACGGTTCTCGTCATCGGTGGTTGTGCAAAGCTTCCACGAGTGATGCTTGGCGGTCCTGTCATCGCAGCTCGTGCCGCACTGCGAACTGGTTGCGGTCTTGCGGAATTGGCAGTTCCTGAACCTCTCGCTGCATCAGCACTCGTTGCTTTGGAAAGCGCGACGGCGCATGCGCTTCCTGTCGATTCGCATGGAGCGCTTCTCGCATCTGAATGCGCGGAATTGCTCGATCCCATATTGAATCGCGTTCAATCGGTCGTGCTCGGTCCTGCGCTTGGCGATGGATTTGCGATCGATCAAATCGTCGTAAGAATGTTGAGCCACGTGCGTGGTCCGTTGATCATCGATGCAGATGGGCTCAACGCGCTCTCCCGCCTGACTGATTTTACAAGGGACATTCGTGATGCTTCGGTGATTCTGACGCCGCATCCTGGCGAGTATCAACGATTGGCGCAATCACTCGATCTTGATCCGACTGCCGCAACGGACGAGGCTCGTCGAGTGGACGCCGCCACCGCGCTTGCTGGAAGAATCGGATGTGTTGTCGTGCTCAAGGGCGCACGAACGGTGGTCAGCGACGGAGTGCATCAATGGTCCGCGCGAGCTGGGAATGCTGCGCTTGCGACGGGAGGGAGCGGCGATGCGCTCGCTGGAATTATTGGATCAATCGCCGCGCAGTTTATTCGTCCACCACACAGTCTTTCCCTCTTCGATTGTGCAAGATTAGGAGTTGCAATTCACGGACTCGCAGCCCGAGCATGGAGCGCTCGTGTCGGCGAAGCTGGTCTTCTTGCCATGGAACTCTGCGATGAAATTCCAAGTGTCTTGGATGAATTGCGCGCGAATGGCTAGACCGGCTTGCGAATCATTCATCGCAGTCATCCAAAGCAGACTTCGCTAGACTCACCACAATCGAAAGGCGCGCGCAAATGAATTCCCAACCACATATCAATGTTCGAGATCTTACAGTTGGGGCATATGTCGATGGGGTTTATAGCCTCGTCAATCCGCAAACAGCTATGACTCGCGGCGGAAAGTGCTATTTTAAAGCGCTCATCCGCGATGCAACTGGCGAAGTACCTGCACGAAAATGGACATTCGAAGAATCAAATTTGCAAGATGTGAGTGCGACTGGATATGCACGAGTCATCGGTCGCGTCGAAATCTATAACGGGCATAATCAAATCATTCTGGATCAGATTCAGGGCGTTGAGGTGAGCGCAGAGGACTTGGTGTCGCTCTTGCCAACAACTCGCAAGAACATCGCGGAGATGTTCAGCGGAGTGACCACGCTTCTGCATTCGATGAACGATGCTGGCATGCGTGCGCTTGCCGATGCGTATCTCACAGACGAAGCAATGATGGCAGCATTTCGGCACGCGCCCGCCGCAACGAATGTGCATCATGCATGGATCGGTGGATTGCTCGAACACACGCATCAGCTGATGCATCTTGCCGATCGGATGTTGCCGCTCTATCCAGAGTTGAATCGAGACATCGTTTTGCTGGGACTTTTCCTGCATGATCTCGGTAAGACCGTCGAGTTGGAATGGGAAAAGGGATTCAATTACACGATGGATGGTCAACTGATCGGACATCTGGTGCGTGGCGCGATTTGGTTGCAACTGAAAGCGGCGATGGCGGCTCGCAGCAGTGGCAATCGACTTTCAAATGAAGTGATTACGGTTCTTCAGCACATTCTGATTTCGCACCACGGACAATTGGAGCACGGCGCGGCAAAGTTGCCATCGACTCCCGAAGCGATTTTCATTGCGCTTCTAGATAATCTCGAAGCGAAAACAACTATTTCCATTCATGCTGTTGCGCGCGATCGATTGCACGCTGGGAATGCGGAATTCACCGAGCGAGTCTGGAGTTTGGATTCACGAATGTATCGGCCAGATCCGCTGAATCCTTTGGTTTCTGAGGCATCTGCATCAGCTTCGTGATCATCCAAATTCAGCGCAATTCTGATGATCGTTGACCGAGGTGGTCGCGAATGGACTTCGCCATCGAATCGATGGCGCTTTCTCTCATCAATACAAATGGCCATGTGCGATCATTTGCAAGGGCAATTTGCGCGCGAATGGACTTGCTCTCTCCCTCTGCGATTTCCAGCGATGACAATTCTGCGCTTCTACTTTGGCGCAGCGCATTGATGTAATCGCAAAGCGCTTGATACGCAGCGCGTCGACTGGTTGACTTGCGAGGCGCATCTGCGATTCGCTGCAACAGGCCGGAGCGAGTGGGGTCGATCATCGTCCGCGAATCATGTTGCCGATCGAGTCGTGTTGGATCCCACCACGCTTCTCTCCAAGATGCATGCTGCGGTGAATGCGAATCAAAGTCCAATCCAAGATCACTCGCAACAGGAACGATCGTGGCTGTTGCGGATCCGAATTCAGGCAAATCAATGCCGAGAAAATCTCGCCACCATCGATCGCCAACGCGTTCGTATCTCACTCCGCCGGTTCCATGAAAGAAAAGATCGCAGGTCAGACGCATCAAGCCAGATGCGAGAAATGCCCTTGGAAGCAGCGGAATTCCACTCTCGCAGCGGCGCCGAGCCTCGAGCGCATCAATTCGTTCGCGGGATCCATCTGCACGCACTCCCCACACTGGCACTTCGCTGCGTGAGCCATTTTCTCGCAGTGGTCGCGCAGAACGCGGGTCGAGTTTCAGCGCAGCGTTGAAAACCGCAGCGCATTGTTCTGGCGCAGCGAACATTTTGTGCAAGATTGATTGAGCGGCATCGCACATCAACAAAGATCGACTCTCCACGATTGCGCAAGGGGGATTCACCCAACGCTTCGCACTGTGCATCATGGTTCGCGCCATTTGCACGCCAGCGTTTGGAGAATCGCAAGCATCTCGCAGTGCTTCGATCACCTTGTCCATCGCAGTCGATGCCGTGGGCGATGCAATCGTCTCGATATCGGGTCGGCGAGGGGCTTGTGCAGGTCGTGCAAAGGGAACTGCATCGCTTGCAAGTTGCGGTTGCTCCAAGGCAAGGCCTAGAGAAGTTCTGCGCACATTCCCATTTCGCTCGCGCACTGGAAGATCCATCCGAAATGGATCGACCACATCTTGGTCGCTGAGAAAATGAACCCAGCAACCTGCAGATGTACGCGCTTGGGCCGCGCTTGAAGCCGCAATAAACTTCGCAAGAATTCCGCAGTGCAATGCGATTGGTTGATGCCCAGCACCAGCCACAAATCCCGCTGGAATATGCAGAGAGTCGCGTAGTTGACTGCGAAGGCTTGATGCGAGCGGGGAAAGCGATAATTCCTTCGCTCCCTCGGTGGGCAAATGCACTTCGACTGATTTCACGCTTCGTTCCAATTGGATGCAGAGTCTATTCTCGCAATGGAAAATTCATGCACGAGTGCACATCGCGCGCCGAAGGTGAGCCAATCTTCCATGGCATCGTTCGAGTTCATGCAGCAAGGTGTCTCGGTACACCGAAAGTCTGCGGTCTGGATCATCAAGTCCATTGCCGAAAGTCCGATTGGGATCGAGATAGATCTTTGGAACGGCAATTTCGCGCACCCGCAGGCGATTCGCGGCTGCTTGCACCCAGAACTGCATCGGGAATTCGTATCCATTCGCGTCCAACCGAAGCGCGTTGCACGCCACGGATCGATACGCCTTGAATCCACAGAATGAATCAGTCAATGGAGATTCAAATGCGCCAGCAAGATGCTGATTGATTTCCAAAGTCAATCTCCGATTGATTTCGCTTCGATCCGCGGGAGCGACGGTGTCGTTTTCGTGATGGCGGAGGTATCTGCTTCCCGAAACGACGTCGACATCATCGGATTCAATTGCTCGGATGAACTCTGGAATAAAAGCAGGCTCGTGTTGCTCGTCACAATCCATGGTGATGACCCAGTCGAATCCGCGCATCGCAGACCATGCGAAGATGTCTTGCATCACTCTGCCATATCCAACATTCTTGGGGTTTCGCACAAGTTCGACTGGCCACGCAGCGGCACGGGCAGCGGTGGAATCCGTGGAACCATCATCGATTACCAGCACGGGCAATTCATACTGCAACACCCGAGGCAAGACGCGATCGATGTATTGCTCCTCGTTGTGAGCAGGAATGGCAACCAAGATGGAAGGTGCGCAGTTCATAGATGTCACTCTAGGGGGGCAGTCTTGTCTTGCGCGGTGGGAATTGGAGAAATTCGCACTGCGGTTCCGGCATCGTTCGAAATTGGGATTCCCATAACTGTCACTTTTCCTTGCCATTCTTCTGCAACAGGGCCAATTCCCGCTGCGATCCAGAGAGTTGTGGAACGTTGCGCCCTTGCAAAGCGCAAGAGAGCTTCAAACTTTGTTTCGACGCGCATTGTTTGGAATTCACCAAGCGGTGTCCGAACATTCTCTGCGCGAACGATGCGTGTTGTTCGCTCGCCGATGCCTCGGTCCCTCTCGCCGCGATCATCCATCCAATCAACGCGCATCGAACTTGATGACGCAAAGATTTCTCCGATGTGCATTTGTCTTGGAGCAAGAACCAACGGAGGTGTGAAGATGCTGATTGCTTGGTCATTGGGTGCTTCAACAGCGACAAGGGAGATGTCACCGTTGTTTGCAAGCGAAACAAATTCACGTTCACCATCAATCATTGGAATCATCCACATTCCCCCGTACGAACGCGTCGAAATTGCAAGAGATTCAATGACAGAATCATCTTTCGCTCGCCCATTCGCATCGACCATTTTCCAAGCCCAGTTCGCATCCATCCCTGCGATCTGATCCGCCGCGTCGACGGCGAATGGACTGCTCGAAGTCGAAAGAATCTCAAAGAGAATCGGCGCAGTCTGCACTTTTCCACTTGGAGCCGCGCACGAAATCGGCAGCGCGCAGAGCAATATGAATCGCACATTTATGCGCACATTCATCATCGAGTTTGCAAACCTTTTGCGCTCCAAATTTGCTGGAGTTGACGAGGCAAGCAAAGTTCCGTTGTGAAGCCACCAGGTTCCGATCGTCGAACGCGACGGCCATTGGCGTCATGCCAAGTGATCTCCGCGCTCTCATCTAAACCTGGTTGTGAAATCAACATCCATTGACCATCAAGAGCGCGAGTCCAATTGTCCACTCTTTGTGGCATGCTCATCGATCGCGGATCGAATGCGTAAAAAGCAAAGTTGAGAGCGGGCTGTTTTTCGTCACGCGGCAAGAGTTCACCAAGGACAAGCAATTCCGCTTGCGAGAGATAGATTCCATTTGGCACCGTCCATTCTTTTTCGTCGCGTGTTCTTGATTGCGCGTTGCCGTTGATGACTGTCAGCACTTGCCGTGGATTTCCAGTTGCCCTTGGCGAGCGAAGTCCTGTTTGCGCAATCGATTTTTCTTTCAGTTTTCCGCCGCGTTCTGTGACCCGACTTGTCCATGCTTCGCTTTCGTGATTCCATGCGGACCAGAAGCGCGCCTCCATATCTGAAAATCGCCCCGTGGCAGCATCGACGATCGTTCGACCTTGAACGAGAACGAGCAAACCCGTTGGATTTTCACTTGTTTTTGGCGGATTTTCACCAGAAGCATCGCTGAGCATTCCTGCCAGAACAGTCACTCGGTAGTAACCGATTTCATTTTCTTGGCCGTTTTCTCCCGATTGCCAAACGCGAAACAATCGAGGCTCGCCACCACACAATGACTTCATTTTTTCTGGGGTCATCGCCTGAAGCAATTCGTTTCCTGATCGAAGTCGTTCAACGCGTTTCGCAGCAATTTGTTGAAGGTCATCAAACTCAATCGTGTGAAAACTTTCCTCGAGCGTTGATCGAATCTCCAAGAAGTCATCGCGCGAAGTCAACGTATTCACCACAAGAAACTCGAATGGTCCAGTCTGGAAAATCAACCATCCTTGGACCGCAAGAACTCCCTCTCCAAGATCCGTTTGGGTGAACAAGATGTGCCCATCTGTCTTGGGATGTATCCAAGGTTCATTCACAAGAACCGTAAATTTTTGATTCTTTTTCCTCATTGACTCGAGGTATTCGGTGACTTGTGATTGCGGGTTTGGTTCGCTCAATCCAGAAACAAGCGTCTGAATTTGCAAGTGATATCGAGGCGGATCACGCGAGTCATCGACGGTATAGATTGGCATTGCCCCTGTCACGGGCTTTGTCAAAATTGCGCCTGAAATTGGACGAAATCGAATTCCAAGAGATTCCAAAGTAATTTTGTCTGCATCAAGTGCGCCCGTTGTTGTCGGTGCATTTTTGGGCGGGTCAATTGCTGGCGCGACAGGTGGCGCAACAAATGGCGCGGGGGATTTGGCAGAGGGTTGGGCAGGGTTTGGATTTTTCGGGATAGTCGATGGCGCCGGCTTCGGCTCTGGCGCAACCGGCGCGACCGGCGTTGCCGACCCTGAAGAAGGTATGGTTTTTCTCGCAGGCGGCGTTTTTGGCTTGGCAGGCGGCGTATTATCGGACTGACAATAAAATTCGGTCAACTTTGCGCCGTTTGCCTCTGCCTGAAATGGCAAGCCAGCAACGACAAATAGAACGATTGCGAGAAGTTCAACTCTCATTGGCTTCAAGCATCGACGCAAGTCTGCAAAGCGGTTGACAGTTTCTCGCAAGACGATATCATCGCCGATTCGCCCCTTATCTAGGGGAACTACTATGAACGGAACTATTCGCATAAGACTCGAAGCGTACGACCATCAGGTGCTGGATGCCAGCGCCCGTGAAATCGTGGAGCAAACAAAGATCAGTGGCGCACGTGTGGCGGGACCAGTTCCGTTGCCGACTCGCCGCGAAATCTATACCGTCAATCGATCGCCCTTCATTGATAAGAAGAGCCGCGAACAGTTCGAGATTCGAACTCATAAGCGAATCATCGATATTTCAGATCCAAATTCCAAGACCGTCGATGCATTGAACCGTCTCGTGGTTCCGGCAGGCGTGTTTGTGAAAATTAAAGCCTAAGTTTTTACGGAGTCGCATCAAATGAACACTGCAATCATCGGACGCAAAATTGGAATGACTCGTTGGTTTCTCGACGATGGTCGAAACATTCCAGTCACCGTGATTTCCGCTGGACCTTGCTTCGTCACACAAGTCAAGACGAATGCAAAGGACGGATATAGCGCAGTTCAACTTGCATTCGAAGATGTCAAGCCTCGCCGAAGTTCGATGCCAGTGATCGGTCACGATGCGAAAGCTGGAGTTGGTCCAAAGCGCGTGCACAGCGAAATTCGCTTGGCAAACGACGCAGAAGCAGAGGCATTCACCCTTGGTCAAATGATTGATGCGTCAACCTTCAGCAACGTGAAGTTTGTCGATGTCATCGGAACGAGCAAGGGAAAAGGATTCGCCGGAGTTATGAAGGCGTATCGCTTCAAAGGTCTTTGCGCATCGCACGGTACAGAGCGCAAGCATCGTTCACCCGGATCCATCGGAAGTCACGGAACGGATCGTGGACACGGTGCAAAGATCAAGAAGGGCAAGAAGATGCCTGGTCGCCTCGGCAACGAGCGCGTCACCACACGAAGTCTCGATGTCATCAGCATCGACGCTGAAAAGAATTTACTTATTGTGAAGGGGGCGGTCCCCGGCGCAAACTCTGGATATCTCACTGTTCGAGCCGCAATCCGGCTCTACAAACCAAAGGCAAGGCTCCAGGCCAAGGCATAGACGTCATTTTCTCACGGACGTCATGCTTTGTTGTGAAGGCCCAAACGGCGAAAGCCCTCGGGAACCACACGACAAGGACAACTTGAACATCATCCAAGTCAAACTCTACCCGCCACCTGTTGTGATTGGCGTCGGGAGAGCAAGGCGAAAACGGCGATAAATCGCCGAAGGAAACACGAAATGATTGATTTACCAATCTATTCTCATGACGGTAAGAAGGTCGACTCTCTCAAGATCGACCCTGCAACGCTCGGCGGCGAAGTTCGCTTTGCATTGCTGAAGCAGGCTTATGTTGCGGTTCACTTGAACCAACGACAAGGCTCTGCCCGAACCAAGAGTCGCGGAAGCGTCCATGGTTCGACTCGCAAGATTTACAAGCAAAAAGGAACGGGAGGAGCCCGCGCTGGCGCCGTTCGTTCGCCCATCCGCAAGGGCGGTGGCGTTGCATTCGCCAAGACGCGAACGCGTGAAGATTTGCGTTCATCGCTTCCACGAAAGATGCGCCGTCTCGCCAACCGCAACGCGCTTCTTGCGAAGCTTGTTGACGGCGAAGTGAAATGCTTTGAACATCTCAAACTCGCTTCGGGAAAGACGACCGTGTTCGCAGATTTGCTCACGGTTGTTGGCATCAATCGAACATGCTTGATCGCACTCGATCCAAAGAACGATGTCGCTCGTCAAAGCGCCGCCAATCTGCCATATTCCTCGACGATTCGAGTCGATCAATTGAACGTATTCGAGTTGCTCAATCACCGATACTTGGTGATTGATCGTGCAACCTTGGTTGCATTCCTCGACGAAAGCTGCTTCGCAAATGCACAGGAGGTCGCATCATGATTCCGACTGAAGTTATTCGTCGCCCTCTGATCACCGAAAAAGCAAACGCTGGCGCGAGCGATGTCAATCGCTACACCTTCGAGATTGATGGACGAGCCAACAAGACCGACGTGAAGTTGGCGGTCGTCGCGCTGTACAAAGTTCGTGTTCTTGGCGTCAGCGTCAACAACCGAAAAGGCGAAGATCGCCGCGCGAAATTCGGCCTCATTCCAGGCAAGTGGGTCAAGCATGCGATCGTTCGCGTGCATCCCGAAGACCGGATCGAACTCTTCTGATTTGATACTGGAGCACAGACACTATGACGATTCGAGTTTACAAACCAGTCACGAATAGCCGCCGCAACGCGTCGGTCAATTTGCACACTGAAGTCACCAAAAAGAAGCCAGAAAAAAGCCTTCTTCGTCCACTGCCAAAAACCGGCGGACGAAATTGCCAAGGAAAGTTGACCATCATTCAACAAGGTGGTGGACACAAGCGCCGCTATCGATTGATTGATTGGCGCCGCACAAAGGACGATGAGCCAGCTTTGGTTGTTGGAGTTGAATACGATCCAAATCGCTCGTGCCATCTCGCGCTTCTGAAGTACGCGGATGGAAGCGTTCGATACATCCTTGCTCCAAAGAACATCAAGGTTGGATCAAATGTTCTCAGTTCGGCAAAGCAGATCGATCCAGATGTTGGAAACTGCATGCCGCTTCGCCATATTCCAACTGGTCTGGAATTGCACGCAATCGAAATGGTTCCTGGACGCGGAGCACAATTGGTTCGCTCCGCTGGAATGTCAGCTCGTCTGACAAACAAAGAAGGTCGCTTCGCAACTCTCGTGATGCCATCTGGCGAAATTCGTCAGGTCTCTCTCGATTGTCGCGCAACGATTGGTCCAGTCGGAAACGCAGATCATGCGCTTGTCAAACTCGGCAAAGCAGGTCGCGCGCGTTGGCTCGGACGACGTCCACGCACTCGCGGTATGGCGATGAGTCATCATCAGCATCCGCACGGAGGTGGTGAAGGTCGTTCGAAGGGCGGACAGATTCCATCGAATGCAAGCAACACACCATCGAAGGGCGGCCGCACTCGTTTGCGCGGCAAGGCCAGTGATGAACGAATTCTTCGACGTCGATTCAGTCGTCGATACGGTCAGTTGAAAGTCTAATTTTCGGTCTATTTACTCAGGAGATCACGAAACATGTCTCGATCATCAAAGAAAGGTCCATCGGTTGACGAAAAGCTCTTCCGCAAAGTTGAAGCGATTCAACCAGGAAGCCGTCGTTTACCAATCAAGACTTGGCGCCGCGCGTGCACAATCGTTCCCGAATTTGTGGGCACGACATTTCAAGTGCACAACGGACGAATGTTCATCGATGTCTTCGTCACTGAAGACATGGTTGGACACAAGCTTGGTGAGTTTTCATTGACGCGTTCCTTCCGAGGACACACGAACAAGAAGGAAGGCATCGCCGGCGGCGAGAAGGCCTGAATCGGAATCATCTGGAGATACCTATGGCATATACAGCTACACATCGTCACTGCCGAATCGCACCGCGAAAAGTTCGCTTGGTCATTGACATGATCCGTGGACTCGATGTCGCGAATGCGATGGCGCGTCTTGACTTCAGCCCGCGCCGTGGCGCAATGTTCGTGAAGGTTGTGCTCAAGAGTGCAATCGCCAATGCAGAAGAGAAAGATGCCGATGTTGGCTCGCTCTTCATCAAAGAAACAAAGGTGGACGAAGGTCCAATCATCAAGCGCTTTCAGCCGAAAGACCGTGGGCGCTCACATCCAATCAAGAAGCGAACATGTCATATCTATGTGACTGTCGCCGAGCGCAAATCCTGAGGCTTTCAATATGGGTCAAAAAACACATCCATTTGGTTTCCGAGTCGGCATCACTGAAGCACACAAGAGCCGTTGGTTTGCTCCGAAGGCTCTCTTTGGTGAATTGCTGGTCGAGGATTACAAGATCCGCCAATTCATCGACAAGAGATTGAATCGCACGCCTCCCTTCGCGGCAGTGAGCGACATTCTCATCGAGCGAACCCGTGAAGAATTGACAGTCGTCATCAAGACGGCGCGTCCAGGCCAAGTGCTTGGGCTCAAGGGTTCCGGCAAGGAACAATTGGTCAATGAGCTTCAGGCGTTGACGAGTCGCAAAGTCGCCGTCAATGTTGTTGAAGTTCGCAATCCAGAAATCGACGCAAGACTCATCGCAGAAACGATGGCGGAACAATTGAAGAAGCGCGCGAATTTTCGTCGCCTCATCAAGCAGCGCTGCGAAAGTGCGATGCAGAATGGCGCGAAGGGAATTCGAATTCTCTTGGCAGGTCGTCTCGGCGGCGCAGAAATGAGCCGAACACTTGATATGCGACTTGGATCGATTCCACGTTCAACCTTGCAGGCACATGTTGATTACGCGCTCGCGCATTCATTCACAACATATGGCGCGCTCGGCGTCAAGGTGTGGGTCTATCGCGGTATGTATTCCGCTGCTGAAACTCAACCCGAATATCAATCCAATGCAGCGGGCGGCCGAGCCCGTGCGCGTGGAAGACGCTGATCTGAACTGAACCCAGAAAAGAAAAGAAGACATGAAACTACTTCCATCACGAGTCAAGTACCGCAAGCAACAGCGCGGCAAGATGAAGGGCTGCGCAACCCGCGGCAACTATGTCGCCTTCGGAGATTACGGATTGCAATCACTGGAAACAGTGTGGCTGAGCGGTCGTCAAATCGACGCCGGTCGTATTGCAGCCCAGCATTTCCTTCGTCGCCAAGGCAAGCTCTATATCAGAGTTTTCCCAGAGAAGCCGATTTCGAAGAAGCCTTTGGAAACCCGAATGGGTACTGGAAAAGCTGAAGTCGAATATTGGGCAGCATGTGTCAAGCCTGGAACAATTCTCTTCGAAGTCGAAGGTGTTCCAGAAGATTTGGCGAAGCAAGCTTTGGCGCGTGTGGCGCACAAGATGCCGATTCGCTGCAGAATGGTTGCCCGTCGTCTGGCAGTGTAAAGAGATCGATACACGAGATAGATATTTACGCAAGGAACTGAATCAATGGAAATGAATGAAATCAAGAAAATGAATGACGAAGACTTGGGACTTGAAAAGGCCCGTGTTCGTCGCGCTCTATTTAATCTCAAGTCGCAAGTCGTGACTGAAAAGGTCAAGGACTCTTCACAGTTCGGCAAGATGCGAGTCGAACTCGCTCGTTTGTTGACGGAAGAGTCATCGCGCCGAGTTTCGAAGAACCCGCCAGCTTCTCGCAAGGAAGTTGCGAAAGCTCCAGTCGTAAAGGAAGTAGTCGTCAAGAAGCCAGGTGCAAAGCGATCTGATCTGAAGAAGGTTGCTGCAGGAAAGAAGGTGATGTCTTGAGTCGTAAATCCCCAGTTGTGATTCCAGAGAAAAGCCCTCGCCTGATCGGCATGGTCGATCGAGATGTGCAAGATCGAACACGACGTGTTGTCATTTCATATTCAGCCAGACATCCACGCTATGGAAAGTATGTCCGCAAGCGCACAGTTCTGCAGATTCATGATGAAACCAACGACTCGCACGCGGGTGACCGAGTCGAGATCGCAGAGTGCCGTCCAGTTTCACGAACCAAGCGCTGGGCGCTTGTTCGGATTGTTGAACGAGCACCAATGAAGGCAGAAATGGTTTACGGCGAAACAGTCAAGGTCAAAGATCCATTGAAGGATGCAGGAAAAACTGCCACTAAATCTGCAGCAACTAAGAAGTCAGTCAAGAAGTAAAGAAATTAACGGAGACATCAGCGATGATTCAAAAAGAGAGCAGACTTGAAGTAGCCGACAACAGTGGCGCACGTGAAGCCATGGTGATCGGTGTGCTTGGATCAAGCACCGCTCGAGGACGCTTCACGCGTCTTTCGATGTCGGTCGGCGATCGAGTTCGTGTTGCAATTAAAGCGGCGATTCCCAACGGTGACGTGAAGTCCGGGGACAAAGCGCTTGCCGTGATTGTGCGCGTGAAATATCCAGTTCGTCGCAATGACGGCTCCTACGTTCGGTTCGATTCGAATGCATGCGTTCTGATCGATGATGATGGTAATCCCAAGGGCACGCGCATCTTCGGCGCGGTTGCACGTGAACTTCGGGAAAAGAATTACATGAAAATCGTTTCCCTCGCGCCAGAGGTGGTCTAATCCCATGCCGCTCCATGTAAAAAAAGGCGATCTTGTCGTTGTTACCGCAGGAAATAACCGCGGTGAAACTGGTGAAATTCTCACGGTCGATCGCAAGGCGATGCGCGTGATTGTCAAAGGCGTCAATGTGCGAAAGCGCAATATGAAGCCGAACCAGCAACAGCCGAAAGGTTTCGTGGTCGAGAAAGAACTCTCGATTCACATTTCCAATGTCAGCCCCGTCGTTGATGGAAAACCATCACGAGTTCGATTTGTCACAAAACCAGATGGTTCGAAGGTTCGTGTCTCTGCGCGCAATAACAGTGAACTGCATGTGCTCAGACGCGCGACCACTTCCAAGACCAAGTCCTGAAGGAGTATCAATGAGCAAGAAAGAAACACCAACATCACTTCCTGAACCTCGACTTCGTCGGGCGTATCGCGAACAAGTTTCCGCCCGAGTTCTGAAGGAATTCGGCATGAAGAATATTCATCAGCTGCCGAAAATCGACAAGGTTGTGATCAACGTTGGAGTTGGTCGTCATCTCGAGAATCAGAAGCTCAAGCCCGAGTATCGCGAAGCTGTGATCGGAACACTCTCGACGATCTCTGGACAGAAGCCAATCATGATTCTGGCGAAGAAAGCCGTTTCGAATTTCAAGGTTCGAGAAGGGGCGCCAAGTGCATTCATGGTGACTCTGCGCCGTGAACGCATGTGGAATTTTCTTGATCGTTTGATCAACCTCGCTATGCCTCGTATCAAGGATTTCCGCGGCGTTTCGGACAAGACGTTCGACCGTCAAGGAAACTTTGCGATGGGATTGAGCGAACAGGCTGTTTGGCCTGAAATCAATATGGCAAACATCAATCACTCGCACGGAATGAATATCAATATCGTCTTTACGCATAGCGATCCAAAGAAGAGCCGGCTTGTCTTGGCTGAACTTGGAATGCCATTCGTGAAGCCAGAAGAAACATCAAGCAAGGCAGTTGCAGCAGCAGCCGCTCAATAAGGAGAACTATGGCAAGTAAACGCGTATTTGCAAAAATGAAGATTGCGCCGAAGTTTTCGACGCGAAAACGAAATCGTTGCGAGATCACGGGACATGCCCGCTCGTATTACAGAAAGTTCAGAATCAGTCGTCACATGTTGCGCCAGTTGGCGTTGCTGGGAATGATCCCAGGCATGAGAAAAGCTTCGTGGTAATTCACTACGCCGATATTTATTACTCAAGACAATATTCAAGACAATATTCAAGGACCAAACCATGTCATTGCAAGATCTAACCGCCGATATGTTGACCCGCATCCGTAATGCTGTGTCTATTCGCCGCAAGAACGTGACTTGCCTCAATAACCGCCTCAATCGAGGTGTTTTAGAGGTGCTGCGCGACGAAGGTTTCATCATGGGATTCGAAGTGATTCCAGATGGACGCCAAGGTCTGCTGCGTGTCCAGCTGAAGTACGGACCTCGTGGAGAAACGCTCATCAATCGCATCGATCGCGTTTCACATTCGGGATGCCGCGTGTATTGCGGGGCAGAATCAATGCCTCGACTGCTCGAAGGACTTGGGATCACTGTGGTCTCAACGAGCCAAGGAGTTATGAGTGACCGCAAGGCTCGCGAGATGCGAGTGGGCGGCGAAGTTGTTTGCGCCGTTTCATAATTGAATCCTTTCAGTAAGTACAAGAAGAACAGAAAGAAACAGACATGAGCCGAATCGGAAAACAACTCATTCCCGTCCCAGCCACTGTGAAAGTCACAGTCAATGCTGCGACGAAGACAGTCAATATGCAGGGCCCGAAAGGGAATAACTCTTTCACCTATCGACCAGAGATGGTCGTTGCATATGACGACAAGACCAAGACCATTTCCTGCACCATTGATGATGTTTCACGCATGGAAGAAGGCAATCGTCGTGCATATTGGGGAACCACTCGCGCAGTGATCAACAAGATGGTCAAGGGCGTTTCAGAAGGATTCACCCGCAAGCTCGAAGTGATCGGCGTGGGATGGACTTCCAAACTCCAAGGCAAGAAATTGATTCTCTCCGTGGGTTATTGCAATCCGATCGAATTGATGCTTCCAGAAGGCGTCTCTTGCGCGATCGAAAACAACACAATCATCAATCTCTCTGGCGTCGACGCACAGAAGGTTGGAGCGTTCGCCAGTTTGATTCGCAGTCAACGAAAGCCAGAACCATATAACGGCAAAGGCATCAAGTATTCCGATGAAGTCATTCAACGGAAGAAGGGCAAGGCATTCGGCGCCTAAGGCGCTCGAAAGGAATTCCAATGGATATTTGCACACAAAAACGAACTCGACGCAGCCGACGACGCAAGGGACTTCGCAAGACCCTTCGTGGAACTCCAACGCGACCACGCTTGGCGGTCTTCCGATCACCTCGCCACATCTATGTCCAGATCATCGACGATTTGGCCGGGCGAACACTCGCTGCCGCATCATCCAAGGACAAGGATTTTGCTGGCAAAGTCGGTGGCAACTCGGACGCGGCAATCGCCGTCGGCCGTGCAGTCGCCGAACGAGCGATCAAGGCTGGCGTTGGTCAAGTGGTTTTCGATCGCGGTGGATACCTCTATCACGGACGAGTCAAGGCGTTGGCCGAAGCAGCACGCGCAGCAGGACTCAAGTTCTAATTTAATGCTTTTTATTGAAAGATTCAGAGAACAAACATGAACGATAACTTTGATGACAGTGGCGTAGACGCAACAACAGTGAAGGTGTTCCGAACATCCTCCACCGTGGCAGGTGGTCGACGATTCAGCTTCGGCGCACTCGTCGTGGTCGGTGATCGACACGGCAAGGTTGCGGTCGGATATGCGAAGAGCAATCAAGTTCCAACGAGTGTTGAGAAGGCCACGCGCGAAGGTCGTCGCAAATTAAAGGCTTATCCAATGCAAGGTCGAACACTGCCGCATTCCGTCGAAGGTCGTTTCGGCGCATCGACGGTTCGTTTGGTTCCAGCAAGCCCTGGTACTGGCGTCATCGCAGGTGCGTCAGTTCGCGCGGTTCTTGACATGCTCGGCGTTCAAGATTGCTTGACGAAAGCATATGGATCCACGAACGCAAAGAATTTGGTCAAGGCAACTTTCGCCGCGCTCGACATGCTCCGAACGCGCGAACAAGTTGAGAAGCTTCGTGGCGTGACCCTTGGAACAACAACAGTCGAAGATGCAATTGCTCGCGGTGTAGCAGCAATGCCATCACAGCGTTCTGGTGAACGCGCTGCAGCTCCAGTCAACACGGTCGGCGATGAACGCAGACGCGGTGGTGGCGGTGGCAATCGCTTCGGCGGCGGCGGTGGCGGCGGCGGTGGTCGACCAAGTGGTGGACGTCCGCGTACCGATGGCGGCGCAGCATCAGTTTCGGGTTCAGCCCCTGACGCGGCATCAGCGGCGACAGAGAGTAGTACACCCCCGGTTCAGTCTTGATTTGCAGTTATTTATTTAGATGAGGAAATAAAGCCATGATGATCCATGATGTCACAAGTGTGGTTGGAAAAGACAAGCTTCGTATGCGCGTTGGTCGCGGCGAAGGAAGTGGCAAGGGCGGCACAAGCGGTCGCGGTCACAATGGTGCAAAGAGTCGCGCAGGTTGGACAAGCCGCCCTGGTTATCAGGGTGGTTCGACTCCGCTGCTTCGACGATTTCCAAAGCGCGGATTTTCCAATTCGGATTTCCGAGTTGATTACCACGTCGTCAATGTTGCCGATCTTGCAAAGCATTTCAAATCAGGAACAACTGTTGACGGCACCGCACTCGCAGGAGTTGGACTCATTCGTGACACCAAACTTCCGTTGAAGATCTTGGGTAACGGCGACATCGCAGTCAAATTGAATGTCACCGCTGATCGATTCTCTGGACAAGCAAAGTCAAAGATCGAAGCCGCTGGCGGCACCGCTGTTTTGACCCCATATGCAGCAAAGGCTGCTGCGAAAGCTCACGCAGAAGCTGAAGCCGAAGCCACCAAGAAGGCAAATGCTGCCAAGCGTGCGCCAAAGGCAAAGGAAGTTGCTGAACCTACGGCCCAGCCCGAAGCCAAAGCAGAAAAGAAGCAAGAGAAGAAAGACAAGCCCGAGAAGAAGCAAGACAAGAACGAAGACAAGAATTCAGACAAGGGCTGATCCCTCAAAAATATGCTCCAAGCATTTGCAAACATCTTCCGAATTCGCGACCTTCGCAACAAGGTGTTCTTCACCTTGGGCGTCTTGGTCATTTATCGAATTGGTTTTTGGATCCCGCTTTTGGGAGTTGATCAAACAGAACTTGCCAAAGCGGCAAGCCGTGCATCAGTTGATCAAAGTGGCTTCGGCCGATTGCTTGAATACGCATCGATCTTCTCTGGCGGCTCCTTGCAGCAGTCGACGATCTTCGGATTGGGAATTATGCCGTACATCACGGCGAGCATTATCTTTCAGTTGTTGCAGGCGGTCGTTCCATCGCTGCAAGAACTCAAGAAAGAGGGAATGTCTGGACAACAAAAGATCATGGAGTGGACGCGTTATGCAACCGTCGGACTCTGTTTGTTGCAAGGTCTGATGTGGCTTGGATTCCTTCGCACACAGAATTTGGTTCAACCTCAATTCCAACTCGGTGGCGGATTGGTCATCTTCTATGTCTCTGGAATCTCCGCACTCACAGCAGGAAGTCTGTTTCTTATGTGGCTGGGTGAGCAAGTTGATAAGTATGGAATCGGCAACGGAGTCTCGATCATTCTCACGGCTGGAATTCTTTCTCGAATGCCAAGTGCCGCAACTTGGATCATCAAGAATTTTGATGCAAGTCTCCAAGGTGGCGATGCAAAGATCGGCGTTGTCGGTCTGATCATCCTGCTCGCAGGTTTCCTCTTCGTCGTTGGCGGCGCGATCATTATCACCGTCGCACAGCGCCGAATTCCGATTCAGCAAGCAAAGCACACGCGCGGTCGCAAAGTGTATGGAGGTCAACGTCATTATTTGCCTCTTCGAATCAACCACGCTGGCGTTATGCCAATCATCTTTTCAAGCACGCTCATGATGTTCCCAGCATCCGGTTGCGCATGGCTTGCGTCAAGCGCCGCAGCAGTGGATGCATCATCAACTTGGGCCAGCATCACGAGTTTCGTGGCCCAGAATTTACAAATCGGGTCATATCCATACGTGATCATTGAGATTCTGTTGATCTATTTCTTCTCATACTTTTGGACGACAGTTCAGTTGTCTCCAACCGACATGTCGAAGCAACTTCGCGAGCATGGATCATTCATACCTGGTTTGCGACCTGGTCCACGCACAGCGGAATATTTGGAAACAGTCATTTCTCGCATCACATATGTCGGAGCAGGTGCGCTCGCACTCATCGCAATCATTCCAACGATTGTCAGCGAACAACTTGGAATTCCATTCTTTGTCGCGCAGTTCCTTGGTGGAACGGGTCTGCTGATCGTGGTCAGCGTTGCATTGGATCTCGTCCAACGCATCGAAGCCAATCTGTTGATGCGCAATTACTCAGGATTCCTCACGACTGGAACAAATGACTCTGGTCCACGCATTCGATCGGCAAGAGGATAATTCAAAGGATTCATCAGAAGAATAATTCACCAATGGTCACAATCCGAACAACTTCCAACGAACTTCTCACCGATGCTGACGCGCGGCGGGGTGGTGTTGTTGCGACTGTTCGATTGGGCGAAAAGCCTGTTGTTCGACGAAGTCACGCAAGCACTGGAGTGAAGGTTGGCGGAGGACGTCAAGTCGAACTGCGAACCGCGGTTGAAATCGAAGCGATTCAAGCAGCAGCGATTGTCGCTCGCGCAGCCGTCGATGCAGCCCTTCGATGCGCTGTCGTCGGCGCAACGCCAGCTTCGTTGGCATCCATTGCATCTGGAATTATCGCCGCAGAACGGGCGGAAAGCTTGCTTCAGAATCTCGAAGCCGATGATGCTCATGCTGGTCATGCCGAATTCCCCGCATCCTGCTGTATCGCAGTGAATGATCGATTGATTCACGCAGTTCCATCTGAAGAACCGCTTTGTGATGGTGATGTTGTCACTGTCGATGTTGCTGTTCGATTGCGTGGATGGTGCGCTGATGTTGCTGACTGCGTTGTCGTTGGGCGAGGCGTCAGCCGATCTCATGCAATGGTCAGCGGATGCAACGAAATGCTTGAAGTCGCTTTGGCCACGATGGCTCCTGGAGTTCGTTGGTCGCAGGTCGCGAAGAAAATGCAAGCTGTTGCCGAAGCCAGAAGTCTTGGCCTCGTCACGGGCTATGCCGGACATGGAATTGGTCGTGCTCTTCACGAAGCTCCGATCGCTCCATGCGGAATTGAAGCTGGTTTCATCGAACGCGGAGATTTCACTCTCTTGCCAGATATGGTTTTGTCGGTCGAGCCAACAGTTGTCTCTCGTCCAGATGGAATTCGAACGATTGATGCCGACGGATTCGCCATCGGATGTCGACTTGTTGCTTGCTCCGACGGTTGGACGATGCGAACCGAAAGTGGTGCCGCAGGTTGCTCGGTTGAGCGCACTGTGGTCATCACTCGAAGTGGTTGCGAAATACTTGATGAAATGTATGACGGAGCACACAGATCCATCGATAGGAGTTCAAAACTATAAATGGCGAAAGAAGAAAAGATCACCCTCGAAGCCGAAGTCACCGAAGCATTGCCCGACGCGATGTTTCGAGTCAAACTTCAGAATGGCCACGAAATTCTGGCCTATGTCAGCGGCAAGATGAGGAAGTTCTTCATAAGAATTCTTCCAGGAGATCGAGTCACGATTGAAATGAGCCCATACGACATGACTAAGGGCAGAATCACTTTCAGGCAGTAAGACGAAACAAGAACAAGAACAAGAACAAGAACGACAGTCAATTTTCACCCCCAACCCAAACAAAGATTTCATCATTATTCACGGAGTTACTTATGAAGGTTAGAAGCAGTATCAAGCGCAGAACACTCGATTGCCAGATTGTTGTCCGAAAGGGCAAGCGCTTTGTCATTAACAAGAAGAACCCAAGACTGAAGCAACGACAAGGTTGATATCAAGAATGAAATCAAGCTGAACCCAAATCGGAGAAAACTATGCCACGTATTGCCGGTATCGACATTCCAGACAAAAAGAAAATCCTCTTTTCACTCCAGTACATCCACGGTATCGGCCCAAAGGGCGCCGAGAAGATCTTGGAGAAAACTGGCATTGATCCCAATCGACGCACCCACACGCTTGGCGATCAGGAACTCGCAGCGATCTCCAAGGAGATCGATGATGGTTACATCGTTGAAGGTGCTCTGCGACGCCAGGTTGCGCAGGACATTCAGCGTCTCAAGGACATTCATGCGTATCGCGGAGAGCGACATCGTCGTTCATTGCCATGTCGTGGACAGCGCACTCGAACCAATGCTCGTACTCCCAAGGGCAAGAAGAAGACCGTCGCTGGCAAGAAGGGCGTAAACGGTTAATCCAAAGATTCAACCAGAGAAAAAACTATGTCGAAGAAACCAAAGATTCGTAAAAACGTCATCAAAGGCATCGTGAATGTGAGCGCTACGTTCAATAACACGATCGTCACGATTACAGACACCAACGGCGAAACCATTTGCTGGGATTCCGCTGGAAGTGTTGGATTTAAGGGCGCGCGCAAGAGCACGCCATTTGCGGCCAGTCGCGCAAGCGAGCGAGCGGCGGGGAAGGCCCGTCGTATCGGCATGCGCGAGGTCGAAGTTCGGGTCCGTGGCGCTGGCCCCGGCCGAGAATCAGCTGTCACCGCTCTTCAAGCCAACGGGCTGAAGGTGCTGACGATTGAAGATCAGACACCGCTTCCTTTCAACGGATGCCGATCGCCAAAGAAGCGACGCGTCTAACATCATCTTTTGCCTCATGCCCCAAAGCAGGGCCGCAGAGCAACCCGGCAGGGTTCTGCGGTTCCGATCGGGGCTGGGCTCGTTCTGTTCGGACTGGATCACTGCCGTATTAGGAGATTTGAATCATGCATATTCGCTGGAGAGGTCTTGAATTACCGGGTCGTGTGACTGCTGATAAAACCAGTTTGTCCACGACATTTGGCCGTTTTTCCGCTGAGCCATTTGAGCGCGGATTCGGCACCACCATTGGCAACAGTCTTCGTCGCATTCTGCTTTCAAGCATCGAAGGTGCGGCGATCACGAAGTTGTCGATTGCTGGAGTCACCCATGAGTTTTCTTCGATTCCAGGAGTCGTTCAGGATGTCTCTGACATCTTGCTCAACATCAAGGGATTGATCGTGGAGATGGATGGCGATGAAACCAAGAAAGTGCACATTCGAGTGGAAGGCCCGTGCGATGTCACTGGCGCATCCATCGAATCCGATGCTTCGGTTCGCATTCTCAATCCAGACCATGTCATTTGCAGAGTGAATGACAAGGTTCGATTTGAAGTCGAACTCACGGTCAATCGAGGTCGTGGATATCAACCCGCAAGCGAGCAATTCAACACTGAAGAAGATCAGGTCATTGGAGAGATTCCAGTGGATGCAATCTTCACGCCGGTTCTGCGCGTTCGTTATCGCGTGGAAGATACGCGCGTCGGTCAGCGTATGAATTATGAGCGTCTGGTTCTTGATGTTTGGACAAACGGAACAGTGACACCAGAGATGGCAGTCGTTGAAGCTGGCAAGATCCTTCGCAAGCATGTCAATCCATTCGTGCAGTTTGATTCGGCTGGCGATGACATGGTTGATCAAGGACTTTCGTCCGATCAAGAAGTTGATTCGGATTTGGAACGCAAACTTTCCATGTCCATCACCGACTTGAATCTTGGTGTGCGCGGTACGAATTGCCTGCAAACTGCGGGAATTACTACTGTCGGACAACTCGTGCAAAAGACCGAAGCCGATCTGATGGAACTTCGTTCCTTCGGGCGGACTTCATTCACTGAAATCGAGATTCGTTTGCAAGAGCTCGGTTTGTCGCTCGGTATGCAAGTGTCATAAGGCTATTCATCGAAAGCCTGATTTTTAGAAGGAGTATTGAACAATGAGACATCGTGTAGCCGGTAAACAACTCTGTTTGGAAAGCGATCATCGCAAAGCATTGCTGCGCAATTTGGCGGCGGGACTTTTTGAGCATGGCGAAATCGTCACGACACTGACCAAGGCGAAAGCCGTCAAGCCGTATGTGGAACGCCTGATCACGATCGCTCGACATCGCACGCTCGCGGCTCGTCGTTTGCTTCACAGCAGATTGACCGACCGTGCAGTGTTCGCGTGGATTGCAGATCCGAATGTCAAGGAAGAACGAAAGACGAGCGCATACTGGTCTCTCCCCGCAGCGAGCGAGATTGAGTTCAACCGCTATGGCGAACTCCGAAAGTCGCCGCGCTTGGTTCATCATTTGATGACCCGAGTCGCGCCACTCTTTACGGATCGACCAGGTGGTTACACACGGATCGTCAAGTTGGATCGACGCCGAATTGGAGATGCGACAAATTTGGTCGTGCTTCAACTCGTCGGCCGTGAAGGTGGATCGCAAGTTTCAGGTGGAAGTTCAGTTCGTCGAACCACTGCGGATAAACGAACTGCTTTCGCGGCAAAGATTCGTAAGGAAACAACGAAGCCAGAGAGCAAGACCGAGAGCAAGCCCGAGACGAAAAGCGAGTAAGTTTCGGTCTCTGAATTCCGGGTCATTCACAACGCAAATTCATTCCTTCGCCAGCTAAAACTGGCGGAGGAATCTTGCGTCGTTTTCGAAGAGCCAACGGATGTCGCTGATGCCATAGCGGCGCATCGCGATTCGCTCGATTCCAAGGCCGAATGCGTAACCGCGCCACTCTTCAGGATCGATTCCGACCGCGGAAAAGACATTTGGATCGACCATGCCGCAGCCTCCGATTTCAACCCATTGCCATTGACCGCGGATGTGCATTTTCATATCGACTTCCGCGGAAGGTTCGGTGAAAGGAAAAAAGCTTGGGCGCATTCGCACTTCAGCGTCTTTGCCGAAATAAGCGTGCGCGAATTGCAGTAGGGCGGTCTTGAGATCGACAAGTGACAGATTGCGATCAACACACAATCCTTCGATCTGATGAAACATCGAAAAGTGAGTCGCGTCGTGTGTGTCTGGTCGATAGACGCGGCCAACCGCCACCACCTTCAGCGGAAGAGGTTGCGTTTCCATCGCACGAATTTGCACAGTGGAAGTCTGCGTTCGCAGCAGGCGCTTCACGCCAGATTGTTCCCCCATATAAAAATTATCCGTGGCATCGCGCGCGGGATGACCTTCTGGAATATTGAGTGCCGTGAAATTATGCCACTCATCTTCCACTTCGGGACCATCTGCTACGGCGAATCCCATTTGCCCAAAGACGTCGATGATTTCATCAATCGTTCTGGAGAGAATGTGCCGCCGACCTTCACCAAGTGTGACGCCAGGTTCGGTGACATCGATCGCGGGCCCTTTGGGGGCATTACCAAGAAGATTCTTCTGAATTTCGAATGAGGCTTCGAGTCGCACCTTCAGTTCGTTGAGTCGTTTTCCGAGTTCTGGTTTTTGATCGCGCGGCGCATCCTTCAGCTGAGCCATGAGATTTTTCAATTCTCCGCTGGTGCCGAGATATTTTGTTCGCCAAAGTTCCACTTGCGCGGCAGAAGTTGCTGCGGCAAGTTCGGATTCTCCTTGGCTTTGGAGCGAATTGATTGCGTCAATCATCGCAGGCCAAATTGAAAAGCGTCGAATGACAAGCCATCGGGGTGGAAGTGTATGGAGTTTGTCTCGTTTTTGTCTCGGCAGGGTCGGGTCGCATTCTCGGGTCTTTGGATATAAACCGAGAATACGACCCCAACACCTGTCGGGATACTCCCCAAGAATTGTTCCCCAGAACTGTCGCCCAGAATCAATCGGACCCACAATCCCGAAATTTAAATCCGCAGCCGTGCAGATTGCGACACTAAACCACCTGGAAGGGCTCAGACATACAGATAGACATTTAGGGAGTGAGTATTGAGAAATATTCCAAACTTATTGCAAAAAGTGCAAAATCGTTCATAATGTAGGAATAATGAGCACGACAACGGATCCCCCAACTCCGAGTCGATTGTTTCCAGAGACTCAGACGGTTTGGATTGCCGATCGATTGTCCGAGGGCGAAGCGGGGATCATGCTTGCCAATGGATATTTGATGGAGAGTTATGTTCGGCCGCTGAGCATTTATTGCAGCAAGATCGGATTAGCGCGTTCGGTGCGCATCGAGGCGGATGATTTAGTGCATGGTTTTTTTGCCAACCGATTGAGCAACTCGGAATATCTCAAGTCTTGGTTGACGAGTGGATTGCGACTTCGCCAATGGTTGCGAAACGGACTTCATTTTTATGTGCATGAATTGCGAAGGCAGAATGCAACTCAGCTTGGACTTCAGATTGGTGATCAAGAATTGACGCAGGAAGTTCCCAGCGACGGCGCTGCCCACGATCATGAGTTCGAAAGGGCATGGGCTTTGGCGGCGCTTGACTTGGCGATGAAAGAAACAAAGGTTGAACTTGAGAAGCGGGGGCGGAGAGATGAGTGGGAAATGTTTTGGTCTCATCATGTCGAAGGAGTTCCCCACGCAAAAATTGGAGAGCGATTCCAGATGTCATCTGCACAAGTAGCGCAGCGAACATTCGCAGTTGCCGCTCAACTGCGAGATGCGCTTTGTGGAATTCTGCGCAAGGACGGAGCATTAGGCAGCCAGATCGACTTGGAAGTTCGGTCCATGATGGAGGTCTTGAATGAAATCCGATCCTGATTTGCACCACGATGATTCAGGATCGTCGATTGCGGTTGCGATGCAGTTATTTTGCGCGATTTTAGGCCCAAACGCACATCCTATTGACCGACTTGCGGCGCGATGCGCCGCATCGGATGGATCGCAGTGGAGCTGTCAAGTTCTCGCCGCATTCGTGCCTGTTCCCAAGTCGATTGATGGTTGGATTGCTTGGAAAGATATGGCGAAGTCCGGCATCCGCGAGAGTGATCTTCATATTGGTGATCCCTTGGCTCTCGCTTCATTCTTGCAATATCTCTGCGCGATCGCAGGCGCGCTGGCTTTCGATGGAACCTCGATATCAAAAACTTCGTCAGTTGAAATTCGACGCGCGTTGAATGTGATCGGTCCGTTGATCGAACAAAGTTGGCAGGAGATTTTCCTTCGCGCTCGTAATCGACTTGATCAAATCAAAGATAGTGGTTCGACGATATAGTTTTTATGTTGTGTAGTCGGCGTTGATTTCGACATATCTCTTTGTCAATCCGCACGACCAGAAGACATCAGACGCATCACCCATCGCAAGATCCAATTCGATTCGAACCGTATCAGCCGTGAATGCTCGGCGAACCTGTGTGATGTCTGCATTTGTCGGTTGGCCTGCTGCAAAGAGATCTATCCCACCCGCAGAAACCCGCAGAGTTGATGGATTCAGTTCGACTCCAGCGCGACCTGCTGCAGCGATGATTCTTCCCCAATTTGGATCGCCACCAGTCACCGCAGTGCGCACCAATAAACTCATCGCAACAGTTCGTGCAACTTGCAGCGCATCCGATTGCGTCCGTCCTCCGTGGACTCTCACTTCTAGCCCACGCTCGAATCCTTCTCCGTCGCGAACAACCATAAGCGCAAGTTCTTGAGCGACTGCTTCAAACGCAAGGGCAAGTTCAATTGTCGGAACCGTTCCAGCGCAATTGGAAGAGAGCGCAAAGACACTGTCATTCGTGCTCGTATCGCCATCAACTGAGATGCGGTGAAAACTCTTTTCTACGGCAGATCGAAGGTGTGCGTCCAACTCGTTCGTCGTCAGAGTCGCGTCTGTCGCAATGACGGCGATCATCGTTGCCATATTGGGATGAATCATTCCCGCACCCTTTGCAACACCGGTCACGGTGCAGGTTCGTTGCGCTGTTCCTTCCATCCAGCGGATGACTCGAGTGGCCCACTTTGGGCGCGTGTCGGTGGTCATGATTGACCGAGCGAATATCTCGCACGATCCAGGTTGAAGTGATTCTTTCAGCGCAGGCAATGCCATTTCGATGCGGTCGATTGGAAGCTGGACTCCGATGACGCCTGTGGAATTCACGAGAACAGATTGCGGCTGAATGCCCAGAGAAGCAGCGAGCGATTCGATGGTGCGTCGAGAGCGGGCAAGACCTTCTTCACCAGTTGCGGCGTTGGCGCACCCAGAATTGATAATGAGCGCGCGGATTCGTCCTGAAGTAAGAGCAAGGTTGGCGCGAGAGACTTGAATCGGCGCGGCAACAATCAGATTGCGTGTGAATACAGCGGCGGCGGAAAGTTCGCCATTTCCGGATTGACCATTTCCAAACAAGAGTGCAAGATCGTTCACTCCTGGTTTTTTGATTCCTGCGGCAACGCCACTCGAAGAAAATCCGCGTGGCCAATGCGGCGCAGTGTTGGGGGGATTGACAGATGTTGCCGTCGGTGAAAGTGTTGTGGGAGTCGCGGTCATATAGATCAGTTCGACCGAATCGGTGTTGCGCCAGTGTCGAGAGTCATTGCAACTTCATCACAAGCATCATTGCGGGGGCATGTTGCGCAGTCCTTCAAAACTTTCTCTGGCAAGATGCTGACGCTGACTGTCTTGAATCCACAGCGGGCGAAAAAATCTGGCGCGCGTGTCAAGACGAAAACTTTTGGAATACCAAGATCCGCCGCCCAATCAACGAAGTAGCGAGTGAGCGTCGAACCAAGACCTCCGCCTTTGCGGCCTGGCACAACTCCTAGAGATCGGATTTCCGCCAATTGAGGGGTATAAATCCACAGCGATCCGCATCCAACAACTGTGTCGCCTTCGACAGCGACCGCGAATTCGGAAAGTGATTCGAGAATTTCGTCGCGTGACCGGGGTAAATGTTCTCCTTGTCGTGCCCAGTGTTCGATGATCCCGCAGATTGCGTCGAGATCGTCGATATGGGCTTCGCGAATGATTGCATCGCATTGCACTCGCCCTGTCGATGCATCCTCGCTTGTAGATTCGATCTGACGGCGAGCCGCCGCAACAGATCCTGCGACTTGAATTGGTGCGGTTCCTCCGCGCACATCTCGCTTGGCGATCGCACGGTCGACCGTCAGCGCGACATAAACATCGGATTGAATGAGAGGTTCGACCTCTTGCATTTGGGCGACCGTGAGATCTTCGAGTGGCTTTGATTCCCTGATCGCTGCGCGCACAAGTCGTCCAGCGGAGTGATGCGCATCCCGAAATGGAATGCCCTGATTCACAAGATAATCAGCAAGTTCTGTGGCGTTGGAATATCCACCACCCGCAGCGGCGCGCGCACGATCGCGGTGAACAATCAATCCATCAAGGACGGGAGGAAGCATCCGCAAGCTGAGCGAGAGATGCTCCATCGCATCGAAAAGAGGCTCCTTGTCTTCTTGGAGATCTTTGTTGTACGCAAGAGGCAGTCCCTTGAGAACCGTCAAGATGTTCACAAGGTTT
>SXSS01000045.1 GCA_005792145.1 Planctomycetia bacterium | reverse complement strand
CGGATCGTGTCGGTCGCCGAGGACTGTTTGAGCCCCGAGAGAACTTTTCACGGCTGATCACTTATGCACTTTCGCGGCTGTGTCCGTGGCTGTGTCCGTGGCTGTGTCCGCGGCTGTGTCCGCGGCTGTGTCCGTGGCTGTGTCCGCGGCTCGAATCCGTTTGCGTCTCCAGCCGTTGGAAAGTTCTCTCGGGCGAGTTCCGCAGGCGGCCGACAACACTTGCAATAAAATTTCGCAAACTGGATCGTGTCGGTCGCCGAGGACTGTTTGAGCCCCGAGAGAACTTTTCACGGCTGATCACTTATGCACTTTCGCGGCTGTGTCCGCGGCTGTGTCCGCGGCTGTGTCCGCGGCTGTGTCCGTGGCGGTGTCCGTGGCTGTGTCCCGCGCAATCAAGCGCAATCATCCACCAAACAGCGGCGGCGGTCCTTCATCCTTCTCATCAACCTGCTCGCCTCGAAACGCAGCGCCGATGTGCTCAGCACCCGCACGCGTGATGCGTCTGCCTTGGCGCGTGCGCGCAACGAATCCTGATTGCAACAAGAACGGTTCAACAACATCTTCGAGCGTGCCACCATCTTCACCAATAGTTGCCGCAAGCGCTTCAACACCAACTGGACCACCTTCATACACCGTTGCAAGCGTTCGCAAATAACTTCGATCAAGTGCATCAAGCCCCAACGAGTCGACAGATTCCAATTGCAACGCCGCATCAACGGTCGCTTCAACAATCTTTCCATCTCCGCGCACAATTGCAAAGTCATGCACACGGCGCAAAAGTCGCAGCGCAACGCGCGGCGTCCCTCGACTGCGAGAAGCAATCATGTTCAACGCCCCCTGCCCAACTCTGCCGACATCCATAATGCCGCACGCACGCGAAAGAATCGCCAACAAATCAGATTGTGGATAGAAACCCAGATGATGCGTGATTCCAAATCGAGTCCGCAGCGCCTGCGTCAACAAACCTGGCCGCGTCGTTGCGCCGATCAAAGTGAATGCCTTCAGATTGATCGTGACAACTTTCGCGTGCATGCCGGAATCCACAGTGAAATCGATTCTGTAATCCTCCATCGCGGGATAGATGTATTCCTCAACCGCGGCAGGCAGTCGATGAATCTCGTCGATGAAAAGCACATCGCGGTCCTGCATGCGTGTCAGCGTTCCAACAAGATCGCCGGCTTTGGTCAGCGCAGGACCACTCGTCACAGATGCATGCGAACCAAGTTCGGCGGCGATCACAAATGCGAGCGTGGTCTTGCCAAGCCCCGGCGGACCATGCAGTAGTACATGCTCCATCGGTTTATTGCGCTGGCGAGCAGCACGCAGCGCGATATCAAGTCGCTCCTTCAGAGCGCTCTGGCCAACATATTCACCCAGCGTGCGCGGACGAATCGATGGCGAGAGGATCTCCTCGTCGGAGTTCTGTTCTGTCGCAGAAACGATTCGTTCTTTGGCCATCCGTGCCTTTGCTTCTCAATTTGCGTCGAGTGAAATCCGTCAATCAATCAAAACTTCACAACGGGAACTGTTCGATCTGCTTCGTCGGCTTTGAAGAAATCAAATGCTTTGAAACTGAAGATGCCACCGATAATGTTTGTGGGAAACTGTGCAAGCATCGCATTAAATCCTTGCGCCGACCCGTTGTAATTGCCACGCGAGTGCGAGATGCCATTTTCCAGACCTGACAATTCGCCCTGTAATTGCAGGAAGTTTTGATTGGCTTTGAGATCGGGATATGCCTCCGCAATCGCCATCAATCGACCGAGCGCGCCAGAAAGCTGGCCTTCAGCCGCGGATTTTTCGGAGACTGTGCCAGCTTGCATTGCCGACGCGCGCGCCTTGATGACAGCTTCAAGAGTGCCCTTCTCGTGCGATGCATATCCCTGAACGGTGCTGACGAGATTGGGAACAAGATCATGACGGCGCTTCAATTGCACATCAATGCCGCTGAGTGCGCTCTGTGTTGCGACGCGCAATCGCTGCAATCCGTTATAAACACCCACGACATAAAACGCGAGGATGATTGCGATCACAACAACGATGATCACAACAAGTCCGACTCCAGCAAAGATTGCTCCACCCATTGTTCAAACTCCTTCGGCGCTCAGCGCCTTTTCAAAAATTTTGCGAGCACGCTGAAATCAACGCATGCTCGAACCGTGACCGATCAAGATAATCCGACATAACAACTTGCGATCCTGCTTCAACAAGACGCGACGCGCGTTCGCCGTGACCAATTCCTACGAAACCATAACCACCAGCTCTTGCCGCGTGAAAATCCCAAACACCGTCACCGACATAGACAACTGGAATAGTAGAGGATTTTACCACCCCGACGGCAGCACGAAGCGCCCAGCGGATGATGTCCAAACGAGCGAAAGCGTGGTCCGCGCAGGCGAAAGCGGTGGTCGAGATGGAAAAATCTGCGCGTTCCAATTTGCGTAGAGCCGATGGACCCCATCCGCCCGTCGCAACCGCGATGGTCCAACCCATCGAAGGGAGTTCACGCAGAATCTCGCGGGCGCCAGCAACTTCTTCCCAGCCCTCGCTGTCGCTGCGGCTACGAACTGAAACGAGTTCTATAAATCGAGAGCGCACCGCGCGAAAATCTCGGCCAGTCGGCGCACGCTTGCAGTGAGTCTCAATTATTTCGTGCAGTATTCCATTATCACTCGAGTATCGATACGAACCCCAGTCTGTTGAAATGCCCGACACTCCCAGCACATCATGCACGGCCTGCGCGTAACACTCTTCGTCAACTCGGTTCGTTCGTGTCAGCGTTCCGTCAATGTCAAAGATGACAACCCCGCGCGTGGTCATTTTTTCGCCACACTTCGTGCAAGCTTCATCACCGCAGCAAATTCGCCCGCAGTCACAGGCGTGACCGAAAGACGATTTCCTTTGCGAAGAATCATCATTGAAGCGAGCGCGTGATCACCACGCAAATCATCGAGTGTCACTGCAACTGCGAACTTCGATTCGAATTCCACTTCGACTGCTGACCAGCGCGGGTCATCCTTCTTTGCCCCCGCATCGAAATATTCACTTCGCGCGTCAAATTGAGTCGGATCCGATTTTGCCGCCATACGAACTTTCGCAACGCCCACAACGCCAACAACATCCGCATTCGAGTGGTAAAAAAGCACGCGATCTCCAACGGACATCTCTCGCATGAAATTGCGCGCTTGATAATTGCGAACTCCTTCCCACATCGTGTGCCGATCGCGCGAAAGATTGGCGATGCCATAGACCGATGGCTCGGATTTCATCAACCAATGATGCGGAGTTTCATTTTTCTGCGCGCTCGATTTTTCGGCCATCTGCAAAGGATACGAAAGAGACTGCTTATGGCTTCAATCGCCAGTATTGGCAGAGCGTCTCTTGATGATTCATCGAAGTTTTGAAAGTTTTTACCGCCCTATTCCACTCAATTCCAACTGACGCCGCGCGGAGTTTTCTTGCCGAGTTGAAGTTCTGCCTTCGCGATGAATCGATCGGTCTTATGCAAGTCCGCCCAGATGATTTTCGCGCGCTCGAACGCATCGCTCTCGGAAAGAATTTGGTATCGCAATTCCTCATCCTTCACCAGAGCGAACGCGACAAGTTCTAATGCCCCTTGATGCGAAAGTTCCTTGCGTTCGATCCACGAAAGAACCGCGCGCGCACTTTCCATCCGTTGAAATCTTAATCCCGAAAGCAGGGAGCGCATTTCGCTTCGCATTTTCTTCAATCCAGGAACAGCCAAAGTTGGATCTTCGATCGGTCGCAGAATCGCCTCGCGATACAAACGCTGTCCTTCCGGCTCATCAAGTCGATCAATCGATGCTCGGCAAAGTCCTTGCACCACAATATCGAAACGACCATCGGGCAGTGGCCGATGTTGAACGATGTGCGCGACGCACACAACACTTCGAAGCGGCGGATTGCGCTGAGCCATCTTGGCTGAAGGACTGATTGACGCGATCGCGATTGGCCGAACGCCCGACGAAGTGGATCCATCAAGCGCGTGCCGAATCATTTGGCGATAACGAGGCTCAAAAATGTGCAGAGGCAACGCCGTGTGTGGCAGTAGCACAACGCCTGGCAGCGGGAAGAGCGCCACGGGTTCGGAGAAGTTGATCGAAATCATCTCAGCCATCTTCTTCATCTTATTCCTATGCTGATGTTGGCGTGAATATTTTTGCAGAACATCCTTGGATCATCGGACTCTCGCTGGCGGGAGTTGCGGCACTCCTCCTTCTGGTCGGTCTGCGTCTGGGATCAATAAAATGGCTTCTTTCCTCTCTTGTACCTCTTATCGGAATCGCCGTGACAATCGCGATCGCGTGGTTTTCGGTCACTCCCGCCCAACATGCAACCATCGTCATCAATAATCTTGTTGCAGCTGCGGTCGCTGGAAATCCTGCGGCTGCAAAGGCGTGCTTTGCTCGTGATGCGACAATTCATATGGGTGCACCAGAACAGCCTGG
>SXSS01000044.1 GCA_005792145.1 Planctomycetia bacterium | reverse complement strand
TATATCGACCATTAACGGTTGCTCCACGATTGTTGTAATACTGAATCGCTGCACCGATGACGAGACCTGATTCATCACTCTTGAGTGATGTCTCGTTGTCGAACTGCGACCAACTTCCCATAGCCTTGAATTCAGCACGACCTGCGAGCGAAATGCTGTTGTTGCTATTGCTCGACCAAGTTCCGTTCTGACCACGAGGACCATTGTTGTATGAACCCATCGCGCGGAACATGTCCTGCGTGTAGTTCAACATTACTCCTTGGGTATAACCACCCGAGAAGATGTAATCAACGACTGATCGTTCAGCGGTGAGCTGTGCGCCAGCATTGCGGAGAGATTCTGCCATGAATGGGGACTTGAACTGTCCGACCTTCACACCGAATCCATTGCCGAAGTCCTTGTTTACCCAAGCGTCTTGGAGAACAACTTGTCCAGCGGTTGGGGTGTAAGGATCGACAGCAGATCCATAGTTCATTCGAGCCATATATGTCCAACTTGGGTCAACAACATTGCCCGAGAAAGCCATTTGGGTGCGACGGTTTTCGAATGCCCATGTTGAGACGGCGTCGCCGGTTCCGTTGGTGGCATTGCTTGAAATATTCTCACCTGGCTGATAATTCCAAGTGAAGCGGGCTTGCGCGAGCAAGCTGAGGTTCAACTTGAAGTTTCCGTCAGCGCTGGAGATGAAGAATCCGTTGTTGTAACCCGAAGTCGCGGCAGTTCCTTGAAGGCTGGTGCGGGTTTCGGAGTCAGCGAGGACATCCTTCACGAGCGACTTGATTTCGGCGGCGCGCTCTTCTGTGAGCCACTTGTCGCCATTTTGGGACTTGAGAGTTGCAACTTCAGCCTTGAGTTGAGCGATCTCGCTCATGGCGTCAGTTCCTTGCGCAGATGCCGCGCCGGTAAAGGCGAGACCACTAGCGAGAATTCCAACATACTTGGTAAGAGTCATAATTTCCTGTGCTCCTGTTTTGATTTCACCGTTCTTGATACGAGACGCGATTGGTGAACCTGGTTGTGACACCTGAAATCGGAAACCCCCGCCACGTTGACGAGGACCGACTCAGGTTTTTTCAGTATCGACCATTTCGGGGCGAAACCTGAAGGCGGAACTATAGGGTCGTGGGGTGCCTTTGTCCACCTGTCAAGTGCTGCGGGAGGTGCAAGTGCCGTTTTATGGCATAAAAACGGCATTCTCGAGAGAAAAGATTTCCGTTATCAGCCAAAAACTTTTCAGAATTATCGAATATTTCCCTTGACAAGCGATTCTGAGAGCAAAACGCAGAGGCTTGCGAGTGCTCGTTCTGGGTCTGGTGCGCCGCCAGATTTCATCTGAAAATCGGTGTGAACAGCTTGGTGCAAAAGTGCGGCGGCGCGGGTTTCGCCTATTTTTCTGGCCACTCGCAGGATCGGAATCGTCGATTCTCCCCATAAACGAAGCTCTTTTGCGATTTGACCATCAGAAACTCCTTGGGCGGCAAGAGCGGCTGCAGCGTGAATTTTACGAGCAAGATCGATTGCAGACCAAGAGATCATCACCTCTGGAGCCTTGGAAATCCGCAGTAATTCCGTCAATTTCGCAGCGGCACGCCCAGAATCTCCGCTGAGAATTGCGTCCTGAATCTCCCAGGCTTGCTCTTCTCGGCTTGCGCCAACAAGCTCCACAACGGTCAAACGCTCTATTTTCTTGCGGCCAGAAGCAAGCGCGCCCACCGCCAATTTGCCGATTTCCGAATCCAAACGAGCCAAATCAGCGCCCACTCGTTCGACCAATAATGTTGAGGCATCCAAATCCATCTGTATTTTATGCTGTTTTTCGCTGCGGGCGACGCACCAACGCGCGGCATCCGCATCGCTGGGGGATTCGCATTTCAAAATAATCCCAGCCTTTAAAACAATCTTGTCAAAGTTGCCGGGTCGCCAATTCTGCGCCCGAAGCAGCAAAGTTGCCTCTTTCATAGGGTCTTCTGCATATCGCTCCATTGCACGGCGACGATCCTCGGCCCCGAAGAAAGCGTCCGCGTTATCGACTATCACAAGTTTGTGGGATGACATCAATCCATATGAGCGCAATTCGTCCAAGACGGTTGCAAGCGTTGCTGTAGACCCGTCAAATGAGAATTCGTCGACTCCTCCGAAGTGCGTCTCCAAAGCGGTACGCAGTCGCCGCGACCATTCAACCCGCAGAAAAGAATCCTTTCCGTGCAGGATCACGATGCGGTGCTGAGCTTCTGGTCCGTGGGTGGTCACGGCGGCATCCTAGCCCCCCGCCAATTCGATCCGCCCCTTGCGCGAACTTCTCTCTATCCTTGCGCGCCTTATGCAGATTCCATCTGATCCGTACGGCTTGGGCGCTCTTGGCGAACGCACCGCTTCCCGTGAAACCCTCTCCGCAGCGGGATTGCCCATCGACCCGCGCATTTCCACTAGCTATCAGCGCACGCGCGAGATGACCATCGACGAACTCCTATTGGAGAACCGCGTGGTGTTCTTGGTTGGCGAAATCAATCATTCGTCCGGCGCACGCGTGCTGATGCAAATGCTCTATCTGGAAAATCAAAAAAAGGGGCAAGATATAAATTTTTATATCAACAGTCCCGGCGGTTCGGTTGATGACACGCTTGCGATTTATGACACGATGCAATACATCAGCAGCGAAGTTGCGACGACATGTATTGGCCGCGCATATTCAGGCGGCGCTGTTTTGTTGTGCTGCGGACATCCAGGCAAGCGCACGATTCTTCCGCACGCGAAGGTGATGATCCATCAACCGTACGGCGGCGTCACTGGACAAACCACCGACATTCAGATTCAAGCGGATCAAATCATCAAAGCGAAACGCTTGTTGAACGAGATCATCGCTCGACATTGCAAGCAGCCATACGAACAAGTCGCGAAGGACGGCGAGCGAGATAAATATTTCGACGCGCAAGAAGCGAAGGCGTATGGACTCGTCGACGATGTGGCGTCGTTTCCCGACAAGAGCAAGAAATAATCGCCGATCGTGGCCGCTGTGCAAACAACCATGATGATGATGGAAGACGAACCTCTGTTGGTGCCTCATGTCATCGACGCTTCGGGATATTCCCAGCGCGAATTTGACATCGTCTCGCGCTTGCTTGCGGATCGCATCGTGTTGTGTTCGGGCGAGGTTGAATCGGAAATGGCAAATTCGATCGTTGCGCAATTACTTTTTCTTGCCAATGACAAACCCGATGCGCCGGTGAGCATCTATATCAATGGACAAGGCGGCAGTGTGAACGACGGTCTTGCGATCATCGACACAATGCGCATGATGCCATATCCCGTCGCGACATACATCGTTGGATCTGCTCCAAGCATGATGAGCGTCATCGCTTGCTGCGGAACGAAGGGTCAGCGATTTGCCCTGCCCCATGCATGGAACTTAATGCATCAGGGTCGATACTTCGATGCGATCGAAGGTCAAGCGACCGATCTTGAAATTGAAGCGCGCCGAATGTTGCGCCTCGAAGAACAGTGCAATGTGCTTTACGCAGACGCCACGGGAAAGTCCACCGAACAAATCGGCCGCGATTGCGACCGTGATCTCTGGCTGAATGCTTCCGAAATGTTGGCTTATGGCCTCATCGATCGGATCGTGAATCGATTTCCAACTCCATCTCTTTCTAAGGATTGAATTATGAGCATCATCCCAATCGTGATTGAAAAAACTGGCCGAGGCGAACGCGCATACGACATCTATTCACGACTTCTCAACGATCGCGTTGTCTTTGTCGGCGGACAAGTCTCCGACGGGATGGCGAACTTGATCGTCGCGCAACTCTTGTTCTTGGCCAACGACAATCCCAAGGGCGAGATTTCACTTTATGTCAACAGTCCCGGCGGCAGCGTGACCGCGGGACTTGGCATCGTTGACACGATGCGATTCGTTCCATGTCCAGTGGCGACATACATCATCGGCCAAGCCGCGAGCATGGGAAGCGTGATCGCATGCAGCGGCACAAAAGGACGACGATTTGCCCTTCCAAATGCGGAAAATCTGATGCATCAACCTCTGCTTGGCGGAGTTTTGGAAGGTCAAGCCACCGATCTTGAGATCGAGGCCCGACACATTCTTCGACTGCGCGATCAGATCTATCAGATCTACGCGACCGAAACAGGACAAACCAAAGAACGGATCGCTGAAGATTGCGAACGCAATAAATGGCTCAGTGCGCCAGAGATGCTTTCGTATGGTTTGATCGACGGCGTCTTGGACAAACTGCAATTGAAAAAAGCGTGATTACGATTGCTCCAGGAGCGGGAACGCTCTGAGGAACGATCGATGATCCAAAGACCCACGCATCCGAAGCACCGTTGAATAGAACGCGATCAGATGCGCCGAACGCTGCTTGATCCCAACTGCCGGTGTCCTGCAACCAGAGGTGCCAATAGTTTTCGATTGGCCAAAGATCGCCTTGGCCATAATTGGTGTCGCCGTCGATGGTGATACCTGTCAAAAAAATTCCCCACGAATAGGTGTCGAATGTCATCGAAAATGTTGGCAGAGCGGCATCGATGTCGACGAGCGCATCCCAGCTGGTGTAATTCGTACTTTCCCATCGAACGTAAAAGAGATAGCCATCGCCATCTTCTTGATCAATCTGAATCGACGCAAGATTTGCGCCGATCCCAATATTGAAATCAGCAATTATTGCTGCGGTCGCTTGCGACGAAGCAAAGAGGGTGAATACGACAAACACAACAAGCGCGCGAGCGCTTACGAAGAGCGAGGAAATGGACATAAAATTCCTTGAAATGCGGAGCACCTGTTTCGCGCAGGGTCTAAAGGGAGGGAACCAAAAGGATAAAACAGCGGAGACGCCAAACGCTGCGAGTTGGTCGACCCGACTTTCGACAAAGTGTCTGATGCACTATGTCGATCACGGTGACGCGATCGTTGCCGAATTGCACGGCATTCCTCCAACTCGAAACGTACTGCCCAATGAATTGGCAGTCACGGCAAGAATAGCAATTTCTTCTTTGATCGTGTTGAGTCGTTACGATGTTTGAATGAGCGACACACCAAGCGCAACCATCGAACAACACGCGGCGCGATTTCAAAAGGATTTCGCCCGCGTGCGCACCGAAATTCAGAAAGCTGTCGTCGGGCATAAAGATGTTGTCGACGGCGTGCTTATTGCGCTTTTCGCAAATGGTCATGCCCTTCTCGAAGGCGTGCCTGGCTTGGGGAAGACTCTTTTGGTGCGATCTCTTTCGCAAGCACTTTCGCTGAACTTCAATCGCATTCAGTTCACTCCAGACTTGATGCCTGCCGACGTGACTGGAACGACCATCGTTGTCGAACGAGATGGCGGTCGCGATTTTCAATTTCGTAAAGGTCCAGTTTTCACGCAAATTCTGCTGGCGGACGAAATCAATCGCGCCACTCCAAAGACGCAATCATCGCTCTTGGAAGCAATGCAAGAACGCAGCGTGACAGTCGGAGGAACCACTCATATTCTTGAGAAGCCATTTCTTGTGATGGCGACGCAAAATCCGATCGAACAAGAGGGAACATATCCACTGCCTGAAGCGCAGCTCGATCGATTCTTTTTCAAGTTAGAAGTTGGATATTCCACTCGTGAAGAACTTGCAGAAATTTTGAATCGCACTACTGCGGGCGAAGCTCCAGCGATTGAACAAGTGATCGACGCAGCGACAATTCTTTCGCATCAGAAGTTGGTGCGACACGTGAAGATCGCTCCGCATGTTCAGGATTATGCCGTGCGACTTGTGCTTTCGACGCATCCTCAAGGTCAGTTCGCAACGCCAATGACCAATCGGTATTTGCGATTCGGCGCAAGTCCGCGCGCGGCACAAACGCTTGCGCTTGGAGCAAAGGTCTATGCATTGCTCGCAGGGCGAGGCCACGTTGCCGTTGAAGACATTCAAAAGTGCGCACTTCCCGCGCTTCGACATCGAATGCTGATCAACTTCGAAGGCGAAGCCGAAGGAATCAATCCTGACACCATCGTGCAGAATGCGGTTGAAACGCTTTCTGCGGATGCTCGTGTGACGGCCTAGATTCTTTTTCTAAACTGAACCCAAAATTGAACGAAACTTGAGCCAAATATTTGCTCCCCAAACTGGGCTGGGCATATCATTTAACGCTTGAAAATGACATTTTGGGCCCTTCCATTTGCAATATCGGAACCATATTCCATCCTTATGAGTAGGAGGCAATATGAAAAAGTATGAATCTGGGAATGGAACTGGGACAGGTACTGGGGCGAAACGAGAGACAATTCGCGCGACAAACTGGGCATCAAAGCTGCGACTTGGTTTCAACAGCGATTCTCTGGATGATGGCATCTGCGCCGATCTTGATCGAGATTCTCGACAAGACCGACCGCATCCCCCGCAGGCATCTCACTTTGGAATGCCAAGTGTTGGCGAGAATGGTTTGCCGTCGATTGCTGGAGAAATTCTTGCGGTCGTTCGAACGCTTATGCCACGGGCCGAGAGCGCAGACATCAGAATTCGCGTTGAAATCGACCAATTTGTCGGTGGTTTGACCGCGGGTCCTATTGGAACAATCCTCTTTGGCATGCTTCGCCGTGCGATCGATGCGTATGGACTGGCGAGTGCTCAAGGTGAAAACTGCGCGAATTCCGCTGAAATAACGCTTTGTGCAAGGTTGGACGGCGGGCTCGTTCGCCTGCATATTCTGGACGGTGCGCAGAAGCGGAAGGTCCCCAGCGCAGATGCGGCAATTGGACTTTCTGCGGCAACTGCGGAGTCCCTCGGTGGTACGCTAGAAATCTGCACTGTTCCATTTGGTCTGGAAACACTGCTTACTGCAACGATTCCTGCTTCTCGGCTCGCCTATAACAATGAAAATGCGGCTTGAACTTACACCGCTAGAAATCCGTATAACAATGAAGATGAAGAACAACACAACACAGCGAAATTTGGCGATACGCAGCATTTGCTTGACGAGCGGAATTGTGGCATCGCTTTTCTTCGCTGCGAATCAATTTGCAAGTGCGCAAACCTCGTCCAGCCGTGGCGGGAAAACCACTCAACGCGAACAAGTCAGTAGTGATGGACGGACTGGGGGAAAAGGAACAACAACAGTTCGTCCGCTTGTGGGCGAAGGATGGCAAGTTGCACCGCAAATTTTAGCTGCGATTCCTGCTGTCGTCGGTGACGCATTTGGAAGTTCTGTGGCGATGAACGAAGCCGGAACGATTCTGGTTGTCGGCGCATCGGACGCCAAAGTTGACGACGTCAACGCTGTTGGAGCAGTACATATCTTTACATATTCCAAATTAATGAACGCATGGGAGCATGTTCAACTTCTCGAGTGTCCTCAGAAAATTACATTGGGGCAACTCAATGGATCGCCAGGATTGGCACTCTTCGGTTGGTCTGTTGCAATCAGCGGATCAACGATCGTCGTTGGCGCGCCAGTTGTCACGCCAAACTCCGGAATGCCTTCACTTGCAGGACGTGCCTATGTTTTTCAGCAGAGCGCCGATGACCAGTTATGGGGGAAAATTTTTCAGGGCGAACGTGTTGCGAACAAGATCCTTGGGCCTATTGATCCAGAAATGATTGGATACTTCGGCGGATCTGTTGCGATCGATGTTGATCCTGCCTTTGGTGTCGATGACACCCGAATCGCCGTAGGTTCGACATTCCGCGGTACCGCCAATCAAGGTGGTGTTTATGTTTTTGAAGGACCTGGGATCACACCCAATCTGATTGTGCAAAAGAAATTTTTTCTTCCGGAAGATGTCATCGCACAGGATCAATTTGGATCGAAAGTTGCGATGGACGGCAATCTGTTGGTCGTTGGTGCTCAGTTGGCGGACACCGACGATCTCGTGAACAGCGGCGCGGCCTATGTCTATCGACGCGCCGCAAATTCTGGTGAAACCATTGGGACGTGGGATTCGACACCAGAAGCAATCTTGTCACCTGAAAATGGGGCAAGCGAAGATGGATATGCAAGTTCGGTGTCGATTGTCGGCAACACAATCGCTGTGGGCGCGCCTGGTACTGACCGCGGAGTTGTGAGCGCTCCATTATTTGTCGTTGGAAAGATCTACACAATAAAAGTTGTCGGCACGACAGACTTCACTCTGATTGGCGCTGCGAGCAATTCAGTTGGCACAATTTTCACGGCAACTGCCCCCGGCATCGGAACCGGAACGGCATATATTGAATCTTCAAGCAACGGATCCGCATTTATCTATCGATTGACTGGTGGATTGTGGACTTTGCAAAGTGAAGTCTTCCCACGAGAAGCGAACGCAGGTAATGCATTTGGATACTCGTTGAGTCTTGCGATGAACGGTGATCAATTGATCGTTGGATGCCCTGGATACGAAACAACATCTCCCACAGGAGTGAATGTTGGTTGTGGATTTGCATACACGCGAGATCGAACAACAAATTTGTGGGATCTGCAAGCGACCGATCTCTGGTCGCCAAGCGGGCGCCCAAGCCAAGGAATTGGCGAACAGTGCGCCTTCAGTCAAGATGGTCAGAAGGCTGTCTTGGGAAGTCGGCATAATGTAAGTTCTGGCCCATTGTCCACCCCGATTGCAAGCAATATGTTTGCTTCAACATTTGGATTGACGCCAATTGGAGAAGGCATCGTGGTGGGAACGGTTCCGCCTACTCCCGATGCTCCTGGTGCTGACGGCTACGCGGCGAGTGTCCCCACGACCGGAACGGGAACTGGCGGAACAACTCCAACAACTGGTGGCTTTGGTGGTTCGAGTGCTGCAACTCCCGCCGCACCAACCATTGAAGAATGGGGGCTTGTGCGTGCATCTGTCATTGCCGTCAACCGTAATGAAAAAAGAATCTCTATTTTGACGACTGATGGAAATGGGCAAATTGAAACTGCCGGCAAATCAAACCACTCATTGGGATTCTATGACCCCACCTGGCAAGTCCTCGGCGTTGGCGATGTGAATGGCGATGGCTCGACGGATGTTTTGTTTTATGTTCCTGCAACACGCAAAGTGAAGGCATGGATTCGACTTGGATACACCATTGCGGAAACTATTACAGTTGGAACTGCATCTGTTGGAGATCGATGCATTGGAATCAGTGATTGGACTGGCACAGGATTTGATGGGCCGTGTTTCTTACATGCAGATGGGATTTCAATGTCCTTCTGGGTCATCGAAGGTGGAGCAGTCACAAGCAAGATCGAATGGGCGCCAGAAGATTTACTTGAAGGAAGTTGGACTTTCTTTACGGGCGAAGTCACTGGAGATGACCGACAAGATCTGGTTATGTTTAAGGATGGTGGAAGTTCGGTGCTGAAAGTGAAAGTCAATAGCGCAGACAGCGTGACGACTTCGACGATTCCAAGCCCAGGATCGGGCTACAGAATTGCATCCGCCCAGGATCTTGATGGCGATGGATCATCTGATTTCCTGTGGGAAGAACAGTCTTCGAACAAACTGCGCTTCTACTTCCTGAATTCTGATGGATCTGTGCGATTCGATACTCCGTGGGATTCCAATCTTTCTGGTTGGAAAATTGATCAGGCCGCCAACTTCACAACGAGTGGCGGAACTGGAATTATGTTCTCCAAAGATGGCAAAGTGCTTGTGCTTACAGTCCGATTTGAACCGCTACAAACATTGCCCGCAGGTCGCGGAAATATTCGAGTTGATTACTCGCGAGTGATCGGCGAATTCGATAGTGGATATACAGTCTTGGGACCCGCAAAAGAACCTGGGAACTGAAAGACCTTCGGATCGAAAGTTTTCTGATCTGAAACGAGTTATTGCGCTCTCGCCTTGAGTGCAAACGACATTGATCCTTATATATTGCGCGCATGTTGAAGCTGGCGTTCATTCTCTGGCTGGGAGCATTGGGACTTTCTTGGATTCTCGTGCGAGTGACTCGTAATGTTGCGCGGATGCGCGGCTGGGTTGCACCTGTACGAGGCGATCGGTGGCACGCACACGCGACTCCCCTCTTTGGTGGCGTTGGAATTGCGGTGGCATTTTTCGTCGCGCTTGCGATGGGTCGAGGAATCTCTGACGAGTTTCGAGATGCGACGAGTGCGAATGCGGCTCTTGCAATCGCACTTGTTGTCGGAGCAATCGGTGCGGTAGTCACTGGGCTGTGCGATGACATCGTTCACTTTCGCCCTGGTGCGAAGTTGGCGGCGCAATGCGGATGCGCGTGTGCGTTTTTATGGATTTGTGGTGGCGTTGATATCACGGGAAGCGCGCCTGTCGATTCGGTGATCGCGCTTTTGTGGATCGTGACTGTGATGAATGCCGTCAATATGCTCGACAATATGGATGGTGCCGCGACGTCGGCGGTCACTGTGGGATTCTTGGGGATTGCTGGGATAAATTGGTTTCTTGCGCCGGGATCATTTGTTTTTATCGTCGCCCTCATTGCTGCAGGCGCGACGCTTGGATTTCTTGTGCAGAACTTGCCGCGTGCGAAGATTTTTATGGGTGATGCGGGATCTCTCTTTCTTGGATTCTTGCTTGCGGCGCTCGTGTTAATCTGCGCACGGCCTGTGGCGATCGATGCGAATACAAATGGAATGCTTGAGTCATCGCAAGGATGGCTGGTGACGATTATCGCCGCGACTGGATCCGCATTCGTGCCGCTTGCGGATATGACCGTCGTCTCGACCGCGCGCATTCGCAGAGGGCAGAGTCCGATGGTCGGCGGACGCGATCACACAACACATCGCTTGAGTCAGATGGGTTTTTCTGGAGGCGCAATCGTGTTGATCATTGTGGCGACTGCGACTGTGAGTGCTGGGATTGCAGTTGCTGCGGCGACGGGAGTGGTGGCGATGACTTTGGCGATTGGCGTGCTTCTTGCCTGTTTTGCAGTGATTGTTGGTGGAATGCTGCGAGCATGCGTGCGTATGGACGATGCGGCTGTAAGCGGCGCGCCGCGCAGACTTGCGGCGTTCGCTCCATTTGCAAAGGGCGTTATCGACGTTGTGATGATTGCGGTTGCAGTCAACGCTGGATATTTGATTCGCTGGGACTTTACGATTCCGCCAGAGTTGGCGAATTCGGTTGCGTGGTCGCTGCCTGTTGCGATGGCGTGCTGCGTAAGCGTCAACGCATTCGCTGGCACATACTGGAAACAATGGGGCGGCAATCGATGGAATGGCGTGAAGCAAGGATTCTTGTCCGCGCTGCTTGGCGCAGTGATCGCGGTGATTTTGATTGCGGCGCTGTGGAGTCCTGATCGATTGTTTTCCAGAGTCGCTCTGGGTTATTTCTTGGTCGGTTATCCCGTATTGACCGCAGTGATGCGCATCTTATTTTGGCGCAAGGCGTGAGATGTGGTGCTGGGGAGGACTCTAGAAATATTTCTGTTATAATTGCGAATCTTCCGGAGTTTTAACTGTGGCATCATTTCCGAGTTTTCACGAATCCGACAACCCATCTGAACATTTCGACTTCCTTCGTCAGGCGGGTCCTTTTCGACTTGAGAAAATTATTGCTCAAGGTGGGGCTGGAATTGTCTATCTCGGCGTACAAGAAAAACCTCTGAAACGACTTGCGGCAGTCAAAGTCTTACGCAGCGGAATCGAATCCAAAAACATTCGTGAGCGATTTGATGCGGAACGGCAGGTTCTTGCGTCTATGCATCATCCAAACATCGAAGGTATTTTCGATGCGGGAACAACCGAAGATGGTCGACCGTGGTTTGCGATGCCATACATCGATGGTTCGCCGATCACGGCGCACTGCGATGACGAGCAACTTGCG
>SXSS01000043.1 GCA_005792145.1 Planctomycetia bacterium | reverse complement strand
TCCGTGGCTGTATCCGTGGCTGTATCCGCGGCTCGAATCCGTTTGCGTCTCCAGCCGTTGGAAAGTTCTCTCGGGCGAGTTCCGCAGGCGACCGACTGCGCTTGCTAAAAAAATTCGTTAACTGGATCGTGTCGGTCGCCGAGGACTGTTTGAGCCCCGAGAGGACTTTTCACGGCTGTTCGCTTATGCGATTCCGTGGCTGTTTCCGAAACTCGAGTTCGTATCACGACTCAGCCAGTCCACGGTCCGCTTGATGACCACTCGCCGCGCGCTGGACCATCTGGGTGATTACCACTTGATCGCGTCGCTCCCGATGTTCGAGGTGCGCGCGCCAACTTCGCAGCCAACAGCATTGCTTCACGCATCGCGCTTGCGTCTGCCTTGCCTTCGCCAGCAATACCAAACGCAGTTCCATGATCTGGACTTGTTCGAACGATTGAAATGCCGAGCGTCACATTCACCGCGGATTCGAAAGCAACCATCTTCAGCGGAATCAATCCCTGATCGTGATACATCGCCACAACCAAGTCGTATCGCCCATTCAACGCGTCACGAAAAATCGTGTCCGCTGCCCACGGACCCGATGCATCAATGCCTGCGCTACAAGCCATATCGATTGCGGGTCGAATGATGCGTTCTTCTTCATCGCCGAACAATCCGTGTTCGCCCGCGTGAGGATTCAGCCCGCACACAGCGATTCGCGGCGACGCAACTCCCATATCTTTGCAAAATCGATTTCCTAAATCAATCGGATCAAAGACGCGACCAATGGTCAGCAAATCTCGAATCGTCATGAGCGGGACATGCGTTGTCGCCAATGCCACACGCAATTTCGGCGCTGAAAATGCCATGCAATGACGACGCGCGCGCGTTCGAAACGCAAACAATTCTGTGTGCCCCGGCCAGCGATAACCCGCCAGCGACCAAGATTCTTTACTGATTGGCGCCGTCACAACTGCATCGACCCGTCGAGGATCACCTTGAGCGCGCATCGCGTCCGCGATCGCTGCCTCGACATACGCCTTGCTTGCCAAGCCTCCAACCTTCGAAGGCTCTCGCCCATCAAAAAGTCCCAGCACTTGTCCATGATCAAGCACGACATAATCCGCATCGATCTCATGCTGCGCACGCTCGCTATCAACCGCAACCCGCAGCCAATTGACGGGAATTCCGCTTCGTTCGGCGGCGATGTGCATCAAATGATTTGAACCATGCACGATCCACTTCGCAGCACGCCTGACGATTGGGTCGTGGAGCGCCTTGACGGTGACTTCGGCGCCGATGCCGCAAGGATCACCCAAAGAGATTGCGACCGTTGGTCGGCCTGTGTTCATATATGAATGCTAGCGAAGTAAATGTGCAGATTTATGGTCGTTTCGACCGATTCGGCACAGTAGAGTAATCCTGAACGCTGGTGCAAAAACCAGCGCTTGCGCCTCGGTCTCTGCTGCGTCCAAACTTTCTCCAAACATCGCCCAACTAGCCATGAACGAACCTGATCCTCGATACTGCCCGCATATGGACCTCAACGACCATCGTTGCACTTCGCGGTTCGCACTCGGCGAGGTCGAACAATTGTTTACATATTGTTGCGGTGGATTTCATGGATGCGCGCTCTATCACCGAATCAATATGGAGGCGAGATTTCGCGAAAATGTTGGCGACAATCAAAATGGCATCCTTCGAAAAAATCTTGTTCCCGCACTGATGCAACCCACAGTCAATGGAAGTTCTTACCGTAGCCGCCCGAAGACGCCGTGACTTTCTGGCGTTCTGCCGGATTGAATGCGGGCTTGCGACTCTGACTTTGGAGGCGTACGGTCGCGATCTTGATCTCTTGGCTTCGTATCTGCACGAACGAGGAAAAGAAGATCCATCAACCGCGACGATGGCGGATCTGACAAATCACATTCGATGGCTTTCCAAAGAGCGCGAATATCAAGCGACCACTGTCACACGACATCTTGCGACCATTCGGGTTTTTTTTCGCTGGCTCCGTGCAATGGGAACAATCACTCGCGATCCCGCACGATTGCTTGAGCGTCCAACTTCATGGAAACGTTTGCCAGGAGCGATGACTGCGAAGCAGATGAAGGCGCTCGTCGAGTTCCCATCTCCAGCACAAGGGAAATTATGGCTGAGAGATCGCGCGATGTTGGAACTTCTTTATGGCGGCGGATTGCGTGCGAGCGAAGTCTGCACCGTGAAGGTGAATGATTTTCATGAGACGATCGGTTCGCTCGCGGTGACTGGCAAAGGCGGCAAGATGCGCATTGTGCCCATTGGAGTTCCCGCAATTCGCTGGACGCTGAAATATCTTGCGGAGTGTCGCCCTGCGTTGGCGAAAGTTGGCGGGGGAAATGATGAATTTCGATTACTTCTCTCGTTTTCTGGCCGGCCTCTCGACCGTGTTGCCATCTGGCAGCTCGTGAAGAAAAATGCGGCGCTTGCAGGATTGAATGATGTGCATCCACACACACTTCGACATTCATTCGCGACACATTTGGTCAATGGCGGCGCAGACTTGCGCGTCGTGCAAGAATTACTTGGGCACTCCAGCATCACAACGACGCAGATTTATACGCATGTCACACGAGATCATTTGAAGGAAGTCCTCGCCAACTGCCATCCGCGCGAAATGAAGATGCGTACGGTGAATGCGAAACCGGCTCAACCTAGCGTCAGTCGACGTGGAAAATAGGAAAGTTTCGCCGCGTCCTTGACCATCGCGAGCGTCTCTTCTGCAACGCGATTTGCACGAATGCATCCATCTCGAAGAATGTCAATGATCGCGTCATCGCTGCCTTCATATTGCTTGCGACGCTCTCGCATCGGTTCAAGCAAGCGATTGAGCGCCTCCGCGACTTCTTGTTTGACGTGGCCATCACCAAGATTGTCACCGCGTGCATATCGATCCTTCAGTTCCGCCACTCTCGCCGCATCAGGAATGAACGCGTCCACATATTGAAAGAGCGCGTTGTTGATATCGCCTGGCTCGGTTGGACTCTGCCGCCCAGTGAATATCTTGCCCATTTTTTTCTGAACTTCCTTCGAAGTATCCGCGATGAAGATCGCGTTGCCAAGACTCTTGCTCATCTTGTTCACGCCGTCAATTCCCATCAGGCGTCCAACCACTCCTACATCCGCGTGGGGAATTGGAAAAGTCCCACCCAATTTTTCGTGGTCAGAATCTTCGGCATGTTCCGAGACACCGCAGAAAATCTGATTGAATCTGCGCGCAACTTCGCGCGTCATTTCAAGATGCGGAACTTGGTCTTCGCCGACCGGCACGCCTGTTGGACGAAACGCCAAGATGTCCGCAGTTTGCCCGACGGCATACAGCGGAAAGCCGAATGAATAAGTCTCACCAAGATTCTTGATCTTGATCTCGTCCTTCAAAGTTGGATTGCGCATCACGCGGTTGAAGGGCAACAACATTGCGAATAAAAATGTCAATTCGGCAATCGCCGGCACTTCGCTTTGCAGAAAAATCGCGGACAACTTGGGATCGATTCCCATCGCGAGATAATCCCGCACAATCTCGATCGAATCGCGGCGAATATCTGCTGCATGATCCACGCGCGTGGTGAATGCGTGCATATTGGCGATCAAGAAATAACATTCGTGATTTGATTGCAATTCGACTCGGCGTTTCACACTTCCAACCCAATGGCCAAGATGCAATGTTCCTGTTGGCGTGTCACCAGTCAGAATGCGCGGCTTGGAAGTTGGGGAGTTGTTCGAAGGCATACTGTCGTTGATCCTACGAAACTCTTGGTTGCTTCGCCGCCATCAACCAAACCAGAAGATCATCAGATTGACAAGATTGAAAAGTGAATGCGCCGCGATTGGCGCCGCGATTCGCCCCGTGCGCTGCATCAGCCAACCAAGAATCAGCGCGAGCAGAAAAAGTGTTGCCAGTCCCGATGCCATTGCGCCTACTGCGAGAACTGGAATATGGACTACGGCGAAAAATGTGCTAGTGATGATGATCGCCCACCACGGCGAAAAACCTGAACCTCGAATCCCCATTTGCAACGCTCCACGGAATGTGAATTCTTCAATGATCGGCGCACAGAAAATGACGATGACGACCATCGCACTCTTCAGCAACATGTCCTGTGAATTGCGCAGAAGGTCAAAAGTGGTATGCCCCTCCACTGGCGGCTCGAGTCCACCGAAAAAGAGTTGGATCGAAGCGACAATGCCCCCCACCGCTTGCAGAGGAAACCATGCGACCACCAAAATGAATGCGCCAAAGAAAATCGAACGAAGTATTCCCCAAGGTGCAGCAGGCACAACAGGAGTTGCGAGTTGGGGAACAAAAGTTGAAATCGAATCTGTCCTGCGAAAAAGTGCGAACAACAGGGCCGCTTGCGAGATGAATGCACCAAATCCAGCAATGACCTTTGCCTTCGACGATTCATCCCCTGCGCTCACACCACATAGGAAAAATAGCATTGAACTTCCAAGGAAACCCATCACATACAAACCAACGAAGAGCAGGAACGATCCGCCTGCATTCAATTTCCAAACTGTTGCGGGCGCATTCGTCAATTGCATCGCCCGAGTCACAAGAACCAAGGCAATAATCCCCACACCAAGGCACAGAGAGATGATCGGCCAAAGCGACTCGGGCGAGGCGGTCGGCGGATCGATGACTTCCCCCATACTCTTTGGTACTAGGATTCCAAATGCAAAAATGACCGATGTACTCAAGACAATTGTTCGGCGCAAACGCAAGGAAGTCGCCGCCGCGAAAATCGCAGTCCCACTAGAGGAACTCCGCGAGCGAATCTCCGAACTTGGCAGGACGCGGAATTTTTTCCAAGCTGTTTTCGACCACGGGAACACATCGCGCACTCGACTGATTGCTGAAGTCAAGCACAAAAGTCCATCTGCGGGAGTCATCCGCGAAGATTTCGATCCGGTCGCCATCGCACGACAATATCACGCGGGTGGTGCCACTGCGATCTCGTGCCTGACCGATACGGCAGATTTCGGCGGAAAATTGGAATACATACACGCCATTCGAGATGCGATACCCCTTCCTGTGCTGCGCAAGGATTTCATTATCGATACATATCAAATCTGGGAATCGAGAGCCGCTGGCGCGGATGCAGTCCTGCTGATCGCCGAATGTCTGCGCGAAAGCGAGATCATCGACTTTCAAATTCTCTGCGTCGAACTGGGAATGACCATTCTGTTGGAAGTGCACGACGCAGAAAATCTTTGCCGAGTATTGAATCATCTCGGGTTTCCTCACGCGGGCTATTCGCTCCTCGGAATCAACAATCGAAATCTGCGGACGATGAAAACGGACTTGAATCACTCGATGCGTATGGCAGACTTGGTGGAAGATCCGCGGATTCTCGTCAGCGAATCTGGAATCACGACTCCCGAAGATTTGAAGAGACTGCGGTCGCACGGCATCAACATCGTTCTTGTTGGCGAACATTTGATGCGCCAGCCAAATGTGGAAAAAGCCACTCGCGATTTGTTGGCGTGATTTGTTCCGTTGGCGCGAATCAAAATGTACGGTCAAATCCGCGCGGCGATCAACTCTGCGATATTCCACCCAGTCAATGCCGCGCCAATGCGAATCTGATCTCCAGCAACAAACATTTGCAGGCCCATTCCAGGGGGCAAACTCCAATCCGCACGAATTCGCCCGACAAAAACAGGGTCGCGCCCAGCTGCATTGAGGGGTTCTGGAAAACGATTGTTGATCCGATCATCGACCACTTCCACGCCGGGAGCAGCGCCAAGAATTTCCCGCGCGCGCGCTTCCGTCAGTGGCGTCTCAAACTCCAAACCAATCGCTTCGCAGTGCGCGCGCAGAACGGGAACGCGAACGCAAGTCGCGGTGATTCGCACCGTGTCATCAGACCAAATCTTGCGCGTCTCATGAAGCAACTTCGCCTCTTCTTCGTTGTATCCCTCGGATCCAATCGCACTGTTGTGACTGAAACAGTTGAAGATATATTGCCTGCCAAAAATTTCCGTGCCCATCGGAGACTTCTCAACAAATGCGTGCGCCTGCAATTCCAACTCCCGCATCGCGGCTGCGCCCGCTCCGCTTGCAGCTTGATATGTCGCGACTGTCATACGCCGAACTTTCGCCACGCGGTGCAGAGGGGTTGCGGCGACAAGCGCAACAATCGTCGAACAATTTGGCACTGCGACGATCGAAGGACCAGTGCATGCGTCAAGCGCATCGGCATTCACTTCTGGAATGATGAGCGGCACATCGGCGTTCATGCGGAAGGCGCTCGAATTGTCGACCACCCACGCACCTGCTGCAACCGCCAAAGCCGCCCATGACTTGGAAATTCCCTTGCCAGCAGAGAAGAATGCGATGCCCACGCCATCGAAACAACCTGACTTGAGCGTTTCGACAACCACCGACTTCCCGCAAACAGAAATTGTCCGACCGGCCGATCTCTCGCTTGCGAAAAGTCTGACTCTATCGGCAGAAACCCCGTTTACGCCAAGCAATTCGATAAATTCCGCTCCAACGGCTCCTGTTGCGCCGACCACGGCGATCGTGAAATTCTTTGATTTTATAAAATTGTTCACTAGAAATCAGTCTCTGCATTTGCCATAGTAAAAATGTATCGTACTTTCTTTATATCTGAGTCTTTCGATTGCGTAGATCGCAAGCCTCAAATTCAAAGGAAGGAAATCTTCATGTCACCAACGCCAGCGAATACGTCCAAGACGTCAAAGACCAATACGAAGTCCGTAAAACTGTCCGATGCAGATCTTGCCAAAGCAAGCGGAGGCGGCGCGAGCCGTGTCGCTCGCAACTCAAGTGCCTCACGCCAGTCTCGGAGGCCAAAGCGCTAAAAGCGTTGTCTGAGTCAGACGCTCGACCGCGTTGTGTGATTGAATGCATTGCAGTCGGCGTCCGTTCTTGCTCCTGAACGGCCGCTGACTGCTTTTTAAATTCCAGGGCTTTGATTCCAGGGCATATCAAATCTGCGAATCATCCTTCGAATCGATCATCTGACGACGAGCCATTTCTTTGAATGGCCCGTCGACTGCGAGGAGTTCTGTGAAATTGCCGGATTGAACAATTCGTCCCGCTTCCATCACATAAATTTTGTCGACCTTTCGAACCGTGCTCAGCCGATGCGCGATGATGATTCGAGTTGACTTCAAATTCTCGAGGCTTTGCACGACCTGCGCCTGGGAAATTTCGTCAAGCGCACTGGTCGCTTCGTCGAAAATTAGGATGCGAGGGCGAGTGACCAATGCTCTTGCGATCATCAACTTCTGCACTTGACCGCCAGAGAGTGTTTGATCTGTGACATAGGTGTGAACGCCCATCGGCATTTTTGCGACTTCATCCCCAAACCCAGCCGCAACGATCGCCGCTTGCGCATCTTTGGCAGTAAGGAGCGTGCTTCCGACAATATTATCCAAGATACTTCCGGGAATCACTCGCGTGTTTTGAATCACCGCTCCGATTTGGCGTCGAACCGACACGACATCCAATCTCCCAAGAGCTTTGCCGTCGAAAATAACTTCGCCCAAGCTTGGCTGACGCATTCCAAGAATCAACTGAGTCAACGTTGACTTACCGCTGCCCGATACGCCGACGATAGCGACGCTCTCCCCTTCCGCGATGTGCATTGTGACTCCAGAGAGCACCTCATTTGCAGTTCCGGGATATGAAAATCGCACATCTTCAATATCGATTCGTCCTGAAAGCACACCAGGCTGCTCGCGATTCGCGGTTCGTTCCGATGGCGCCGCCAAGATCGGCGCGATGCGGCGCAAGATTGATCGCAGCGATGCGAGATCGCCCAACCTCTCACCGAATTCGAGAACCGAATAGAGCGCTGCGACAAACGCGCTGTTAAACACGAGGTATTGCGCCACGCGTTCTGTCGCACCAAACTGTTTCATTTGAAGCACACCACCAGAATCCGTCGGGAGAAAGAGAATCCAGAAAATCATCAGGCAGATCAATGGAAAGCCTGTGGCAAATATGTCAAAGATTCTTTCGAGGCGACGAATTCTCATCGTTGCTGACCGAACGCCGCGGAAGCGATTGATCCAACGAAGCATGGCAAATTGCTCCGCAGATGCGCTGCGAATCGTGTCGATACCGCCAATAAACTGCAGCACCATTGTGGAAAGTTTTCCCTGTCCCTCCAAAATCACCGTGGAGAGTTGAGAGCGACCAGCACTGAGTAACACGCTGAAGATAACAGCCACAGTCAGCAGGCCTGCTCCAATCAGTGCGGCTGTTGTGTTGACATACAACATCACGGCGAGATACATCACCGAAAAAACACCAGCCATAATCGCCGAGATTGCCGCTCCAGACAAAATAGTTTGCAGATCGCCCACAGACAAAATGCGATCCGCCAGATCACCGCTTGTGAATGTGCGGAAGAAATCCGTCGGCATGCGTAAGCAACGATCCAAGATTCCAGCAAGCGCACGGCTTGCGATGCGAGTCTCCGCTCGCAGTAATAGATTCGAGACGACATATCCGCATGCGGCCGCGGCGATCGTGGTTCCAAGAAGAACCAGACCGAGGAAGATGAGCCCCATTTTATTCCCACTCGGCAAGACGCTTGCAACCAGAACTCCTGTCGCAATCGGGATTGCGAGATTGATCAAAGATCCCAGGCCAGAGATCACGAATGCGCGAATAAAATCTCGCTCGGACCCTTGAATCACAAAGCGTAAAAATTCTGGGAGGGTTGATTGGTTATTGGAGAGCGTGGGATGAAACTGCGAGGCGACGCCAGACAATTCAGCTGCAAATTTTTTGTCAACGACAATCGGCCCATTCGTCGCACCCGCCGAGTGAATATACGCCACCATTCCCTTCGCAGACGGCAGAATTGCAACGGGCGATTGATCGTCGGCTTTGAAAGCCAACAGTGCGCCAACTCCAGAATTCCACCAACCTGCATCAAGAAAGACTGGACGGATTCCAAGACCAGAAACATGGGCAAAGATCTGTTCTGGTTTTCTTGTGTTATCTCTTGGGATTCTGCTTGGAATTGTGGACGGGTCGCAACCGATGCTTTGGGCGATCTGCGAGCACGCACGCACAATTGGTGGAAGTCGCGAATCGGGAAGTTCATTCGCCCCACCCGACTTCTGCGTAATCATTGTTTTCAATTCGTCAGGAAAGGACAAACGGGCACTTGCGACATTCACAAGTCGACGCATATGCCGAGCAAATGATGTTTCAATCACCGAAGCGCCTCGCCGCTCCAATTCTGTCGCGCATCGACTTCGCGCAATCGCCAATGTTGCCTTCGCAGGCAATGCAGATCCGCAAGCGGAAAGGGTCGAGCCAATTCCAGCGCATAGCGCAATTTCGAATGGAGAACCTGCCGGCAAATTTTCGACTTTAGCCAACGGAATTCGAATCGCCTCTGTTTCCGTGACTGGAACAATTTCAACTCCTGGTGCAAGACCAACCAGCACAGCGCCAGGCAAGACGACGCCAATTCTGTGACGTCGTTTTTGCGAAGAACTCCGAGCGAAAAGCACGACGGAACCCTTCGCGATCACGATGACATCTTTGAGATTTCCCAAGTCGATCTGACTTCGCCGATCGATATAAAAACTCTCACCACCAAGTATGGCCGCCGCTTCGATTGCAGAAATGGATTCATCGCTCATGATTTATCACCCGCAATCAGATTTTGATACACGCCACCGAGCGCCAATAGTTGATCGTGTGTGCCGCGCTCCACAACGATGCCACCATCAAGCACGATGATTTCATCCGCATCTCTGATCGTGCTCAATCGATGTGCGACGACAAGACATGTGACTCCTCGCCGTCGAAGCGCCGCGTCCAGCGCAAGTTCGGTGACTGGATCCAGCGCGCTGGTTGCCTCATCCATAATCAATATTGCTGGTCTGCGGGAAAGTGCGCGGGCGATATCCAATCGTTGAGCTTCGCCTCCAGAAAAATTCGAACCGCCTTCAGAAATAATTTGATCGAGCCCGCCACGACTCGCGACTAAATCTGAAAGTTGCGCATCTTCAAGAGCTTCGATCATCCATGCATCTGGAATATCGACATCCCACAGAGAAAGATTCTCGCGGATTGTTCCTTCAAAAAAAGCCGCACGCTGAAAAATAGTGCCGATACTTGCGGCACGGACATGTCGAGGAATGTCCCCAATGAATTGACCATCGATCAGAATTTCACCTTCCCACGGATCGATCAATCCTGCTGCGAGACGCGCGACAGTTGATTTGCCAGATCCAGTTCCTCCGACAATTGCGACGCGGCCTCCAGAAGCAATCTTGAGAGAAAAATCCTCAAGGAGTGGTTCCTGTCCGTGGCCATAGCCGAAGGTGATATTGCGCAACTCCAAATTGCCATCCGCATATTCAAACTGACGCGCATCATCAACGCTCGGATCACACGCAAGTCGATCCACAGCGTGGCACATCACATCATCAAGTCGCCCAAGATCCGCCCGAACAGTCTGAATTTCTCGAATCAGCTCAGCCAACTGAGTTACAGGCGTCATAAATCCAAGCAAAAGAATTTGCAAGCCAAGCAACATTCCAATTGTCAAATCTCCTTGCATCACTTGCCATCCACCAAAGGACAGAACGAGAACAGTCACAACCAATGCTTGGAACCAAGATGGAATAATGCTGACCGCATTCGAAAGGATGCTTGCGCGCTGGCGTGCAGCGCTCACGCGCTCTGCGAATCCCATTGAACGACCGAAGAAATCTGCTTCACGTCCACTTGCTTTGAGTGACTCCAGAGTCAGCAGTCCAGCGATGATCGCTCCTTGCTTCATACCTTCTTGCTGTTGGAGTGATTGCGCCTGATCGACTCGAGATCGAGCCGCAAAGAACAGCAGAGACAAAGTTGCGCTCACCGCGAGAAAAGACATGATTCCCATCGGAATATTGATCCAAAAAATCGCGGCGAGAAAAACAATAAGCGTAAAAATCTGAATGATCGCAGGCGCAAACTTCGATGCGAGCAACCCCGCAACTCCATCATTACTTGCAACGCGTTCTGCAATATCGCCGGGATATCGCTGTGCAAAGAATGTCGTTGGCATACGAAACAGTTGCTGAAGAAAGTCGGACGTGCGTTCCAACGACAATTGCTGTTCGACTTGTGCGAGAATTAGTTGCTGGATCACGATCAAGCCCGATTGAAGAATCAGCGCGATGATTGCGCCACCGAGAATCCATTTCATCCAATCTGCGCGCTCTTCGGCGAGAACCGTGTCAACGAATGTTGCTGTGATTCCAGGAATTGCCACCATTGGCACGGCCAGCAGCAGACCAACAAACACAGTCAACCACACCGCAACGCCAGCGCCGCGCATCCAACCCATAACCAAACTGAGAGATGAAGGTGGACTGCCAGTTTCCACGAATTCTTCGTTCGGTTGCATTTGCACCACGACGCCAGTGAATTCTTGATTGAATTCTTCGGGCGAAACCAGGCGCCGACCGAGCGCAGGATCCATAATTCGATAACCGCTCTTGGTCCATCCTTCTAAGACCACAAAATGATTCAGACCCCAAAACAGAATCGCTGGCAGCGTGATTTCATCAAAGTTTTCTGGCTCGCATCGGATGCCTTCTGCTTCAAGTCCAAAGTGTCTTGCCGCACGAACGATTCGTAGTGCATTTGATCCATCGCGATCAACACCAACTGCTTCTCGAACTTCTTCGAGCGGTCGATATGCTCGATAAAACCCGAGGACGCTCGCCAAACACGCTGCCCCGCATTCGGCGGCAACCACTTGCATTGTCGTGGGCACGCGAGCCATACGAGCCTTTCCCAACGGAATCTCGGGCGGAATTTCTTCAGAATCAATTGGCTCTTCGGCGCTCAATTCACTCATGGCGACAAGCCATCATCTTGGCCGAAGCCAGGCAAGATGAGCGATGCGGGACGAATCTCACGCACGATGATCTCGATGTCACACGGAGTTCCACTCGTTACAGTTCCTTGTCCAGTCAAGCGTGAAGTCCATTGAAGTCCGGCCTTGCCTTGCGGATCCAGTTCGAGCGCCACAACAATTGCGGTGACGTTTCCAAATCGTTCCTGTATTGAAGCGACAAGCGTTTGACTCGGCACGCGTCCAAACATGTGATCGGGACTCGTGACAAAATCGTCAATTGACTTTACTTGTCCAATCGCTTGCGCATCACCGTATGAATCGCCATGACTGAACGCAATTCGAACCGGCATTCCTGCAACGACACGCTTTCCATCAGCTAGAGAAACAAAGCCGATACAGATTGGAGCCACATTTCCCGTGGCAATCACAGCGATAATTTGACCGCTTGCGACAAAGTCCCAATCTTCCGCTTCGATCGATACAACCACTCCATCCGTTGAGGCCAGAACTTGTGCGAGTTCTTCTGTAGAACTTGCGCTCTTGCAAATTGTGGCGATGCATTCTCCTGCCTTGACCCGATCTCCGGTGTGCTTATTCATCTTGCGAATCAGACCTTCACATGAAGCATTCACCGTATCCAACCTCTCCCCGCGCACAAAAATTCCTTGACCTTGCACTGTCAAAGGAATACGCCCCGCGAATCCCCAGATCACAACCGCCAAGAGAAGAAATCCGAGTGCCGTTGTCAGCACCCACATCTGAGGCGTGATCATCGGGCTGAGAGAGTTGAGTCGGTTTCGTCCACCCACCGATTGGATCGCTTGTGTTCTGAAAATCTTTGTTTCACCTTCAGCGCCAGGATGCATTGAAGTCAAGAATACCCCTGAAAAAAGATTTCGTCGAATGGAATGAACGCTCGACTGACTCGTTCAAGTTGTTGGAGCGGCGAAATAGAAACGAGCGACCTGCGCCTCGAATGTTGATTTGTCCTCGCGCTCGAAGAGCAAGTGCCCTTCCATCGTTCCCCATGCTGTTGGCAATGGACAGAAACTGGAATACTCGAACGTTTCACCGACTGCCAAGTCTGGGTGTTGACCAACAACGCCAGGGCCGTTGACTTCGTTGTGCGTTCCGTCTGCATCAACAATTTTCCACGTACGACTGACAAGTCGAACACGCTCCGTCCCTTCATTTGTCATATGAATCTTGTATGAAAAAATGAATCGCCCTTGCTCGATATCCGAATGAGAGTCCATGAAACTTGGGACAACTTGAATGCGAATTCCATGGGTGATTGCTTCAGAGCCGAGAGGTTTGGTTGCACTGCCGATCATCACAAGAGAATAGGCAAAGTGAAGGTTTGAGTCGAGGCTTCAATTCGTGGAAAAATTATTATGCCGCGTCCACGCGCCCATCCACGCGCAAACCGGCGCGGACATCCTCGCGTTGCTCGGCGCTTTCCACATACGCCGCCGTGACAATATCGCCCATGACATTCACCACCGTCCGCCCCATATCGAGCAATCTGTCAACACCAAGCACGATGGCAATTCCAGCCGAAGGAACTCCGACTTGAGCCATCACAATCATCAAGAGAGGAAGCGATCCTCCTGGAACCCCCGCAACGCCAATCGAACTGATGACGCACAACAGAAGAATGATCCCCTGTTGAGCAATAGGCAGTTCGATGCCGAAGACTTGCGCGACAAACAAAACCACACAGCCTTCGAAGAGTGCGGTGCCATTCATGTTGATGGTTGCTCCAAGTGGCAAAACGAATCCCGCCACAGTTGGTCGAATACCCAAATCGCGTTGACTGACTTGCATCGATGTCGGCAATGTTGCGTTGCTTGATGAAGTTGAAAATGCAGTGACCATTATCGGGATTGATCGGCGAAAGAAGTCGATGGGATTTCGCTTGGCGATTGTTCGCAACAATATTGGATACATAATGAACAACTGAATCAGATAGCAACCGATCACGATCAATACATAGAACGAAAGCTTGACCAGCAACTGCGCGCCAAACTTGCTCATCACAACGAAAATGAGGCAAAAGACCGCATATGGTGCCAAGCGCATTGCAAATCCGACAATGCTGACCATCGCATCAGAGATTGTGTCAAGCCATGTTGACATTTCATCTCTGCGCCGAGGCGATTGCAGGCTGAGTGCGATGCCAAACAAAATCCCAAACACAATCAGTGGCAACATTTGCATTTGGGTAATCGCACCAATTATGTTCCGTGGCAAGAACATGTCGAGGATCTGATTGACACGCATGATGGTGGTTTCAACCTGCTGCGCCGTCGCTGTAACCGCCAACTTCGCCGAGTCTTGTTCGAATGTTGTCATCAACTCGGCGCGTGTTTCAGGATTGAAACCGCTTCCAGGTTGAAAAAGATTCATTGCGACAAGACCGATCAACACGGAGAAAGATGTGGTCAGCAGAAAGAAAGCAAGGGTGCGACCTCCAATGCGTCCCAATTTGGAAAGATTCCCAAGCCTGGCAACTCCCGCGGCAAGCGATGCGAAGACCAACGGCACTACCACGATAAAAAGTAAGCGCAGAAAAATCTGTCCAATTGGATATGCGACCGTGTCCGTGGCAAAGTTCAACCAACCATTCAAAACTTGCGATCGATCCGCAATTTCGTGGCTGACGATCCCGACGATCGCTCCAAGAACCAGACCGATCAGAATATTCCAATGATTCGTCTTGAACGATCGCATGGGCGAGAGAATAAACGATTGAGCGAATCAACCGCTCATCGCAGGCGAGGCATCATTTGCGATCGAGTTCGATCTCCACCGGTTTTTTGGCATCGACCGCCTGCCAAATCAGCATTCGCCGACGCATCAGATATTTTTCTGCGGATGCTGTCACGATCAACTCCGAAAAATCTGGAATCGAAACTTCCGGGGTGCAACCGTTCGCGTCGGTCTTGACCGACCAACCATTGGGATCACGGGCGATCCCATCGAATTGCTTGCCAAGTTCGACATCTGCGCCTGCGATGGGCGCGCCACTCTTACCGTCGATCACTCGAATGACAGCGGGCTTGGACGAAATAGAACGCAAAGTCACATTGATGTTCTTGCGATCGGCAAGTCGTTCTAATGCGACAAGCTGACTTTCTTTGCCAAGCATCCGCACATATATATAGTTCCGCAGTCCGATGTGCGAGGTCATCACCGCAACTCCTGATGCGTCGGTGACGATTTGCTCAATCGGTGGGCGACCCCATTCCCCTTCGACTCCCTCCTTGGGAAGGAAAAGTCCAGTCTCGAGAATCACATCAACATTTGCCAGGGGCGCGCCTTGTTCGTCACGAACATTCACGCGCACTTTTTCTTGGACAATTGGAATCAATCGAACCTGAACCACCGCAAGATCTGCGAGTGATTCGAATTCAACACAGTTGATCGGGGAGATATCAACGAGCAACGAGATCGGTTCCAATTTCGGCAGGCGACCTTCAGGCTCTGGCACGATCGAAACTTGCGTGGGCACATATCCTGGACGCAATAC